>CAXHNU010000185.1:0-5003 GCA_964017555.1 uncultured Butyricicoccus sp. | reverse complement strand
GGCGGCGCAGGCAGGCAAAAGATACATGGGAATTTACTTACCAGATTGCAAAATGGGCAGAGGACGAAAAGAAAGCCATCCGCAGCCTGGAGCGGCTGCTTGGCGTTATCCGCAAAATAGAAAGCCATCACGAAGAACGGTTCTATGCTAACCGCACAACCATTTTGGATAAGTCAATAACAGAAAACGCCGAAGAAACAATAGCTTTGGCTGGAACAACGGAGGGTACCAATGAATAACAATTATGATTGCAGCAATTGCGCTCGTCAGGGCTGCATCCATCGCGATGCGTTCCGGCACCTGCCGAAAAGCAAAGGCGGTTTAGGGCTTTGCCCTGGGCACATTGACGCCCAGCAGCCGGAAGCGGAAGCCAATGCGCAAATGGGAAAACTGATATTTAATAAAGAAAAATTTCTGAAAACAGATTTCGGTAAATCGCTGAAAAAATGTGTTGTACATTTGGATGCAGCACTTATCCTTTCTGGCTCATTCCCAACTGGATCTGATGAGCTTATCAACGCAAGGCAAAATGTCAAAATTCATCTTGGTAAATTTCAAGTCTATCAGCTTGCATTGTGTCAGTATTATGGATTGGAATTACACTTCTCACGGACAGACGATTATTTTGGTGTTTGCACCGAAGATGAATCCTTCTGGCTGTTCAAAGTTGAAAGGGGTGTGAAAAATGTACAGGCAGAAAACTGACCATCGGACACTGGCAAAACGGCTGCAAGAACAAAGCGGCTGCGAATTTGTTACATATGCGGATGTTGCCGCAGTGACGGGCTTAACCCTGCGTCAATGCCGCACCCGGCTTGCAAGCCTTGAGGGGCTTCACACACGCCCCAAAAAGTTTTTCGCAGACCATGCCGCGCAAGCAATTATACGCCAATAGGTGCGTTCTCAATGCGGTTTCTGACAGGGTTTCCGCGGAACAAAAAACCCTGTCCATTGTATATGTAAATCCCAAATAAAAGGAGCGCATACCATGAAATCTGAAATCCAAGGGCTTGCAAATGATGCCTTACATATCCTGAATCTATGTCAGGATATCAGCAAAGATGAATATAACCACAAAGGACTATGCCGCCGAATAGAACGCATTTGCAGCATATCTATGGCAATGGCAGCCGATGCAAAAGAACTGCTTGCTTCTATAAAAATTGCAGAAGCCGAATCATAAACCTGCAAAAAATTTCAGAAATCATGCAGGCTGGTTGCGGCGTGTCCAAATTGGGCACTTTTCTGAAAGGGGTAGAAAATGCAATATCAATTTGACATTGACCTTGCCACACAATTTGGCGTGGATGAAGCGGTATTTGTTCACAATGTGTATATGCTGGTGCGTGCCAATGCTGCAAATAACCGGAACGAGCGTGACGGCAAGTTCTGGACATACAATTCTGTGGCAGCTTTACAAAAGATTTTTCCATTCTGGACAAGCCGCCAGATCGAACGGGTTATCCGTTCCTGCCGGGAAAAAGGGCTGATTGAAACCGCGAAACTTAGCGCCAATGCCCGTGACAGAACCACCTGGTTCACCATTACCGAAACGGTGGAACGCATTTACGCAAATGGTGAATTGCATTTCACCAAACGGGGAAATGGATTCCCCCAAACGGTGGAATGTACATTTCACCAAACCGTGGAATGTATAAAAGGAACAAATAAAAACCAAGTAGAAACACAAGTAAGAGAGCGCACGCCCATGTATGGAGAATTTGAAAACGTCCACTTGACGGATGCCCAGCTTGACAAGCTGAATGCCCGTTTTTCGCCAGAGCAGGTGCAGCGGGAAATTGAAGCGCTGTCCGGGTATATGCGTTCCAAAGGCAAGCGGTATGCAGACCATTACGCAACCCTGCTTAACTGGCTGCGGCGTGACTTCCCGCCAAAGCAGGATAAACCCAAACTGATTGAAGAAAGCTGGTGTCAGGATGAGTGAACATAACCGCGAAATTTCCGCACAGGCGGCAGTCATTGGCTGTTTGCTGGTTGAACCAAAGTTATGCGGCGAAATCTTTGACCGCGTCAAACCGGAGGATTTCATTGACGCTGAATATAAACACGTGTTTGAAGCGGCACGCGGGTTATTTTTCAGCGGCGAACCTGTGGATGCTGTTACAGTTTGCCATGCCGCAGGCGATGGTATTTACCGGGATTTTATCATGCAAATCTTAGACGTTACACCAACTGCCGCAAGCTGGCAGGCGGATATTGAAGTCATGCTGGATTGCTGTCGGTTACATAAGTTACAGAATATAGGCAACAGCCTGATCAGCTGTGTCAGTGTGGACGAAGCGCGGCAGATCCTTGCCGATGCCCAGCAGCTAACCACCGAAAAGAAAACATCTGCCATATCCATTGCGCAAGGGCTGATTGATTTCCATGAACGGCAAAGCAAAAAGACAGGCTATTTGCGGTATGGCATCGGTGTGCTGGACAAATATTTACGCACATCACCGGGGCATTTCGTGGTTATTGGCGGCAGACCATCAGCAGGCAAAACAGCTTTTGCCCTGCAAATTGCAGATACGCTTGCAGACAAGCATCGTGTGGGATTTTTCAGTTTGGAAACCGGTGCAGGTGAACTGTATGACCGGTATATTGCCCAAACCTGCATGATTGATTTTGGTGCGATAAAAGCCCGAAGCATCCCGGAAAAAGATTATACAAGACTTGTCCAGCGGCAAAAGGAACTTGCCAAACGCCAACTGGAAATCATTCCGGCGGCGGGATTTTCCGCCGCGGATATCCAAGCGGCAACCCTTTCCGCCCGATATGATGTGATTTTGATTGATTATTTACAGCTTTTGCGGGAAACTGGACGCAATTCCAACCGTACCGAAGCTGTGTCCAGGATGTCAATGGAATTACACCGGCTGGCACAAGCGCATGGCATTACCGTGATTGCCCTTAGCCAGCTTGGACGCCCAGAAGGGCGGGAATCACAAAAAGCGCCTACGCTGTCCAGCCTGCGCGAATCCGGACAGATAGAACAGGATGCAGACGCAGTGATTTTGTTGTATCTGACTGATCCAACAAACCCACGCAGTGACCGCAGAATCAAAATTGCAAAGAACAAAGAAGGCGAACTTGGTTATGCGGATATGGATTTTGAAGGACGTTTTCAGCGGTTTATAGATTATATGCCCCAAACAAAAATGCCCAATTACAGGAGGATGAAAGCACCTGCATCAGCACAGCAAACCATATCGGGGATGGTTACTGGATGAAACTTGGAAAGCAAATTACATTCCGCCCAGACTTCCCTGGCACGGCTGGAAAAACAGTAACCGGCATTGTTGTTTGGCAGCATCCCAAAGGGCGGTATATTTTGGTGGAATATCATGCGCCAGCGCTTTTTGGGGAACGCAAAATCCGGGAATGCCTGCAAATTGTAGGCGGACGGATTGTCACATAGGAAGGTTGTGTGTAAATGAAAAAGCTAAAAGATGGCATCCCAAACCTGCCAACAGGCGGCAAATTTGACCTTGCCGCGATTATGAGTGCAGGTGTGAAAATGCCAAAGACCATGCAGATAGAGGAAATCCCCATAAATCTGATTTTTGACCATGAAGATAATTTCTTTGCAGTGGATGATGTGCAGGATTTAATGGACAGCATTGCACTTGTCGGCTTGCAGCAGCCTTTGGTTGTCATGGCGGCAGGCGCGCAGGAAGATGGGCAAATGGGTTATATCTTAATTGCTGGGCATCGCCGGAAAGCAGCATTGCAAGCGCTAAGGCGGATCACTGCACCATGTATCATCACAAAACCTGCGGAAAATGAACTGGAAACCCTTGCATTAATCCAAACAAACACCCTATCACGCACACTGGATTATGCCGCGCGGATGGAAGCCGTCCGGCGCACGGAAGAAGCGTTGTTATCCCTCAAAGAAAAAGGTTATAACTTACCTGGTAAAATGCGTGACCGGGTGGCAGAAATCACGCAGGAAAAGCAAAGCGAAATCGCGCGGATGAAAGTCATTCAAAAAGGGCTGTCAGCACCATTAGTGCAGGCGCTGAGAGATAAAAAAATCTCCGCCAGTGTGGCTTATGAACTGGCGCGGCTGGATGAAACAGGACAAACGCATTTTGCCAAAAAGATTGCCGAAAATGCGTATGTATCCGCAAATACTGTGCAGGAATATGCGGCGCGGCAATCCGCAGATTGGGCAAAAGAACAATGCCCATGCAGATATATCGAAGTTGCCTGTAGCGATTATCAGGTTTTAACCTTAACCAAATGCCGCGAAAGCGGCAAGGAAGTCACCTGCTGCCATGAATGCCCAGAAAAGAGTCAATGTAAAAAAGTTTGCTGGGAAGCGGCGCATTATGAAACACCGGAGCAGCACGCCGAAAGAGAAGCCGAACGCCAGGCAAAACAGCAGCAGGCACAGCAAAAAGCAATGGAAGCTTTCCGCCAGCTTCCCGGAAGCTGTTTGCCGGAACGAATTTGGAAAATCATGCGGGAACGTTGCCTGAAAAAGTCGGATGTGTACAAGCAAATAACACAGCTTATGGGGGATAAACCCATAGGCGGCATCCCACAGGAAAACGAAACTGATGCAGCGAATATGCCAACTGCTTGCGAACTTGCCGCAATCTGCAAAGTATTGGACGTCAGTGCAGATTGGCTGTTGGGACTGACAGAGGATGTACCACAATGAATGACAACAGGCTTTATATTGCATATGATACCAACCCGCCATATCTGCCGGTTGCGGTGTCAGACAGTGTAAAAAAATTAGCGGATATGATTGGCGTCAAATCCAATAGCATTTCGGCGTCAATTTCGCGTCAACGGCGGTTAGGCAGGATTGGAAGATACCATGTAATTTGTGAAAATGAGAAATGAATAAAAATTTGATTGACAAAAGTTAAAACTTAGGTTATTATCAGAATAGAGGTGCAGGAATGACAGCACGTCAAAAGTGCAAGATTCTCAAAAAGAAATTGCAGATTGCAAATGATTCACTTCATGAAATTGCGCCGATT
>CAXHNU010000184.1:0-5018 GCA_964017555.1 uncultured Butyricicoccus sp. | reverse complement strand
TGGATGAGTCCTTTCTGGATAAAATTGTCCGTTCTGCCTTCTGTTCATGATTTGTTTACTCATTCAAATACCCTGGAAAATATACCGCAAAAACTTCATTTTTCACGATTGTTATGATATAATAGTCAGGATTAGACAATGCTGAATGCGCCTATTTTACCGCATTCATGCAAAGAAGGGTACCATCATTATGAAACTAATCCATTTATCTGACCTGCATTTGGGCAAGCGGGTCAATAACTTCCCAATGCTGGAAGACCAAAAATATATACTCCAACAAATCCTGGACATTATCACGCAGCAGCAGCCGGATGCCGTTTTGATTGCGGGCGATATTTATGACCGTTCTGTCCCGCCAGCAGATGCCGTCACTGTGTTTGACAATTTCCTGGTGGAGATATCCAAAACCGGATGCCCGGTTTTTATCATCAGCGGCAACCATGATTCCGCGGAACGTTTGGCTTTTGCCTGCCGTTTGATGCAGGCAAGCAAGATTTATATTTCCCCTGTTTATCGCGGAGATATCCAGCCGGTTACTTTGACTGATGAATATGGCGCAGTGGATTTCTATTTACTGCCATTCATCAAACCAGCCCATGTGCGCCAGTGTTTCCCGGATGAACAGATTGAAACTTATACCGATGCGGTTGCCTGTGCCATCCGTCATATGCCGGTTCGTTCTGACCGGCGCAATGTGCTGATGACACATCAATTTGTCACCGGCGCGGTGACTTGTGATTCCGAAGAATTATCCATCGGCGGCAGTGACAATGTGGACAGTTCTGTTTTTGATGGATTTGATTATGTAGCGCTTGGGCATTTGCATGGCCCGCAAAAAGTCGGCAAAGAGCATATCCGGTACGCCGGCACACCGCTTAAATATTCATTTTCCGAAGCCCATCACAAAAAATCGGTCACAATAGTCGAACTGAACGAAAAATCGAATCTTGAAATCCGTACCATCCCGCTGACGCCTTTGCATGATATGGTGGAATGGGCAGGCAGTTATGATGATTTCCGGCATATGCGTTTCCCATTCCCACAAGATGCTTATTTGCATGTGATTTTAACCGATGAAGGCGCAGATATCCCAAACGCGGCACGCAGCCTGCGTGAAAAATATCCAAACCTGATGCACCTGGATTATCAAAAGCATCAGATTGCCAACGCCTTGCCGCGGCAGGGTATTTCGCTGGAAAAGCAACAGCATCCGCTGGAATTGTTTGCAGAATTTTATGAACAGCAGGTTCACAGCGCAATATCCGAAGAACAAGCTGCTTATCTCAGCCATATCATTGCGGAAGTTTGGGAGGGACAGCTATGAGGCCAATTACATTAACCCTTTCCGCGTTTGGGTCATATGCGGGAAAAACCGTGCTGGAAATGGATAAACTGGGCAGTCAGGGGTTATATCTCATCACCGGTGACACCGGCGCAGGCAAAACCACAATTTTTGATGCAATTACTTATGCGCTATATGGCGAAGCCAGCGGCAGCGAACGTGAAGCCAAAACATTCCGCAGTAAATATGCCCTGTTAGGCACAGAAACCTTTGTCGAACTGGTTTTCTCCTGCAAAGGGAAAACTTATACCGTTTGGCGCAGCCCACAGCAGGAACGCCCGAAAAAAAATGGCGATGGACTTACAACCCAACCAGCGCGTGCAGAATTTTATCATGAAGCCAAACTGATTGCGGATGGACAAAGCATTGTTACCCAAGCCATAACAGAATTAACCGGCATTAGCCGCAGTCAGTTTGTACAGATTTCCATGATTGCCCAAGGGGAATTTCGCAAGCTGCTGACAGCAGACCGGGAAAGCCGCATTGGCATTCTGCGGAATATCTTTGACACCGGGCGTTACCGGGCATTACAAGACAGACTGCGTACAGACGCATTGCAATTACAGCGAGAGCGGGACGCCCTGCGTGAACAGCTCGTCCAGCAATTGCAGGCAATCTGCTGCCCTGCGGGCAGCGCTTTGGCAGAAGCAGCGGAAACGATCCGCGTACAAGAACTTTTCGATGGAGATACCACCGAAGCGCAAGCGTTTCTTGCGCAGCTCATTAAAGCCGACACTGCGCAGCGGCAAACCCTTGCGGCGCAGCAAAAGGGTTTAGAAGAAGCGGCTGGCAAGTTAGCCGCCAAACGTGAACAGGTGAAAGTCTGTCAGCAAAACAAACGCAAATTACAGCAGCAGCAGGAAAAGTTAAAATCGCTCATCCCACAGATTGAAGCGGCACAGGCACAGATTGCACAGCTAAAAGCATCAGAATCTTCCATCGAAATGGTAAAAGGGGAAATTGCCCGATTAGAAGCCGAACTGCCGCATTATGCGGAGCTGGAACAGCTTATTGCGGAACACAACACAAAACAACGGGCATTTGCCCAGCAGGAACAAGCCCTCATCCTGCAAAACGGGCAGCTCAAACAGCTTGATACAAAATGCAAACAGGCAAAAGCCGAGCTGGAAACCTTAAAATCCGCCGAAGTGGATGCTGCCAACGCACAGCATGAAATGGAAATTTTAGCGGATATCATCCGCCGCCTGCAAAAGCTGCATGAAGATTTTACGGGTTGGCAGCAGCTTTATCAGGACTATCAAAAAACTGCGAAAGCCTATCTGCTAGCTTCTGAAAATGCCCAAAAGGCAGGCAACCAATATAACAGCATGAACCGCGCCTTTTTGGATGAACAAGCGGGAATCCTTGCCGCAGGGCTGGCAGACGGTCAGCCCTGCCCGGTTTGCGGCGCATTGGAACACCCACAGCCCGCCGCGCTTTCATCCAATGCGCCAGACCAAGCGGCTGTCGAAAAGGCAAAGCGCATCATGGAAAAGGCACAGCAGGCAGAAGCAGAAGCAAGCGCCGCCGCAGGCGAATTAAGAGGGCAAGTGAAAAAACAGCGGGAAAATCTTTTACAGCGTGCGCAGGAATTATCCGGCACAGTATTGCCAGATCACCTGGAGGGCTTGCCGACAGATCTCATTGAGGAAATACAGCAGCAAAAAAAGGCGGATTATCAGCGTGCAACCGCTATGCAGGCGCAGGCGGATAAGCGCGCCGAACGCGCCCAAAAACTGCGTGCCAATATCCCAAAGCTGGAGCAAAAACAGCAGCAGCAAACCGATGCACTCGCAAAAATGCAGCAAGAGCAAAACACATTATCCATTGCATGTTCCGCACTGAACGCCCAGATTGCAGAAAAAAAGAAAACATTATCTTTTCCTGGGCAGGCACAGGCGGCACAGCAGCTTAAAACACGCAAACAGCAGATAGCCGATTATAACAAGCAAAAAGCCGATGCCGAACAAAAACAAAACCAACTTGCTGAACAAAAACACTTAACCGAAGGCAGTATACAGGAATTAGAAAAGTCCTTAGCTTCCATTGATCTTTCCATCCGCACGTGCAGTTTGGAACAGATTGATGCTGTCATTGCACAAAATAGGCAGCAAAAAACCGCTTTAGAAGCCGAAAAGGATGCCATTACTTCACGTCTGGTTACAAATCAGCAGATACAGCAAACTTTACAGCAAAAAGGCACCATCCTGCGGGATATGACCGCACGATTCCGCTGGATGAACAGCCTGCATAAAACAGCAAATGGCAGGGTAGAATTAGAAACCTATATCCAGTGGGCATATTTTGACCGGATTTTATATGCGGCAAGCCGCCGTTTGATGATTATGTCCAATGGACAATATGAACTGCGTCGCTTAGACCTCGAAGAAATCGCCGGCAACCGGAAAAGCGGCTTGGATTTAGGGATTGTTGACCATTACAATGGGACATTCCGCAAAGTGCAGACCCTTTCCGGCGGGGAATCTTTTATGGCGTCCTTAGCCTTGGCATTGGGTTTATCTGATGTGATACAATCCGCGGCAAGTGATGTCAAAGGCGGTATACAGCTTGACACAATGTTTGTCGATGAAGGGTTTGGGTCTTTGGATGATGAATCCCTGCAAAAAGCAATTGGGGTACTCAGCGAATTAAGTGAAGGGAACCGCCTGATTGGGATTATCTCACATGTATCCCGTTTGAAAGAACGAATTGACACCCAAATTGTTGTGACAAAAGGGCGCGATGGCGGCAGCCATGCACATATCGTACAATAGATGAAATGAGGGAAAACGCAATGGTTTTAATTGTTTGTCTTGATGAAAAGCATGGGATGCTGTTCAACCACCGGCGGCAAAGTCAAGATGCTGTTGTCCGGGAGGATATTTTAGCATTATCTGCTGACAAAACTTTATGGATGAATGAGTATTCCGCCAAACAGTTCCCCACAGACGCACCGATTACCGTTGCGGAAGATTGCCTTGCCCAGGCAGGCGCGGGGGAATTTTGTTTCATCGAAAACCTGGATTCTCTGCCCTATGCGGGGCAGGTGGAACAAGTGATTGTTTATCAGTGGAACCGGCGGTATCCGGCGGATTTTTATTTCACGCTGCCGCTGGACGCGCCAGAATGGGTATTGCAGCAAACCGCCGAGTTTGCGGGCAAATCCCATGAAAAAATTACAAAGGAAGTGTATCATCATGAATGTACTCAGTAAAGTGATCCCCCTGCTGATGAGTGTTGTCATTATGTCAGGGTGTGACAGTGAAATTGCCATCCAAAAGCCTTCTGCGGCATTGGATGCAATCCCAGAATTTTCCAGCGAACCTTATGTTGTTATCAATGACAACCAACCGGATTTTGATTTAAACAAGCTGCCCAGTGAATCTTTTGAGGAATACAGCGATTTGGACGCGCTGAATCGCTGTGGCGTAGCTTATGCCAATGTCGGACAGGATTTAATGCCGACGGAAAAGCGGGAAAGCATCAGCAATGTCAAGCCTTCCGGCTGGATGAACAAGCCCTATGATTTTGTCGATGGGCGGTATTTATATAACCGCTGCCATTTAATCGGGTTCCAGCTCACCGGGGAAAATGCCAACGAAAAAAACCTGATTACCGGCACACGGTATATGAATGTCGATGGGATGCTGCCCTTTGAAAACATGATTGCGGACTA
>CAXHNU010000183.1:0-5066 GCA_964017555.1 uncultured Butyricicoccus sp. | reverse complement strand
AGCGCCCCGAATGGGATGCCGTTGGTATGATGGGCAAGCTGGTTGCTGTTGATGACGGCAGTTGTGTTGTTAATGGCTGGTGTAAAGTTGGTACAGGCGGTATCGCCGTCAAATCCGAAGTCCGTACACCTTACCGCGTCATGGCGCGGCTGGATGATACACATATCCGGATTTTAATTTTATAAGCTGGAGTTGCCCTTTTCAGGGCAATTCCCCCTGCTTCCCGCTCACCGGTCAAGGAGGTGATGAAAAATTATGCAAGTCCTCTGCTGACTGCTTATATCTTGAAAATCACGAAAGGACGATAAAAATGCAGCATATGACCGAAGCAAAAGCCGCCTTGATGATGGCGGCAGGGTGCATCCGCGCGGTTGCCAGCGCTGTTTATGGCGGCTGGGACAGAGCGATGTCTACCCTTGTTATCTTTATGATGATTGATTATGTGATGGGGCTGATCGTCGCCGGGGTGTTCCATAACTCGGATAAGACTAAAGGCGGCAGCCTAGACAGTCACGAGGGGTGGAAAGGACTTTGGCGCAAAGGTGTGACACTGCTTGTGGTGCTGGTTGCCGCAAGACTGGATGTCACCATGGGCACGACATTTATCAAAGATGCCGTTGTGCTTGCTTACATAGCAAACGAAGCAATTAGTATTATGGAGAATGCCGGGCTAATGGGCGTACCGTATCCGGAACCCATGCGCAAAGCACTGGCGCAGCTTCAAGGGAAAAATCAGGAGGGTGAATAAGATGGCAGCGAAATCAATGGAATTGGCAGATACCATCGAAATGATGAAAAGCGCGGACTACAAAGAACGGTTTCAGGCTGAGTATTATCAGCTTAAAATCCGCCTTGAAAAGCTGACCGCAATGATTAAAAAATGGGACAAAGGCGAATTGCCATTTACACCGACCTGCCCACGGCGTACATATAATTGGCAAATGAAAGCCATGGCAGATTATCTTGCTGCGCTGGAAACAAGAGCTGTTATGGAAGATGTTGTTTTGGGTGATGAAAATGATGGCAAATAACGGCTTTTTAATGCTCCAGCCAGATGAAGCGGAATCTTTTTTAATGGCACATATGCCGAAACGGAAAATCCGGCTGGTGCAGCTGCATCATACCTGGTCACCAGCGTACAAGCATTTTGATGGCAGGAACCATGCCACAAGACAGGCATCCATGCGGCAAAGCCATCTGGTACGCGGTTTTAACGATATCGCGCAGCATTTCACAGTGTTCCCGGATGGGTTAATCCTGACCGGCAGAAGCCTTGAACAAAATCCCGCAGGCATTAAAGGCGCAAACACCGGCGCGATTTGCATTGAGAATTTCGGGAATTTCGATGCCGAACAAGATGTCATGACCGCTGAACAGGCAGATGCGATTATTACCCTTGTGGCGGCATTATGCAAGGTGTTTGGGTTGGAGCCGGAAACGGCAATTACTTATCACGCATGGTGGACAGCAAAAGGACAGGCATTAGGTGATTATCATCCCGCTAAGAGTGCTAAGACCTGCCCCGGTACGGCTTTCTTTGGCGGCAACACCAGAGATGCTTTCTTGAAAAATCTATTGCCGCGTATCAAACGTGCAATGAAAACAGAGGAGGAAATTGAAATGAGATACAAGTATTATGATGATATGCCCGATTGGGCAAAACCCACGATTGCTAAACTGGTTCGGAAAGGTTTGCTGAAAGGCGATAATGATGGCGCGCATAATCTTAGTGAAGATGCGCTCAAAGTCTTTGTTGTCAATGACCGTGCCGGGCTGTATGGAGAATAATATGCCCATCAAAATCGGACTGATTGATGTGGACTCTCACAACTTCCCTAACCTGTGCCTGATGAAATTATCCGCGTACCATAAGGCGCAGGGTGATCAGGTAGAGTGGTGGAATCCTCAAAATCATTATGACCTTGTTTACAAAAGCCGTGTATTTACAGATACCTACTCCAAGGACACAATCACCGTCACTAATGCTGACAAAATGATTTGCGGCGGCACTGGCTACGGTCCAGGACCTGACCTTCCAGATGCAATAGAGCATACATATCCCGATTATTCTTTATATCCGCAGTTTTCTGGTATTGCCTATGGCTTTTTGAGCCGCGGATGCCTGCGGAACTGTGGATTTTGCATTGTCAGCGGCAAGGAGGGACTGCGAAGCCGCAAAGTTGCCGACCTGTCCGAGTTTTGGGATGGGCAGAAGGAAATCAAGCTGCTGGATGCAAACCTGCTTGCTTGTCCTGACCATGAAGCACTGATTTTACAGCTTGCTGAAAGCCGCGCATGGGTGGATTTCTCGCAAGGGCTGGATATCCGGCTGATTACACCGAACAATGTGGCGCTGCTGAATCAGGTACGCACCAAGGCGGTGCATTTTGCCTGGGACAACCCAAACGAGGATTTGACCGGGTACTTCCAGCGTTTTTTGGAACTGACCGCGATTAAAAGCAGCCGCAGGCGGCGTGTTTATGTCTTAACCAATTACGGCAGCACTCATGAACAGGACTTGTACCGGGTAGATACTCTGCGGCAAATGGGCTATGACCCCTATGTGATGATTTACGACCGCCCAACTGCACCGAAAATCACCCGTCAGCTTCAACGTTGGGTGAATAATAAGCGGATATTTTACACGGTTCAAAACTTTGCTGATTACAGGCATAGCAGTTAGATGGATGAAAAATTATTTTCCCTGTTCGACAAAATTCGACACACAAAGGTCGAAATCTGTGGTATACTGTAATTGTCCTAAGGCATTCAGCCGCCACAGGACATTTCCTTAAAAGCCCTGTCCTCCGCCAAGAGGGACGGGGTTTTTTTATTTATATGACTATTTACATAGTTGCAAAAATGGTATAGAGTATAACAAAAGGACGGTTTTATCCGCCCTTTTTGTTTTGTACTAATCATTATTCGCCAACCGGGTTTCCACAACCGTTTCGTGGGTGAGGGTGTACTGTTCGGAAAAAATACGGTCAATCTCGGCCTGAACCTCTGCAAAAGTAAAGGCATTGAACGCCGTGGAGAGGTAGCCCAGCAGTTCATAGGGGTTGTGGCTGATTTCACCGATGTTGTAGCGGTATTCATCATAGCCTGGGTGGTTTTCCTCGGTTTTGTCAATGTCAAGCTGCAAATCCGTTTCCTTTTCGGTGTAGTAAAGGTCGCTCTGGCAGATTTCCTCCTCGTCGGCCATGTAGGACGCGGAAATATAGGAGGTCTGGAATCCGGAAAGCATGGCGGTACAGGAAGTAAGGCCGGTGGCAAAGAACATCACCACCAGCGCCAGCAGCGCAACCGCCAGAAAGACCGCCTTGTGCGCCGCCGCATATTGGGCGATGGCGCGGGCAATCTTGCCAGTGGCGGTCAGGACATTTTGGGTGAATTTTGCGCTCTGCTTGGCTTCGTGTGCGGCCTGGGCGTATTTCCGCTTGATTTTCTGTTTCTGTATCCACTTTGCCAGCGCATTTTTGCGTTGCAGTTCCGGGTTGTCCCGCAAGACGGTCTGCCATGCAAGGTTGGTGTGTTCCCGTGCCGCTTTCTGCTGTGCTTTCCGCAAAGCGCGGTAGGGCTTGGTGCGGCGGCGGTTCCGTTCCCAGCGCAGGACGCGCCCCACACCCTGCTCGGCAACCAATTCGGTTTTGTGGGCGGATTCCAAGGCCACGTTGTCGCGCTCATATTCGTGGATTTTGCCATGCATCTTTAGGACTGCCGCCGTTCTCGCCGCGCCAGCCGCACGGGAGGGCAGGGAGGGCTTGCGGTACTCCGGCAGGACTTCCTCCTCAAAATGGAGCCGCCGTTTCATTTTTCCGCTGCTCTCGTCAAGCTGGCGATCCATGCGCAGGCGGCGCTTGGTGGGCAGCTTCATTTGTGCCTGCTCTACGCGGCGGTCTGCGCGTTCCGTGCGGCGGACGGCCTTTTCATATTTCTTTTGCTGGCGGGTGGACGCATCGGGCGCGGTATCGCCGGAAGTGTCCGTATCTTTGGGAGCGTCCTCAAATTTCAGGCGGGTTGCCTCGGACTTTGGTTTGCCCTCGGATTTTGCATCATTCTCCGGTTTGGCGGCGTGTTCGGCCAGCTTTGCCGCCTGCCGCTTTTTTAGTGCTGTGCGGTCGGCGGCGGTGTCAGTCGGTTCTTCGTTTTTGTCAAACTGCAATCGGGAGCCGCCCTCAGAAATACGCCGTTTAGCGATGGGTGCGCCGTCTGCGCCGCGCATAGCAGATGTTTCCACGCTGTCTGGCTTGGCGGCGTGTTCGGCCAGCTTCGATGCCTGTCGCTTTTTTATCGCAGTGCGGTCGGCGGTAGTGTCTGCCGATTCTTCTTTGGGGTCAAACTGCAAACGGGAGCCGCCCTCGGAAATGCGCCGTTTTGCGGTGGGTGTGTCGTCTGCGCCGCGCATAGACAGATTTTCCCTCGCTGTCCGGCTTGGCGGCGTGTTCGGCCAATTTTGCCGCCTGCCGCTTGTTTGCCGCTGTATGGTCGGCGGCGGTGTCAGCCGGTTCTTCCTTTTTGTCAAATTGCAGTCGGGAGCCGCCCTCAGTGGTGCGCTGTTTTGGTGCGATAGAGCTGTCTGTGCCGCGCATAGCAGATTTTTCTTCGCTGTCCGGTCGGGCAGCGTGTTCCACGAATTTCGTGCTTTGCTTCTGTTTGCCCTTTTTCCCCCTCTTTTTGGGGTGTTTCCTCACCGGCGCGGGAGTGGGTTCTTCGGCGGCAGGCGCATCCAGTAACGGCATATCCACCGCGCCGCGCATGGATGCCGAAGCATCGGGCGGCGGTTCGGCTGTGCTGCCTGCCTGATATTCCGGCGTAAGCAACGGTTCCGTCTGTTCTGGCGCCGTTTCCGGCGCAGGGCGGGGCTGTTTCCGTTTTTGACCGGTATCTGCGCCCCGTATTGCCGGACGGCGGATATCCTCCCGTTCAATGGGGCGGGCGCGGTGAAAGGCGGCATCCGCCGTCCGCTGGCTGACGCGCTTTTCCTCGCCGGTGGCGCGGTTCTGCTCCACCAGACCGTCCCGGCCCATCTTCTGAACCTTTTTCTCCCGTGCCTGGAACCGTTC
>CAXHNU010000182.1:3158-5100 GCA_964017555.1 uncultured Butyricicoccus sp. | reverse complement strand
TTTGTTGCAACAGAATATGGACAAGCTGTGATGGAACCGATGCCGGGCATTACAGTGCATCAAGGGCGGCTTGCCATCCCAGAAATGGCAGGGCATTTTTCAGCAGAAACCCTGGTAGTGGATGCAACTCATCCATATGCCAGCCAGGTAACAGCAAATATCCGGACAGCTTGCGCGCAGTCTGGCGCGGAATACTTACGGCTGCTGCGTCCACGCATTGCCGCAGAAGATGTCGTTTCTGTGCCGGATACAGCCGTTGCAGTGGCATGGCTGTCTGCTCATACGGGCAAAGCATTGCTGACTACAGGCAGCAAGGAATTAGAAGCTTATACTGCAGTTCCGGATTATGCAGCGCGGTTATATCCACGTGTTCTGCCGTCCGCTTCCGTTTTGCAAAAATGTGAAACACTAGGCTTTCCGGGTGCGCATATCTTTGCGATGCAGGGGCCATTTTCCCATGCGATGAATGTCGCGCTTTTGCAGCAGATTGGTGCAAAAATCCTTGTGACAAAAGATACGGGGGATATGGGTGGTTTTGCGGAAAAACTAAGTGCTGCGCGGGAAACAGGAGCAACTGTATTGATGATTGCACGTCCAACAGATGAAAGCGGTATGCCTTTACAGCAGGTAAAGCAGTATCTTGCAGACCGTCTTGGGTTGAAACCCATACCGCGGTTCCCGCTTTTTATCTCTCTTGCAGGCAAAAAAGTGCTGGTGGCAGGAGCAGGGCAGATTGCGGCGCGGCGTGTTCAGGTGCTGCAGCGCTTTGGTGCGGAGGTCATACTTGTTGCGCCAGAAAAACGCTGCGATATCCATCATACCGTTTATTTGCCACGCGGCTTTCAGCAAAGTGATTTGGAAGGCGTTTTTCTTGCGGTTGCGGCAACAGATAATCGTGAAGTGAACCATACGATCAGTATACTTTGCGCCAGCCGAAATATCCCTGTCAGCGTGGCGGACTGTGCAGCAGAAAGTACATTTTTCTTTCCGGCAGTTTGTGAAGGCAATGGGCTTGTTGCAGGGCTGGTTTCAGATGGCACCAAGCACCATGCGGTTTCCACAGCAGCAAAGCAGATCCGGGTACTCTTGGAAGGGAGCAGCAATGGATAATATGAAAATAGACATGGCGTTTAAAGAAGATAATATTAAAATCGGTAGTCGGGACAGCGAATTGGCAGTAAAGCAGGCGCAGCAGGTCATGGAGCTGATTACCAGACCCACTGAACTGATTACCATGAAAACAACAGGCGATATGGTTTTAGACAAAACCCTTGATAAAGTTGGCGGTAAAGGTTTGTTTGTCAAAGAATTGGATCAAGCCTTGATAGATAAGCGGGTGGATTTTACCGTCCACAGTTTGAAAGATGTGCCAATGGATTTGCCAAAAGAGTTGCCATTGCTTGCGTTCCCAGTGCGTGAAGATGCACGGGATGTGCTTGTGTTGCCTAAAGGAACCACAGAACATGATTTGACCAAACCGATTGGCTGTTCCAGTGCCAGGCGGCGGATACAGCTCAAACGGTTATTCCCACATACAGAGATTAAGCCAATACGTGGGAATCTGCTTACCCGCTTGAATAAGCTGGATAACAGCGGGGAATTTGGTGCATTGGTATTGGCTGCTGCTGGGTTGCACCGGCTCGGACTGAAAGACCGTATCAGCCGGTATTTCACGATTGAAGAAATCCTTCCGGCGGCTGGACAGGGGATTTTAGCCTTACAAGGCAGAAAGGATTACCAGCCCGAATGGCTCGAAAGGGTTGACCATCCGGAAATTCACAGCTGTGCGATAGCAGAGCGCGCGTTTGTCCGCGCAATGGGTGGCGGATGTTTTGCACCAATTGCAGCATATGCAAGAATAGAACATGATTTGTCAATCCTTTTGTGTGCAATGTATGCTATCGAAGAAAAAAATTATGTCTGTTATGCTTCATCTTCCGCG
>CAXHNU010000182.1:0-3058 GCA_964017555.1 uncultured Butyricicoccus sp. | reverse complement strand
ATGATTTGTCAATCCTTTTGTGTGCAATGTATGCTATCGAAGAAAAAAATTATGTCTGTTATGCTTCATCTTCCGCGCCGTTTGGTGAGGCAGAAGAACTTGGGAAACGTGTGGCAAAGGATATGCTTTGTATGCTAAATGATGCTGGGATGGTTATCCCGAACGATACAGATGCGCAAGATGAAGATATCCAGGAGAACCAATAAGTATAGAGATTCCCTGAAAAGGTTGAATCCTTTTGGGATGACGTATTAAAAATAAAGGGATGCGGCAGTATAGACGCAGAAAGGCGGGAATGCCATGAAAACTGGAAAGGTGACGCTGGTCGGCGCGGGACCAGGTGGGTGTGATTTGCTGACGTTAAAAGGCGCGCAAGCCATTGCACAGGCGGATGCGGTTGTATTTGACCGGCTGGTCAGCAGCGATATTCTAAACTTGATTCCGCAAAGTGCAAAACGTGTCAATGTTGGCAAGGAAAATAATCATCATCCAGTGCCGCAAAATCAGATCAATGCGATTTTGGTGGAGTTAGCACAGCAAGGCAACCACGTTGTCCGGCTGAAAGGCGGGGATTGTTTTTTGTTTGGGCGCGGCGGGGAAGAATGCGAATATTTGTTGGAACATGGGGTGCCGTTTGAGGTTGTGCCAGGTGTGACCAGCGCATTGGCTGTGCCAGCTTATGCAGGTATCCCAGTAACCCATCGGGATTATTGTTCTTCAGTGCATATTATCACCGCACACGCACGGGCAGGGAAAAAACCGGATATTGATTTTGAAAGCCTTGTCCGGCTGAATGCAACATTGGTCTTTTTAATGGGGCTGACGGCGCTGGAAATGGTTTGCAGTGGCTTGCTTGCCGCAGGCATCCCAGCGGATACGCCAGCCGCAGTGATTGAAAATGGGACGCGCGGCAATCAGCGTAAAGTCGTTGCAGATGTTGCGGCGCTGCCTGAGCAAGTGCGTGCCGCAGGGCTGAAAAGCCCAGCACTGATTGTGGTTGGACGTGTTTGCTCATTGTCTGAACAATTGGATTGGTTTACACCATTGCCGTTACATGGAAAAACCATTGTGGTTACCCGTCCGCGGCAACGCGCAGGTACATTATCTGATAAATTGCGTGCCCTTGGTGCGGATGTAATAGAATATCCCTGCATTGAAACGGTGGAGATTGAAGATACGCAAAAGTTACAGGATGCACTTATGGAATCATACCAATGGATTGTGCTGACTAGCCCTGCTGGTGTCCATGCGATGGTGCATATGCTCAAACAGATTGGAAAGGATTTACGTGTTTTTTGGGGCTGCAAATTTGCGGTCATTGGAGCAGGCACGAAAAAGGAACTTGAAACGTATGGCATATCGGCTGATTTAATGCCGGAAGTCTGGGACAGCACCCATTTAGCAGATCGTTTGCTGGCAGCTTTGAAACCTGCGGAAAAAGTATTGCTGCTGCGTGCGGAACAGGCTTCTGCAGAAGTGCCTGAAAAATTGTCAGCGGCAGGCATTCCGTTTGCGGATATCCCAACATACCGTACAATATATCGCACAGAACAGGAAAACTGCTTGTGTGGCAGAAAAATAGATGTTGTAACATTTACCAGTGCATCCACTGTGAAAGGGTTTGCCCGCGCAGCGGCGGGCATAGATTTCACAGCATTTACAGCATTGTGCATTGGGCAGCAAACGGCATTTGCTGCAAAAAAATATGGGATGCATGTGAAAATTGCAAAAAAAGCGTCAATTCAGGCAATGATTGATGCACTAATGGAGGAATAAAACGATGTTTCAAGACAGCATTCGCCCGCGCCGCTTGCGTACGTCAGATAATTTGCGCCGTTTGGTGCGGCAAACCCGTATTTCCCCAGATAGTTTGATATGGCCAATTTTTGTTGCGGAAGGTAAAGGGATTTATCAGGAAATTGAATCACTGCCAGGGCAGTATCACTACAGCCCAGACCAGCTTTATCGTATGGTAGACCGTGCTCATCAATATGGCGTATCACGTGTTATTTTGTTTGGGCTGCCTGTAGAAAAGGATGAATGTGGTTCTGGCGCTTGGGCAGAAAATGGGATTGTACAGCAAGGCATCCGGAAAATACGGGAACTTGACCCGAATATGTATATCATTACAGATGTTTGTATGTGCGAATATACCAGCCATGGGCATTGTGGCATCTTGTGTGGGCATGATGTCGATAATGACAAAACATTGGAAGTGCTTGCAAAGACAGCATTAAGCCATGCGCAGGCTGGCGCGGATATGGTTGCACCAAGTGATATGATGGATGGACGAGTTGCCGCAATCCGTCAGATACTTGATGAAAATGGATTTCAAAACATCCCTATTATGGCGTATTCCGCAAAGTTTGCATCATATTTTTATGGTCCATTTCGTGAAGCGGCTGGGTCGGCGCCATCTTTTGGTGACCGCCGTTCCTATCAGATGGACCCGCACAATGGACGGGAAGCGATGCGCGAATGTGCATTAGATGTGCAGGAAGGCGCAGATATTTTGATGGTTAAGCCTGCACTTGCTTATTTAGATTTAGTGCGCGAGGCGCGGCAACGGTTTGATTTGCCAATTGCCTGCTATGCGGTTTCTGGTGAATATGCGATGATAAAAAGTGCTGCGAAAGCAGGTCTTGTGGATGAATATGGGATAATGTGTGAAAGTGCAGTTTGTATGTATCGCGCAGGCGCAGATATCCTGATTACATATTATGCCTGTGAACTGGCAGAGGCAATCCGGAAAGGGGATATTGGTTAATGAGAGCATCAGAAGCAATTTTTGAACGCGCAAAGCGCGTATTGCCAGGCGGAGTAAATTCCCCAGTGCGCGCATTCCGGGCAGTTGGCGGCACGCCGCCATTTATCACTAAGGGCAAAGGATGCCGTATTTGGGATTTAGACGGCAAAGAATATATTGATTTTGTTGGTTCTTGGGGACCGTTGATTCTTGGGCATAGTTATGCGCCAGTGCTGCAAGCAGTTGAAAAAGCAATGCGTAATGGGCTTTCTTTTGGTGCGCCGACAGCGATTGAAGTGGATGTTGCGGAAT
>CAXHNU010000181.1:0-5108 GCA_964017555.1 uncultured Butyricicoccus sp. | reverse complement strand
GAACCTGCGGATATCCAGGATACTGTGATGGAATATACCATGACGCAGGATAAGGCGTTTAATGGGATTGTCGACAAGGGCGACGAGAGCGATCAGGTGATTGAGGGTAAAGCTGGGAAGTGGCTGAAAATGCAGCTCCGGCAGGTTTCTACTCCTGCGGCTGACCGTTACGCGTTCCGGCGGTTTGTCAAATTTGGTAAGACTTTAACCGTTTCCAATGAGCCAAACAAGACAAACAAAGCTGATGTGATTAGTATGTTTGCCGATTTGCAGGAGGCTTTTGATAATGCTCTTGTGCCGGACAGTCAGCGGTTTGTTTATGTGCCAACTTCTATTTTCAAACTCATTGCGACAAGCGATGAATTTTTGAAGCTGGAACAATTGGGTGTGAAATCTGTTAGCAAAGGGCAAGTTGGTGAACTTTTCGGCTTCACTGTAATCAAAGTGCCGTCTGGGTATCTGCCGGAAAATTGCTATGCACTTGGCGTTTATGCGCCAGCGGTGGCAATGCCCTATAAAATCAGCGAAACCAAAATCCACCGTGACCCTCCGGGACTTTCTGGCGCACTCGTAGAAGCACGGCACTACTATGATGCGTTTGTCCTGGGCGAAAAAGCGGCTGGTGTTGTCGGCATTGTCAAAGCAAGTGAGAAGCTGCCCGCTGTTACCGCTGGCGGCACAAAATCGGCGGTTACTCTCACTTGCGCCGGTGCTGGCGAAATCAAATATACCACCGATGGCAGTGATCCGCGGTTCTCTATGCACGCGGAAATCTACAGCAAGGCTTTTGATGCTGGGGATGCGGCAGTGATTAAAGCTGTTGGGTTCGATAAAACTGATAAGAAATTCAGCAGCGAGGTTTTAACTGTTGATGTTGCTTCACTTGGTGGCGGTTCATGACCGTTCGGCAGCTTTATGAAATGAGCTGCGCGCTCATTTTTGAAACCCCGGACGATGATGAGGATTTGAAAGCAGGTTTTCCCCATATTCTGAATCAGATTTTAGGGGAAGCTGTGGACTATGAAAATCAGTTCCGGCGGCTGGATGGTGAAACATTGCTTCGGGTGGAGGATATACCGCTGTATAACAGTGCGGACAGCAATGAAATGTTGCCGTTTCATGAGAAGCTGTGCCGCGCCGCACTGCCGCTTGGCGTGAAAGTTGGTCTGCTTCAGGAGGACGGCAACAAACAGGCGGAAAGCGCCATTGAGTATAACAAATACATAACGGCACTGAACGACTTAACTCCGGCAGTTTTTGCTGATGTAGGCGAATAAGGACGTTACAAAATTTTCGTGTGGTTTTTTGGGGCGTTCTGATGCAGAATGCCCCTTTTAATTCCATGGGAGGTGAACGGAATATGAAACCGATGAATGTACCCAGTTTCGCTGCGCAACAGGAAGGTTACAAGGTTTATCAGCGGTTCCGCGGGTTGGATCTTTCGACTGACCAGACACAGATTGATGATAGCAGAAGCCCCAAGATGGTCAATATGATTTCAGATAGTGGCGGATATCCGGAGGTTCGTGTGGGTTGGCGTACCATCCATACATTCAGCGGCGGCGGACGGGTCAATAGTATTTATCCTTTTACTTTGGATGGAATCAAGCAAAAAATTGTTCATGTGGGTTCGCGGTTGGTGCGGCTGGTGGCAAATGCACAGGGCGGTTATGATGAAATTACACTGCTTTCCGGGTTAAATGACCAAATCAGCAATGGACTTTATTTCGGCGGGGATCTTTGGATTCTCACAGGCAAAGAATTTATCCGGTATGATGGGATTCACGCCAAAAAGGTGCAGGATATTGCCTATGTGCCGACAACTTCAATCGGATGCAGCCCCACAGGAGGTGGCACGGCGTTTGAAAAAGTGAACCTTTTGACACCAATGCGGAAAAATACTTTTGTTGCAAATGGAACTGCAAAAGATTTTATTGTTGATACACAATCTATTGACAGTGGCAGCACCGTAAAGGCTTGGCTGAATGATACCGAAATTACCAGCGGGATTAGTTTTAATGCGGGAAATGGGAAGGTCACATTCTCGACCGCACCCGCCGCACCTGCTGCTAGTGGTGTGGCAAATTTGACAATCCAGTTTGCCAAAACTACACAAGGTGCAATTGATAAAATCAATAAATGTACAATTTTTACTACATTCGGGGTGAATACAGGCTCCAGGGTGTTCCTTAGTGGAAATGCGGATGAACCCGCGACAGAATGGTACAGTGGATTGAATGACCCGACATATTTCCCGGATCAGCAATTTATTAATGTTGGGACAAGCAGTTTTGCCATAACAAATTACCTGAAATATCAGGGGGAACTGCTGGTAATCAAGGAGGATAATCGGCAGGAAAACACGGTGTGGCACCATACTGCGGAGATTGACAGTACCACAGGTACCGCAATTTTCCCACTGAAAGAGGGTGTCAGCGGTGTTGGCGGTTGTGCGCGGTTCTCGATGCAGGTTTTACGGGATGATCCACTTTTTTTAAGTCCGCAGGGTGTTTATGCACCGGTGCTCACATATGGGATCAATCAGGTAGAACGCAATATGCAATGCAGAAGTGAACACATCAACACCGAACTGATGAAGGAAACCAGCTTGAAAGATGCCGTAAGCGCTGTTTGGAAGGGCTATTATTTGCTTGCGATTGATGACCATATTTGGGTGGCTGATGCCAACCAGGCACGCAGTAAGGGCGGCTATGAGTGGTACTACTGGGAAGGGATGCCCGTTAGTGCATTCGGTGTGGAAAGCACAGACCTTTATTTTGGTACAAAAGATGGACGGCTTTGCAGGCTGAATGATGATTTGGTGGACGAAGATGGCGAAAGACTGATGGAAGCTTATGCCGATGATGGCAAGGCGATCAATTGGGAATGGCGCAGTAAACTTGATGCTTTTGTTAGTCCGACAAGAAACAAAACCTTGCTGAAACGTGGTAATGGTATATTGCTTAAAAGCATGACCCGCGCCGGATGCAGCCTGTATCTGCGGACGGAGAAAGACCCCGAAGGGCAATTCGTGGAAACCATTGAAACAGACCGGTTTAATTTTTGGGATGTCGATTTCGGGCGGTTTAGCTTCAGTACCACAGATACACAGCAAATCATTTTTAAGAAAAAGATTAAGAAATTTAAGTTTATGCAGGTCATTTTGAAGGGAAAAGCACTCAACGAAAGTGCAGGTGTGTATATTGTCGCGCTGCATTATGCGCTGGATGATTATGCGAAAAAGAAAAGGCGGTGAATATGATGGCTGCAACTCGGGCGGAAAATAGCATTGCCGGAAGGAAAATTACTGGCTGGACACTCCCGGTTTCCAGCTTGGACGACAAACCCAAAATGACTGCGGCGGCGCTTAAAGCCGCATTTGATGCCAATACGAACCAGATAAAACCCGCGCTGAATGGGCTGATTGATGATTTATTGAGCACGGACGGCGCGGGGAATATTGGTACGAGGGCAATAAGCGGCGTGAGTGGCACGACGGTGCAAACCATGTTGGCGGCGCTCAAGGCATTGATTGATTTGCGGGAAACTACAGCAAATGTGGACAGTAAATTGAGCACCAAAGCGGATAAAACGACTGTTGCCGGGATGGTGAAAAGCATCAGCTTCAATGCGCAAACTGGGACATTTACCATCACAGAACAGGGTGGCACGGTGCATATCATTGATACTGTGTTGGAAAAGGTGCCGATGTCCTGCAAATTGGATGGGCAGGATTTTGTTTTAACCCTGGAGGATGGTACCGAACAGCGCGCCAGTCTGGCTGCATTCCTCACGCCGAATGAATTTACAGACAGCGAAACAGTGAAATTTTCTGTGGTTGGCAATACAGTGACGGCGGATATTAAACCCGGAAGCATTACACTGAATATGCTGGGAAATACGCTCCGTAACTGGTTTGACACGCTGAAAACCGTATGCCAGACCGCCGCAAGCAATGCCGCCGCAAGTGCGCAGAATGCCGCGCAGCACAAGACGGATGCTGCCGCGAGTCAGACTGCCGCCGCAGGGAGCGCCAGCGAAGCTGCCGGACAGGCGACACTTGCGAAAAGTTGGGCGACCGGCGGTACAGGAATACGGGTAAACGAAAACAGCGACAACAGCAGGTTTTATGCCGGGATAGCAGTGGATGCAGCCACAGCCGCCGGGAACCAGGCGGCAGGCGCAAGCCGCAGCGCGGCGGATGCGGCGAACAGCGCCGAACAGGCAGCGGCAGAAGTCACAAAAGCACAAACAGAAGCCGAACGCGCAAAAAGTGAAGCTGACAGGGCAAAAGAAATTGTTGGCGGGGACTACGCAACCAGGGGCGAACTGACGGCGCATAATACAGCGGCAGATGCGCATGAGGATATACGGCGGGCGGCTGGGGAAGCCAAAACTGCGCTGGAAAACCATAATACCAGCACGGTTGCCCATATGGGCATACAACAAAAAATAGATGACCATATTGCCGATAAAGATAATCCGCATGAGCTTACGGCGGAACAGCTCGGCGCACTTTTAAAGACAGGCGGCGTGATTACCGGGGATGTGCGGATTGGCGGGAGATATAAAGTTGCAAAGCTGATAATTGATGGTGATGATGGTTGGCATGAAGTGAATGGTCAGGATGATGAAAAAATATCAAACATGCCGGCAACGATTCAAAGAGTGAATGGTTTCCCTATTGCTGCATGTACCCTTGATGAATATGGAAATTTAGAGTCATCTAGTGGACGAGGTGAACCTTGCCTTAATATTTATAATGTTCCGGTTATGTTGAATTGCGATTTGTTTTTTAGTGGGCTTCATTCGATCCATTGTGTGAAGGTTCCTGTATATGATGCGGATGCCGCGAATAAATGGTATGTTGATCGGTTTGTCCCGCAGGTGTTTACCGCTACCATTCCCGCGACAAATGCCGGGGCTACTGGTTCGGTTGCTGGTACGTTCCCTGCCTGTACGGCAAGCGAAACAGATTGCATCGTGGATGCTGCGCCCACTGCTGCAAGCTGGAACGCGTTCTACGATTGCAATTTCCGGCTGAAATCTATCAGCCCGACCGGGTTTACTTATACCGTGGACAGCAATTTGACCAGCCCGATGACGGT
>CAXHNU010000180.1:0-5108 GCA_964017555.1 uncultured Butyricicoccus sp. | reverse complement strand
GCCATCTCGCGGGATGCAACAATTTTGTCTGCCAGTGTGATAATCCAGGCTTCACTCGATTTGGGAACAGAAAAAGATAATGGGAACATATGGCTTGCAATCGCGCTGCATTGCCGGTCAGATAAATGGAAATGTGCCCGGGCACGCTGTGCGGCAATATCGCCATGAATAAAAGCGTGCATATGCCGTAACCGCTGCCAGCCGGAAAATTCTTGCTGATAGGATTTAAACCAGTCACTGTGCCAGTCATAGCCAAAGAAATCATGCAGCAGCGCTGCACGGGTGACAGAAACTACTTCAGGTTCGGTTAGCCCCAGCCGCAGTGCAATGGCATAAGCCGCTTGTGCCGTGGCAACAGAATGGTCATATACGGAATTTTCTGCCCCGTGATGGACAAAATGACGGGTTTCTTGGAAAAGCGGGTCTGCCAGGATATCACTGGTGATCTGTTCAAATGCGGAATCCATTGGAATCACCCTCCAGCATAATAGATTTGATAAATTCATTGTATGCTTTTTTCGCGGAAATTACAAGCCCAGCAGACTGTTTTTGAAAAATTAAAATTTTACCAGCTTGACAATTCGTCCGGTTTTGGACTATAATACAAATAGTACAGAACTGGACGAATATGAAGGAGGATAAATTTTTATGAAGAACAATCCCATTTTGATGGAACTGCTTAACCAATACTATGCGGTATGGCAGGAATGCAACTATGTGTATGGTGAATGGGCAAAAGCGCATGGATTATCAATCAATAGCCTGCTGGTTTTGTCCGCCATTGATGAAGGCGGGGCGAACTGTACACAAAGGAAAATCAGCCAAAGGTGGCTGATACCCAAACAAACAGTTAATATGGTGCTCAAAGAATTGCAGCAGAAAGGGTTTGTAGAGATGGTTCCTGTGCAGGAGGATAAACGGAATAAACAGATCCGGTTTACGCCAGCGGGCAGCGAATATGCAGATGGTATCCTTTCAGAACTGCGGAAGGTGGAGTTATATGCGATTGGGAAAATGGGGATAGAGCAGATGAAACAGATGAATGACAGCATGGCTTTATTTGTATCGCTTTTCGGCAAAGCAGGAGGCAAAAAAGATGATGAAACAACAAAGTGATATCAAGAAATTTTTTCAATATGTCATACCATCGGTTTTATCGTTTGCGTTGTCAGGCGTATACGCGATTGTTGATGGTTTTTTTGTTGGCAACAGCTTGGGGGATGTAGGCATTTCAGCGGTGAATATTGCCTATCCCATTGTTGCAGTGATCCAGGCGCTGGGCACAGGCATTGGCATGGGCGGCGCGATTTATTATGCAATTCATAAGGCAGGAAAAAACGAAAAACGCGCCAGCGAATTTGCAGCAGGCGCGTTATGGCTGATGGCAATTGCCAGCGTGTTTTCTACGTTTTTGGTATTTGCTTTGAACCGGCAACTTTTGATGCTGCTGGGAGCAAGCGGGGAAATGCTTGCTTTGGGCGAGGAATATATTGCGATAATTGCATTAGGTGCAGGGCTTCAGGTGACTGGGACAGGGCTTGTGCCATTTATCCGCAACCATGGCGGTTCATTTTATGCCATGGCTGCAATGATAGCAGGCTTTGTGACCAACATTATTCTGGATTATTGGTTTGTATGGGTGTTGGGACAGGGCGTGGCAGGCGCAGCACTGGCAACGATCATTGGGCAAGGGATAACCATGCTGATGGCGCTTGTCTATTTGCTGCAAAAAAGGCAGGTGACATTCAGCCTGCCAGCGTCACAGCGGAAAACCGTATTTGCATCCATCCTGAAAATCGGGATTGCACCGTTTGGGCTTGCCATGACGCCGAATATTTCGCTGATGATTATTAACCGGTTTTCAGTGGCTTATGGCGGGGAACAAGCGATTGCAACTTATGCCTGCATTGCATATGTCATTTGCATTATTTATTTGGTTTTGCAAGGCGTTGGGGATGGCAGTCAGCCGCTTATCAGCAAGTGTTATGGCGAACGGGATTTCCATGAACTTAGGAAAATGCGCAAATTTGCATATGGGTTTGCGATGCTGCTGTCTGTGGTTAGCTGTGTGCTGATGTATGTTGGCAAAGGGCATTTAGGCATATTGTTTGGCACATCAGCGACAGTGAATGTAGAGATTGCAAAGATTATACCAATCTTTTTGGTTTCGGTGCCGTTTGTTGCGGTCAGCCGCATTACAACAGCAAGTTTTTATGCAATGGATAAAAATACGTTTTCTTATATTTTGACGTTTATAGAACCGGTTTTGATGTTTGTATTTATGTTGTTTTTGCCGCCTTTGTTTGGCGGGCAGGTTATGATCTGGTGGAGTACAGTGCTGGCAAGGATTTTATCCGCGCTTTTGGCGTTCGTGCTCAAAGGGCAGATTGATAAAAGGGAGCTGTTGGAGGAAAGGGAGCTGCTGAAAGGATAGAAATTATGTTATGCCAAGGCTTTGGCGGCACGCCGCCAAAGCCATAAGCCAGCGGGCAAAGAGAGTAACTCTGCAATAGGGAAAGCAATCCATAAAACCGAAAGGTTTTGTTGCCCAAGCAGATAAGCGGCAGGCAATAGGACAATGATTTGCCGCAGGCTGGATAATAAAAGGGCTTCGCCGCTGCGCCCTAAACCTTGCAGCATACCGGCAAAGGTTAAAATCACGCCTGCGGGCAGGAAAGATGGCGCAATGATACGAATTGCGGTAAGCCCACCGGAATAGGAAAAAGCCTCGCTGCCAAATAGCCCAAGCAATGCGCGGGGGAACAAAAGGAACAGCACCATGCCAGCGCCCATTAGAACAAGGGAGAATTTCACAGCTTGCCAGGCAAGCCGCCGGATACGGTCAGGCTTGCCTGCACCGAGGTTATAACCAATAATGGGAACAAGTGTATTGGTCATGCCGTAAAGCGGCATATAAAGGAAATTTTGCAGTTTATAATAAACGCCAAAAAAGCCGACAGCCGCCGCATGAAGCGGCATTAAAATAGCATTCATGCCAGCAACCATAAAGGTGGAAAGCGCTTGGATGAGTGCCGCAGGCAAGC
Organism: uncultured Butyricicoccus sp.; assembly: GCA_964017555.1. Lineage (GTDB taxonomy): Bacteria > Bacillota > Clostridia > Oscillospirales > Butyricicoccaceae > Butyricicoccus_B. Next base: position 2,064 of record CAXHNU010000180.1, on the reverse strand, counting down.
CAACACGGCAGATTTCCAGGTTAATGGCGCGGTTTGGACGGAAGCCGCGAAAGGATAAATGAATATCATGGTTCAGTAAATGGTTTAGCCACAAGCCGACAGCAGCGGCAACGCATTGCCCGATAACGGTTGCGGCGGCTGCGCCAGCAACGCCGAATGCGGGGCAGCCAAAATAACCAAAAATAAAAATCGGGTCAAGGATGATATTCAGCCCAGCGCCAAGGCATTGGATTAACATATGGTAGACCGTTTTGCCAGTGGCTTGCATTAAGCGTTCGGCAGTGAACAATAAAAAAACGCCGCCAGAAAACCCGGTGCAAATGCGCAGATAATCTAAACCCATGGACAGAACGACTTTATTTTCCGTGAAAAGGGATAGGAACGGTGCGGAAAATAGCTGACCAAGTATGGCAAAAGCAATCCAGCAGACAAATGATAGGAAAATGCTGTTTGTCGCAATACTGTCAGCGCGCTGCTGCTGACCAGCACCCAGCGCATGGCTAAGCAGTACATTTAAGCCAACACCAATGCCGGTTGCTAAGGAAATCATCAGCAGTTGTATGGGAAAACTTAAGGATACGGCGTTTAAGGCGTTGTCGCTGATGCGGGCAACAAACATACTGTCAACGATATTATAAAGGGCACTAATCAGCATAGAGCCCATAACGGGCAGGGACATGGAAAGGAGTAGTTTGCCTTCCGGCATGACGCCCATTTTATTTTCCTGCATAAAATTCACCTCACAGCGTCCGGAGAATGGTTTCCTTTTGGCCACAAGCGGGAGTTCCAGCGGCTTTCTGGCGGCAAATGGGATTGATCATCCATAAAGACAATATGGAATTGTTCAGGGGTATGATATTCGACACAGGCAACCGCAGCATTACCAAAGATCAAGGGTTCCAGTTCTTCAAAGGGGCGGGTTAATGTGCCAAGATAGGTAAGCAGGGCAAACCCATGGGATACAACTACGATGGTTTGATTTGGGTGGCTGGCAATAAGCTGATGGACAGCGGCACGGATGCGGGTATAGACCTGATAAGCGGTTTCGCCGCTTGGCGCGGCAAATTGGGCAGGTTTATGCCGGAAAGCTTCCATGAGGTCGGGATAGGATGCGATAAGGTTTGGGATAGGCTGCCCTTCAAAGATACCGCCATTGAGTTCACATAAATCGGACACACAAGTGGGGGATAATTCGGGATGATATTTACAGATGCCTTGTGCAGTTTGTTGGGCACGAATCAGCGGGCTGGAATAGACGGCATCCAAGTGGATAGGTTGGAAACGTTTGCCGAGGCAATCGGCTTGAAAAAGCCCCAAATCATTTAAGGGGATATCAGTTGTCCCTTGGAAACGTTCCGCGCGGTTATAGTCAGTTGTGCCATGGCGGGCAAAATAGATAGTAGTCATGGTAGGTAAGACCTCCGAAAGAAGAAAAACGATTCTATTATAATAATACGAAATCTCCCCGCCTAAGTCAACCGCTATGCGCCTGGGCACCAAAGAGGGGAAGGCTGCTCAGGCTGGATTGTTTGTGCGGAAATTGTCCATGGGTAATTTATAAATTGGGGAGGGGTTGGGCATACTTTGGATATACCATAAAAGGAAATGGGGTGTCAATTTGGAACTGCATTTTCAGTGCAGAGGTTTTCCAGATAGTACAGCATTACATCAGCGGTTAAACCGGATTCGCGGGTTAGGTTCTGTGCAATCGGCGCCGGATGGGCGGGAAATTACCATACAATCAGTTGATGCCAAAACGGCACATGAAGTGCTGGTTTGTATGCAGGAAGCTGGTTGGCGGATGATATGAATAAGGAAAAGCCCTGCCTTTGGCAAAGCGGAAGGCAGGGCTTTTTATGATATAAATGCGATGAGGAAGGTAGAATTATGGGAAAGAAATGAGGTTTTGGGGGATACTTAGTCCTTAAAGGTAAGCATAACCTTGCGGGCAATATCCTTATGGTTGCAAGCGAGATCCATTGCCTTGTCGAGGTCAAAGAAATCGTAATGATGGGAGTTGAGTGCAGCGAAATCATACTTATCCTTGATGCGGGACAGGAAACG
>CAXHNU010000179.1:3859-5177 GCA_964017555.1 uncultured Butyricicoccus sp. | reverse complement strand
TTGTCCAAAGTGCCCGCGAATATCTCTAAAATCGCGTTTACTGTCACCATTTATGAAGCGGATACCCGCCGCCAAAACTTTGGACAAGTGAACAATTCTTTTGTGCGCATTTATAACGCGGACACCAATGAAGAACTTGTCCGCTATGATTTGGGGGAGGATTTTTCGATTGAAACCGCCGCTGTGTTCGGTGAACTTTACCGCAATGGCGACGAATGGAAATTCAACGCGATTGGCAGCGGGTTCCAAGGCGGTCTTGCCGCGCTTTGCGCCAATTATGGCATTGAAACTGAATAAAATCGCAGGAGGAAACATAAATTATGGCTGTAAGTTTACAAAAGGGACAGAAAGTCAGCCTTACCAAAGATAATGCCGGGCTGAATAAAATCATTGTTGGGCTTGGCTGGGATGAAGTCAAAAAAAGCCGCGGCTTTTTTGCACCCAAACCGCAGGATATTGACTGCGATGCTTCCGCTATCCTGTGCATTGGCGGCAAAGTACAAAATGGCGCCGATGTTATCTTCTTCAACAACCTGACCCATGGTTCAGGCGCGGTGAAACATATGGGCGACAACCTCACCGGCGCGGGCGAAGGCGATGACGAACAGATTACGGTGGAGCTGGGTAAAGTGCCTGCCCAATATGACAAAATTATTTTTGTTGTCAATATCTATCAGGCAAAACAGCGCCGCCAGCATTTTGGCATGATCCAAAACTGCTTTATCCGCATTGTTGACGCCCGCAATAACAGCGAATTATGTCGGTATAACCTGTCCGAAAATTATGACAATATGACTGCCATGATTTTTGGCGAAGTCTACCGCCATAACGGCGAGTGGAAATTTAATGCCATTGGACAGGCAACCGCTGATGATGGGCTGCCTCAACTGGTTGCGCGTTTCCAATAACCCTTTTGGCTGCTATGGGGCAGGGGGGCAATCCTCCCTGCCCCATGAATTGTAAAAATACAGAAAGTTGGATTTCAAGTGAAAAAATTTTTTCAGGGGCTGACAGATGCCGAAGTGGCTGCCAGCCGGCAAAAGCATGGTGCAAACACCATCCCTGAGGCAGAACCGGAAACCTTTTGGCAACAATTCCTGGAGGGCTTTTCCGACCCTATGATACGCATTTTATGCGTTATCGCGGTGATTATGTTTGGGATGTTCCTTGCAGGGCAAACCGAATGGTATGAGCCAGTGGGCACGGTCATCGCTGTGCTGCTGGTTAACTTTGTATCTGCACGCACCGGCGTTGCCAATGACAACGCTTACCGCAAATTAAAGGAATCCCAAAAGAAGGATACCGCCAAAGCCATGCG
>CAXHNU010000179.1:0-3759 GCA_964017555.1 uncultured Butyricicoccus sp. | reverse complement strand
CGGGATGACTGTGAAGTCAGCGAACACCAGGAATTTAACAGCGCAAATAAATTCAGCCAGGCATATTTGCCGGGGCATAAGTGCACTTATTATAAAGGCGCGCCTGAACGCCTGCTTGCCAAAGCGAAACTGTATTTGGCGCCTGACGGCACAGAAAAGCCCATTGATGAAGCTGTGCTGAATCAGAAAATTGATGAGCTTGCTAACCGCGCTATGCGTGTGCTGGCATTTGGTTACAGCCGCTCCGGGCTGGTGCGCGACCAAATCAATGATGATTTGGTGCTGATTGGGCTGGTTGGTATCCGCGACGATGTGCGCCCCGAAGCCCGCGAAGCAATCCTTGAAGTGCAGCAAGCCGGTATCCAAGTTGTTATGATTACCGGCGACCGCAAAGAAACCGCGGTTGCTATCGCCCGCGAAGCTGGGCTTTATCATGACGGCAATGATTTGGTGCTGACTTCCTCTGAGCTTGGCGAAATGTCTGATGATGAAGTCAAAGCGATTATCCCGCGTATTCGTGTGATTTCCCGCGCCCTGCCGACCGATAAAAGCCGTATGGTTCGCCTTTGCCAAGAAATGAATCTGGTTGTCGGTATGACTGGCGACGGCGTGAATGACTCGCCTGCCCTCAAACGTGCCGATGTCGGCTTTGCGATGGGCAGCGGTACAGAAGTTGCGAAAGAAGCCGGTAAGCTGGTTATTTTGGATGATAACTTTAATTCGATTAAAAACGCCATTTGGTATGGGCGTACTTTGTATATCAATATCCTGAAATTCTGCAAAATGCAGCTTGTCATTAACCTGGCAGCGGTTGCCGTTTCGGCAATTTGTCCTTTCCTTGGCATTGAAGACCCGTTAAAAGTTACCCATTTGCTGTGGATTAACCTCTGTATGGACAGCTTGGCATCAATTATGTTTGCAGGTGAACCTGCGCTTAAAAAATATATGCGTGATAAACCCCGCCGCCGTGATGAAAGCATTATCAGCCGCCCGATGGGCATTCAAATTGTCATTATGAGTGCATGGCTGCTGGCGCTTAGCTTGATTTGGTTTAAGGTGCCCTTCTTTGGGACACTTTTCGCAACCGATGCACAATTCTATACCGGCTTTTTCTGTATGTTTGTATTTGCCTTCATGGTCAACGCCATGAATGTGCGCAGTGATACCATTAATGTGTTTGAGCATATCGGTGAAAATAAAACATTTATCCATGTGTGGCTGGTGATTATGGCTGTACAGGTTGTTTTGGTCAGCGTTGGCGGCGTTATCGGTGATATCTTCAGCTGCCAGCGCTTTGGGCTGAAAGGCTGGCTCGCGGTTATCCTGATGGCACTGACAATGTACCCTGTGGATGTGATCCGCAAATTGCTTACCCCGAAAAAACAGTAATGTAATAAAAAAGCAGCCCCGCGTTTGCAGAATATAAACGAAATGCCCGCTGAGAAGCAGTTGCTTTTCAGCGGGTACTGTTTTATAATAAGATGACTAAAAAACCTGAATTTATGGGGGTAAAATAAATGACAATTGCAGAAATGACAACCAAGATGATTGAATTTTCCAAAGGCAATATCCATGATATTGATCATTTTATCCGTGTATGGACATACGCAAAGACAATTGGCGAGATGGAGCATTTGGACGCGGAAACACAGTATATTCTTGAAGTGGCTGCAATTACACACGATATCGCCTGTCCGCTATGCAGAGAAAAGTATGGCAATACCAATGGCAAACATCAGGAAGAAGAAGGCGTCCCAATTGTTAAAGCCTTTTTGCAAGACACTGGAATAAGCCATGAAAAAATTAACCGTATCGCCTATCTGGTTGGTCATCATCACAGCTTTTCAAATATTGACGGGCTCGATTATCAGATTTTAATTGAAGCGGATTACATTGTAAATGCTTCAGAAAATGGATATCCCAAAGCTGATATTGAAAATGCTTTAAGCAAAATGATAAAAACGCAGAGCGCAATTCGACTGATACGGTCAATATTCCATTTATAAACTAACGAAAACTTGATGCAGTTTCTATTACTTTTATCTGTAAGTTATGCCGGAATCTATTTAGGGGAGGCGCACGCCTATGCTTTTATTTGCCTGCGATTTGGACAATACCTTAATTTATTCCCACCGGCATGATATCGGCATGGATAAAATCCCCGTGGAATTATATGACGGGCGTATTGTATCATTTATGACCCGGCATACCCAGGAACTGCTGGATGAAATCTATCACAAAACGGTTTTTGTTCCTGTGTCTACCCGTTCCATTGCACAATATCAGCGGATTTGTTTCCATCCGGATTGGACACCAGCGTTTGCACTGGTATCCAATGGCGGCAGTCTATTACTTGACGGGCTGCCTGACGCGGATTGGTTCGCGGAATCTAATGCGCTTGCCGCACCCGCAGAAGCAGATTTATGTACCGCGGAAAAAATACTCGCGGCTGACCCAAACCGTACCCTTGATGTGCGGCGGGTGGATGGGCTGTTTGTATTTACAAAAAGCAGTGATGTCCCGGCAACCATGGCACGGCTATGCGCCGTACTGCCGCCAGAACGGGTCTATTCCGGCGGGCAGAAAGTTTATGTATTACCGGAAGCCCTGACCAAAGGCAGGGCTGTACAGCGCCTGCGGGCGCGGTTTGCTGGGATGCCGGTTATCGCGGCTGGTGACAGCCGGTTCGATATCCCACTGCTTGCCGCTGCCGATTTCGCCTTTTATCCGGAAGCCCTGGATTATCAGCCCCATGCGGGGCAAACCGGCAGGCTGCTGCCTGCCAGTGATGGGATATTCTCGGATGTGTTGCTGGAACAGATTTTGACGCTGGCTGAAAAAGACGCGCATGGTTCCCTGTGATACCTTGGAACCATGCGCAGTCATTTCCTGCTTTTTTCGGGATGTCAGCCGCGCATATTGCGCACAAAATTTTGCATTCGCTCAAAAGAACATACACTGTCCGCATGCAGGATAACTTCGCCCTGTTCCCGTTCATCCAATGACAAGTAATAATCCCGAGCGCGCGGTTCGGCAGAAATTAAACTCTGCACACAATCATATAAGTTTTCTTCCCGGCTGGAAATCGGTTCGTTCATCATGTTATCACCTCGCCCTTAGTATATGCCTGTCCACCAAGATTATACCCGGTTTTTACGCAAATAAAATGCCCTTGCCAACCCTTTATGCTGGCAAAGGCATTTATTTTTTATGATTTTAACGCTTATTTGACCGCTTCCAAATGTGCATTTTTTCCGCGTCAGCAATGAGCTGTTCCCGGAAATCTGGATGTGCAATGGAAATTAACGCTTCCGCACGTTCCCAAGAAGATTTGCCTTTTAAGCAAACCATGCCAAATTCTGTGACAATATAATGCACAGAAGAACGGGTATCCGTAACAATAGAACCATTTGACAAGGTTGGACGGATACGGGACGCAACTGTCCCATCTTTCTGCTTGAAGGTTGAGGACAGGCAAATAAAGCTTTTGCCGCCTTTGGACAAATATGCCCCCATGACAAAGTCAAGCTGCCCGCCTGTGCCTGAAATCTGCTTGATACCAGCCGATTCCGCATTTACCTGCCCATATAAATCAATATCTACCGCATTGTTAATCGAAATGAAATTGTCAATCTGCGCAATGACACCAACATCATTGGTATAATCTACCGGTACAGACGCGCACTGCGGGTTGTCATCCAGAAAATCATACAGCTTTTTGGTGCCCGCCGCAAACGCATATGCCTGACGCCCACGGTC
>CAXHNU010000178.1:0-5270 GCA_964017555.1 uncultured Butyricicoccus sp. | reverse complement strand
TATTTCAGTGTGACATCGCGCTATGGTTCGCCAGACGATTTCCGCTGGCTGGTCAATGAACTGCATAAAGCCAATATCGGTGTGATTATGGATTTTGTGCCTGTGCATTTTATCCCGGATGATTTTGCCCTGTTTGAGTTTGACGGCACGCCGCTTTTTGAATATGCTGGTGATTTGGGATACAGCGAATGGGGTTCCTGCAATTTTGATTTCGGCAAACCCATTGTCCGGTCATTTTTGCAGTCAGCAGCAGATTTCTGGCTGACCGAATGCCATGTGGATGGACTGCGGTTTGACGCGGTACGCAATATCATTTACCCACAGGGAAATGAAGCCCGTGGGCAAAACAGCACCGCGATTGAAGCGCTGAAACTGCTCAACCAAGGGCTGAAAAACCGGCATCCAAATGCGCTGCTGATTGCGGAAGATTCGACAAATTTTATCAAAGTTACCGCGCCTGTGCAGTACGACGGCTTTGGGTTTGATTATAAATGGGATTTGGGCTGGATGAATGATACACTGGCATATTTCCAGCTGCCGCCTGACGAACGCTATATTCCGGAAAACTATCACAAACTGACATTTTCCATGAATTATTTTTATGACAATCTGTTTTTGCTGCCGCTTTCTCATGATGAAGTTGTCCACGGCAAGAAAACCATCCTGGATAAAATGTGGGGCAGCTATGAACAGAAATTTGCCCAATGCCGCACCCTGTATACCTGGGTTTATACCCATCCCGGCAAAAAGCTGGGCTTTATGGGCAATGAATTTGCCTCTTTCCGAGAATGGGACGAAAACCGCGAACTGGATTGGGAGTTACTCCGCTATCCAATCCATTCGGGCTTTGACCGGTTTTTAATTGGGCTTGCCGGGTTATACCGTTCCTGCCCCGCGCTGCATGAAGGTGAATACCACCCAGGCTGTTTCCACTGGCTGCAAGCCAATGACCACCAGCACGCGGTTTATGCGTATGAGCGCGCCGCAGGCGGCGACCGGCTGGCGATCGCCCTCAACCTATCGGATAAGGCTTATCATTCTTATACGCTGTATTTTGACCATCCGGTGACGCTGCGCGAACTTGTCAATTCTGACTACATCCATTATGGCGGCGCTGGGGATATCAATGAAGCAAAAATCCTTTGCCGCCCCTCTGGCGATAAATGGGCCGTGGATATCCAGCTTGCGCCATTTGGCAGCTGTATTTTCCGCGTTATGCCGGATCGATAAACTCGGTTGCGATATATTTGGTTTTGCAGCAAGCGGGCGTATATACCCAGGTATCTATATGCCCAGACTGTATAAAATAATCCGGTGCCTGCGGCGGCCCGGCTGGGCGCCGCAGGCAGTCAATAATCGTCAATTTGATTTTCATGCGTTCGGGCAGGATTGATTTGATATAAACCGAAACATGGTCGCCTTCCCGCAGTCCATGCCGCCGTTCGGCAAGCCCGGAAAGGTTTGGCGCCAACTCAATAAAAATACCATAGTCTTCAATGCTGCGCACAATGCCCCGCACAGTTTCCCCTGCATGGAATTTGCCCGCGTTTTCCTCCCATGTGCCAAGCAGTTCCCGATGGGTCAAATGGACACGCCGCAGCGCTGGATCTATGCCAAGCACTGCCGCATAAATCATCTGCCCGCAATGGAACCGTTCCCGCGGATGAAAGATGCGGGAAACTGAAATATTCTCAATCCCAATAAACGAAACCACACCACAGCCGATATCCACAAACGCGCCAAATGGCTCCAGATGGGTTACACACGCCGGGATCACATCCCCTGGCTGTAAATTCGCCAGCAGCCAGGCGCGAGCGCGCTCCTGCGCCAGCCTGCGGGATAAAAGCATCCCGTTTTCATCAATATGGGTCACCACAAAACAAACTGGCTTGCCAACCCGTGACAAAATCGCGATTTCACGGGTTTCCCCCGATTCAATCCCAATGGCACATTCTGTGCGTGGAATGATCCCCTGCCTGCCATCCAGCTCCACAACCAGATTATGCTCTGGGTCACAGCTTACTGCAATGCCTTCTATGATGGTGCCAGCCGCTTGAGCGGCATACAGGCTGTCAAGCGTTTCATATGTACCTTGTTTGCCAAGCCTTGTGCCCTCGGGCGCATATTGTCCTAAACTCATGATACAAACCTCCTCGGCGGACAGCTTTGCTGATGCCGCCATTTTCTCGCTGTTATCAGTATATGCACAAACCGGCAAAAATTGAACGGCAATTCATCCCAATGCGCTAAAACGCTGCCGTTTTGATTTTTTCTGGTTTTTATTTTGCATATCTGTGCAAAATGACAAGGATATACTTGAAACTCACGGGCATTTTGTTTATAATATTAAGTATATCATAATGGCTGTGCAGGGAAAGCCTGCCTGTGAAATGGGGACACAACCACAGGAGAAAAACCCAATCCCACAATACAGCCAGACACCGTGAATGAGAAAGGGGTAAACACATGAAAAAAACCAGACTCCGCCATATTTTTGCCGCGGCAGTTGCCAGCGCAGTGGCACTTACCGCATCCCCGATACCAGCCCTTGCAGCAGACAGCGGGGATTTCCATCAGGATTTGGCGCAGATGCTTGCCGCACAAGATAGTTCCGCCTATTTTGATTTGATGCAAATGGAAATCGGCTCCACAACCTTTTCTGTCGATGGGCAGCAGCAACAGCTTGATGTTGCGCCAGCCGTGAAAAACCAACGGACGATGCTGCCAATCCGCGCTGTTGCCGAAGCCGCTGGCGCTGAGATTGATTATGATGCTGGCAGACAGGCTGTTGTGATCACCGGCGCTTATGGGGATGAAATCATCTGCCCAACCGGGGCTTCTTCCATGACCGTCAATGGGGAATCCCTTGCGCTGGACGCTCCTTCTTATGTTGAAAATAACCGTACATATATGCCAGTGCGCGCGGTATCCGAAGCGCTTAATCTGGATGTTACCTGGGATGCTGACGAAGGTGTGATCATCACAGCACCTTGGCAGACCTCCCGCCTGCTGGCATGGACAAACAGTCTGGATGCGGACAGCCTGGGCGCCAGCGCCGCCATAGAAGACGGCAATGGGTTATGGGTTTTGCAGTTTGCGACCCCGGCAGAGGCAAAAGCCGCCGCTGAAACTTTGGAATCCCGTGGGATTACCGCAAAGCCTGACCTTTATATTCCGCCGGTTGACCCGGAAAATGGGGACGCTGGTATTTCTGCCGCAACCTATTCCTGGGGTGTGCAGGACTGCGGGTTTGACACCTTTGTCAAAAACCACACCTTCTCGGGCAGCAGTTCGGTTGCTGTCATCGACACCGGTGTAGACCCGAACCATTCCTTCTTAAGCGGCAAAGTGCTGCCTGGGCGTGATTTTGTCAGCGGCGACAATGACCCGAAGGATGAACATTATCATGGTACCCATGTTGCGGGCACAATCATTGACTGTGCAGGCACTGCGCCCGTGAAAATCCTGCCGGTGCGCGTTTTGGACGCACGGGGCAGCGGTTATGATTCCACGATTGTTTCTGGCGTGCGCTATGCCGCTGACCAAGGCGCGGATGTCTTAAACCTTTCGCTGGGCGGCAAGCGCGGTTCCAGCAGCACCGATAATATTGACCGCGCGATTCAATACGCTGTCGGCAAGGGTTCGCTGGTGGTTGTTGCCGCAGGCAATGATAATATGGACACCTCCAAATTCTGCCCAGCGCATATCACAACCGCAGGCGTTGTCGTTGTTTCGGCAGGCGATGCCAAACACAGCAAGGCTTATTTCTCCAACTATGGCAGCAGCGTTGATGTGATGGCGCCTGGCGTCAATATCAAAGCCGCCGTCCCCGGCAACAGCTATAAATCACTCAACGGCACTTCTATGGCGTCGCCGCATGCGGCAGCCGCGGCAGCACTGCTCGATTTGGCTTCCGGCAAATCGCTGACGCCTGCCAGCCTGGAACAAAAAGTCCGTTCCGCCACCTCCAACGGGGGCACTTGGAAAGATAAATATGTCGGCTGTGGCTTCCTGGATCTGACGAAAGCAGACCCTGGTCCTACACCACCCCCTACACCAACCACCCCGGAAATCACAGGCTACCGTTTTAACCCAACCAGCCTTTCGCTGAAAGTCGGTGAAAGCGGCAGTATAAAACTCACCGCTATTTACAGTGATAATACCACAAAGGATGTCACCTCAACCAGCGGGCTGTATTCAACCAATACCAGCGTTGCAACGGTTGATAAAAACGGTACCGTCAAAGCGCTCGCCAAAGGCACCACCCGAATTTCCATGGGTACCACCGCAAGCGGCAAACTGTCCATCCCCGCACCGGTATCTGTCACTGTAACAGAAACGCCAACCCCAACCCCAACACCGGATAAAGATAAGAAATTAACCGGCTACCGGTTCAGTGAAAGCAGCCTGACCATGGAAGAAGGCAGCACAGCCAGCCTGACTGTCACTGCAACTTACAGCGATGGCAGCACAAAGGATGTTACAGCCGAAGCAGGGCTATACTCCACCAGCACCAGCACCGCAACCGTTGACAAAAACGGTACAGTGAAAGCTGTGAAGGCAGGCAGCACCCGGATTTCCATGGGCACAACGCCGGAAGGCGATATCAGCATACCAGCCCCAGTGAATGTGAAAGTTACTGCAAAATCTGACCCAACCCCAGTAACGCCAGATCCACCTAAGCCGGATGACCCAGACGAAGACGATGTTTATACCCGCCTGTATTGGGGCATTTCCCGCACTGGCGATACGGATATCGCCATCCATATCACACAAGGCACTACCCTTCAGGTGGATGTCCTTGGCGATACCAAGTCTGGTAAAACCGTGACACTAACCAAGGATTGTAAAATTGAATCCTCGGACAGCAGTGTGATTAACATCAGCAGCAGCGGCAAACTGACTGCGGCTAGCAAAGGTGAAGCATATATCTATATCACCTCTGCGCCAAATACCGGTCTTTCCCTGCCGCCAATCCTAGAGTTTATTGTTGAATAACCCAACATCGTTTTACCGCCCACCCCTGCCGGGTGGGCGGTATCGCAATACCGATTATTTTTTCATCCAAAAAGACTAACTATTAAAAGTCAAGCTTAAATTTGAGGATGAAGCGGAAAGGTTTCTTGTGCTGAAACAGCAAGACAAGAGAGCGTTGGTAACGGCATGCTGAGGGAAGATCGTGAAAAAAGTTAGGCTAAGGATCTGTATGGCTGCTGGGACTTTTCCATGGCATAGATTAGCCGCACAAGCTTTTTTGCGGCATGGGATAT
>CAXHNU010000177.1:0-5291 GCA_964017555.1 uncultured Butyricicoccus sp. | reverse complement strand
ACAAGTTCTTCCCGCCATTTGCGGAAAAATTCCACATAATCCAGCGGGGCATGAAGGGCTTGCGGGTGCATCCAGCGCTGATGCACCTTTGGAAAAATGGACGAAAACGAAATCACACGCGGCGCCATTGTTCCAATCACAGCCCTGCCGCGGCTTAACCCATCAAAGGTGTTATTATTTTGCCGTTCCGCGATTTGCAGTCCGGGCGGCGTCCATGGCAGCACCATAACCTGTTCCCGGTTGTTCGCGCTGAAAACAGTTTCTACCATGACTTACCTCCTTATGGTGTATTGTGGATTTGCCGCATAATTTCTGCGACAACAATTTCCCCAAGCTGTCTGGGATTCCGGACGTCCATACCGTAAAGATTGACAGTTACATTGGTATTGTTGGTATTGCCGCCAACCATTTTTTCACTGATATCATGCGGGATAATTTGCGTGCCGGATGGCAGGTTCATAATTTCGCCGCCACGTTCATTAACGCGAACCAGACCACCGCGCCAGTAATTTGTACCTAATGCACGTCCGTCCAAGCCCGACACTTGATTGATATACATACCCTTGATAACTTGCCCTGTATTTCCAACCGTTTCACGGAAGCTGACATCTATGGTCTTTTTGGTGTCCATACCAAGAAATTCTTTGATTTTATCAATCAGTTTGCCAACAGTTTGCCTTACCGCATCAAATGCACCTTTAATGAAATCAATCACCGGACTTAATGTTTTCATCAGGAAATTTTTCAGTGCTGTAAGCTTATCAATGAGCCACTGCACCGCGTTAAACAGCGTTTTCCCAAGTGCAGTTGCCAACTTCCCGGCTTCATCCAAAAAGCCGCCAACGGCTGGAACAACGTGCGCGGTAATCCATCCGGCAAGTTCTGAAACCTTTTCCGCCAGCCAACTAACCGCAGGGCTTACAAACTCAATAAATTTGCTGGCAAGCGTTACGGCAATAGAAATAAAGCCAGCCACCGCTGGGACAACGTGCTCAATCACCCAGCCTGCGATTTTTACCAATACGCCAAGCAGCCTGCCAAGAATCGGTACAACAGTTGCAGTATAAGCAGTAGAAATTTTCACGCCGATTTCAACCAGTTTTTTTACCGCAGGAACAGCATACGTTAAAACCGTTCCAGCCAATGTGCCAAGCGCAGATATCATCTTGCCGAGAGCCGGTGCAATGCTGGTTTGAAATACTTTTCCAACAGTTTCCGCAATTTGCTTAAATGCCTGGAATGCTGGTGCAATCCAATACAAAAAAGAATTTGCAAGTTGCTTTACCCATTCAATGACACTTTGGATTTTGGGTGCAAGGAATGCAATCAGTTGCCCGCCAAGTTCTGCGGCTTTATCGCCAACCGTTTTCAAAAAGGGGATTACATCTGTTTTGAATTTCTCCACCAGTTTGCCGAAAAATTCTTTCGCAGATTCCAGCGCCGGGGCAAGCTTCGCTTTGATGCTTGAAACAAGATTGTTGACAAAATTCCGGAATTTCTCCGAATGCCGATATAGCAGTACACACGCTGTGACAATCCCGGCAATCACAAGCACAACTGGATTTGCTGCAACAAACTTACCCACTGATGCCAGCCCGGTTTTTACGGATGACCCAATACCCGAAAATGCGGTTTTAATGCCGCCAATTAACGTATGATGCCGGCTCATATCCAGCGGACCGATAGCGGTTTGCACCACACCTGTCATATCCGGCAGCGCAGTCATTGCTACAGCTCTAACGGTCTTACCGAAATTCACAAGGGTTTTGCCTGTATTCAATATCCCCGTTGCAAAATTTGCAGTTTTAATGCCTATATAAGCCCCGGCAAGGGCTTTCAACGTGTTCTTTAGTCCATCACTATGTTCTTTGCACCACTGTATGGCATCCCCGGCAAGCTTCATACCTTTTTCAATGCTTGCACCAACATTTTGCGCCCATCGCGCAATTGTCCCATTGTCAACAAGTGCAGAAATCTTTTTTGTTAACGTCTGGACCGCATTGCGTCCGGTTTTACCGAAGGCTTCATAAAATTCAATGCCAACAGCCTGTATGGTGCTTTGTAAAATCGTAATGTCCCCAGCGAGATTGTCGTTCATGATTTCCATCATGTTTTCTGCCGCGCCATTACATCCATTAATTGCCCAAGTTACTTTATTCCAGTCATCTGCTGATGCGTTCATTAAGGCATACCAGCCAGAAAGCGCATTTTTACCTGCAATTTTAAGCGCAAGGTTAGCACCCTCTTCTGCCGTAAGCCCTTTCCATTTTTCACGGGTTTCCGCAAGGATTTGACCATATGGGCGCATTGCCCCGGCAGAATCATAAAATGAAACCCCTAACTTTTTTAACGCTGTTTGTGCGCCGCCAGAATCGGTTGCAAGCCTTGATAAAATTGACCTTGTAGATGTGCCAGCCTCACTGGATTTTGTGCTGCTGTTCGCCATCAGTCCAATGGACAGCGCAATTTCTTCCGCGCTGATTTTGAATGCACCGCCAACAGAAGCACAATATTTGAAGGTTTCGCCCATTTGTTCCAGCGTGGTATTTGCACTGCTGGTTGCAATGGCAAGTACATCTGCGAAATGTGCCGCGCCTTCCGAACCGATACCCAACGCAGTCATTGCATCAGTAATAATATCTGATGTTGTCCCTAAGTCTGTGGCGGTAGCCGCCGCAAGCGACATGACAGGCGGCAAGGCGTTTAACATGGCTTTGGTTTTCCATCCTGCCATCGCCATGTATTCCAGTCCCTGACCGGCTTCTACTGCGCTGAATTTGGTTTTTGCGCCCATCTCCTTTGCCTTAGCGGTTAGCGCCTTCATATCTTCCACAGTTGCGCCGCTAATGGCTTTGACTTTGGACATTTGAGCTTCAAATTCCATGCCGGTTTTAATAGAAAATGCTGCGCCAGCCGCCGCGCCAGCAATCGCCAGCTTGCCCATTTTAGACACTGCATTATCAATAGAGGACAACGCTTTATTTTTCCAGGCAACAACCTGCCGCGTTGCACGCATCATATCTTTATTGATATCCGCACCGGCTTTTTTGGCATTGCGGGCGGCTTTCAGGATACCGCCGGACATATTATCTTGCAGCCGCAAAACAGCTTGTATCACTTTACCTGCTGCCATGCTTATCCCGTCCTTCCCAAATGGCTTCCAGCACCTTTGCAATGCCTGCAAATACGATATCCACCCAATCCCTGTACCACAAATCCCGCGCTGTACGGAGTATCGCACGATCCGTTAAATCCATGCGCCGCACCACATCCGGCGGAATGCCATGCGGCGCATAGAATGCCATCAGGTCAAGCAACGGGTCGTGCGTTATGAGTTTTTTGCGGTTTTGGCAGCGCCGTCTGCATCAGGAGTTGTAAGCCCAACCCATTCAAACAACGCGGTTCCAAAGTCGTTGATTTCAGAAATATCCATCAGCCGCAAAACTGTGTCATATGGATCTGTAACGCCAAGGGACTGATGCAGTTCCGGATCTTGCAGTGTCGGGCAGCAATCATAAATCACCGACTTCACAATTTCCATTGCATCTTTAACACCTTTTCCCTCTGCAAGGGCTTCCATGTACTCTAAAATTTCCGTTTGTTTGGGTTTATGAAATGCCAGCTTGCCAATGCCAGGAAAATCAAATTCCTTCACTTCCAAACGGGATTTTTCTTTCTGTTCCGCACGTGCCGCAAACAGTTGCAATAATTTTTTATCCATGGTTAAACCTCCAGTTAAATGGTTTCCAATACTTCAAAATTGCCAAACTTAAAGGCAACCTCTTGTTCTGTGATTGCTTTTTTCTCGAATTTGGTCAGCATCAGTTCGTCAACTGTAACATCCGTGCAGGCAATGCGTTCCACCTTATTTGTGCCAGGCTGTGCCACCGAGGTAACAACCGTAATATCTGGCATAACGCCGCTGCGGAACGCTTCCGCCAAGTCCACCATAACGCTACTGTCTGTTTTAATCCAGGTCATTGTGCCTTCGCCTGAATAGCCATTGTAAATCCGATAAGTAGACGTATCACCGCAAACATTGATTTCCTCAAAATCACCGCTGATTTTCAGTTCTGCGCTTTGCAAAGTTGCAATATGCCTGCCGTTCCACCAGGCGTTGCCGCCAGTGCCGCGAATCACATGGTTTACATTAAATCCAGCCATTTTTTATTCACTCCTTACGCCATATTGATTGGTAAAATCAAATCGGTCATACTGCCCAGGATTTTCACGCTGGCAGTCAAATACACTGTCCGTTTGAATGCCATTGCCCGAACTTTATCATCATCCCAGTCTGCTGCTTCAGTTTTACCGGACGCCATCCATGCCGCCCGCTGGGCTTCCACATCAATAGATGCAGCATTTGCATATGCCGGGTCAAGGATGTTTTCCTGTGCAAGCTGCCGGAAATAGGAATTATTCAGTGCAGCAATAAACAGCATTTGATTATCCCGGCTGTTGCGATAATTGCCAAGGTATTCCGTGCGGAACGTTTTTGCAATATCATCCCGCATTAAATCCATGGCTTCCACAGTTTCAATGAATTTCATATCCTCTGTGCGTGTTTTTCCGTCTGTTGTGGTCATGGAGTTAATGCCCTGCCCAATGCGGACATCCCCATCTTCATCGACAAACAAAATAAACTGCCCTTTGCCAAGTGCAGCATCATTGTCCGCGACTTCATCCACGAATTTCAAATTACTGCACAAATAATTGGTACAGCCGCGCACAACATTACAGCGGGCAAAAATTGCCGCAAGGCTGGGCAAATATGCCGTGCCGGACTGCTTGCCGCGGCTGTCGGCGAATGTTACATACTCATTCACAAAATTCACCACGTGCATACTATCCGGCGCAACAGTCGTCTGATAAACCACAGCTTTATAACTTTTGCTCCGTTTTTCCTGGGACTGTACCCAGCTTGCCAGTGCTGTGGAATCTTCCGCAGTCATGTCTGCAATGGTAATCCAGCCTGTTTTCACTGTGCGCGAAATCTCATCCAGCGCACCTGCCAATGTGCCTTCTGTATCCATCCGGAACACATAAGTTTTGAACGGTGTAAACGCCAGCATATCACTGATTGCCGCAAAATTATCCGCGGTATAGGATTCTGCATCTTCCTGCGCTGCGGTCAAATCGGTATACTGCCTGCAAGTAAATGTCTTGTCCGTGTCATCTTTCACAATCAGAATGGCAATGCCGCGTTCACTGCGGGAAATCAGTGAGGTTGCTTTTTGGACAAATGTAATGTCAATCTTAGGCATTGTTACTGCCATAATCGGTCACTTCCT
>CAXHNU010000176.1:0-5393 GCA_964017555.1 uncultured Butyricicoccus sp. | reverse complement strand
GGACGCGACCGCATGGCTGTGGTAGAATGAAGTGAAAGAAGGTGAGAACGGTGGACGGGGAAACAACAATCGCCCAGAAGTTGCACGTCACTGATGACAGTGCGGGCTACGATGCCGCCTGCAAGCGTGTCCTGTCTGAAAAGGCAATCCTGGCGCGGCTTATGAAGTCATGCTTGGAAGAATATAAAGACTGCGATGTCAATGACATTGCCGAGAAGTACATAGAGGGTCAACCCCAGGTGTCTGCCGTCCCGGTACTGCCGGACGAGGGCGGCACAGTCATCAGCGGCATGGATACCTCAGCGGCATGGATACCGAGGACAAATCGGTGCGCGAGGGGACAGTCACCTATGACATTCGGTTTCGTGCCATCGTCCCTGGCTCCGAGGAACGGATTGCCCTCATCATCAACGTGGAGGCGCAGAACGATTTTTACCCCGGCTATCCGCTGATAAAGCGTGGCATATACTACTGTTGCCGGATGATTTCTTCCCAGTATGGCCGGGAGTTCACTGACTCTCATTATGAGAAAATCAAGAATGATGTTGTCAATATCAGTTGACATATTAAAGTCAAAAATCTGCAAGATCTAAGCGACAGCATTTAAAGCAGCATAGTAGAGTTGACGCTTGACAAGAGGAGGGAGCCCATCGTTGGCAGAGCAAATTCGGCGGCGATTCCAGTAGATCATGAAGTATCTCCAGATAAGGGATTTTAGCGTCCCCATTGGCATGGTTTCTGGATCGAGCCGATCATAAAATAACTCACACTTCATCCTAGCCCACATACTCTCACAGCGGGCATTGTCATGACAGCGGCCACTGTCGCTGTTCATACTCTGTTGGATCTTGTATTCTTCCACAACCTCCCGGTAAGCGCTGCTGGTATACTGGGATCCCCGGTCAGAATGAACGATAGCTCCCCGCAGAGCTGGATGAGCAGTTACTGCACTTTTTAGTGTGCGTACACACAATCCTGCCTGCATATTGTTATCCATAACAAGACCAAGAACCTCGGAATTAAAACAATCGAAGATTGCTGAAACGTATAACTTTCCATCTTTTGTTTTAATTTCGGTAAGATCAGTCACGCATTTTTCCAGTGGTTTCTCTGCATAAAAGTTTTGTTTCAGCAGGTTATCTGACTTTCTAGCCTCACGATTTGCCTTTGTGATACCGTTTGGTTTACGCTTTGGATGGTGGACTAAACCGATCTTCCGCATGATGCGGTAGACTGTACTCTCACTGGGGATTTTCATATCTTCAGGTTTTTTCAGCAGTATTGCTTGGTACATTCGCTTTCGACCATAAGTGTCATTGTAAACATCTTCTTTGACGATCGCGCGCATAGCATTCGCTAAACCTTGGTACTTCCAAGGACGGTTTTTCCGAGATAAATACTGATAATACCCTTGTCGGCTTACTTTTAGTACACGACAGTACAAAGAAAGTTTCCCTTTTCCGCCGCCGGACATTTTTTCTGAGAGAAATTTCATCCTCTGATCTTTACTCATTTCCGACGGCTGGCGGCGAAAAAAGCGCTGGCCTCCGCCAAAAATTCATTTTCTTCTTTTAGCCGCCGATTTTCACGCTCCAACGTTTTCATCTGCTTGCGCATCACTGCCAATTCCTCTGCCAGACGCATGGCTGAATTGGGTGTGTGACTGCCAGCTCCCATATCCAGCCGCCCTTCCCGCGCTGCTTTCATCCACCCATAGAGCGTGTTCTCTGGAATCCCCAATTCTCTTGCTGCTTTTCTTACGCCAATCTCTTTAGCCAGTTTTACAGCCTCCACCTTGTATTCCTTTTCATATTTCCGTTGCTGTTTTCCCATTTCTCATGCACCTTCCTTTTTACTCTATTTTATCACTTTCTTTTTGTGTTGAAGGTGTCAACTTTATTTATACAACATCAGCTTCTTTTTTTCATTTTATAAAATCACTTTTGTCGTAAAAAGTCGTAAAGCAAAATAATGGGAAATTAAAGCGCAAAAAAAGTACCGAAACCCAATGGAATCGGCACTTTTCCTGGTGCAGATGGAGGGACTTGAACCCTCACGTCCTTGCGAACACTAGCACCTGAAGCTAGCGCGTCTGCCATTCCGCCACATCTGCATATGATATTAACTTTGGTGCGAGTGACGGGACTTGAACCCGTACGTCGATTGACACACGCCCCTCAAACGTGCCTGTCTACCAGTTCCAGCACACTCGCATTTTCATTGGGATAATATTTGCCCTTTGTGATGAATCTTTTGTAGAAGAATCAGCAACAATATGTATTATACATGGAAAGGCGCTGTATGTCAACATTTTTTTCACCAGCTGTATCAAAAATTTTTTAGTAAGATTTGTCCGGGATAACCCTTGACAAAGCGCGAATGAGAATCTATACTAATATCGTGAATGAAAGGCGGGATGGATTCTATGCGTATCACGCATGAAGCAGATTATGCCATTCGCGTGGCGTGTTGCCTTGCATTTTCCGGGGAAAAACGCAGCGCAAAACAGATTTCTGAACAAACTGGCGTTACACTGCGGTTCGCACTCAAAATCCTTCGCAAACTCATTCAAGCGGGGCTTGTGAAATCTTTCAAAGGGGTAAATGGCGGCTATATGCTTAGCCGTGCTCCTGCGCAAATCAGTTTTGGGGAAATTATCGAATGTATTGATGGTACAATTGCCATTAATCATTGTCTGACGGGCGCATTCGATTGTACCCATGCGTCCCCTTCTCATGACTGCCAGTTCCGGCAAGTGTTTCATGCTGTCAATCAGCGGCTGCGTGAGGAGCTTTACAGCATTACGCTTGACCAGTTTTTGCCTCGGCAAACGGTTGATCAGTTAAATCAGTCCGCGTTCCCTTAAAAAATAATGCAGGCTGGTTTTTTTGATATTTATTAAGGAGGAATGTTATTATGAAATTCGTATGCTCTGTTTGTGGTTATGTCCATGAAGGCGACAGCGCACCAGCTGAATGCCCTGTATGCCATGTTGGCGCAGATAAGTTCGTTGCACAAGGCGCTGATATGAGCTGGGCAGCAGAACATGTTGTCGGCGTTGCGGCTGATGTTGCAGAAGATATCAAAAAGGATCTGCGCGCAAACTTTGAGGGTGAATGCTCTGAAGTTGGCATGTACCTTGCAATGGCACGTGTTGCTCATCGTGAAGGCTATCCGGAAATCGGTCTGTACTGGGAAAAGGCTGCTTATGAAGAAGCTGAACATGCTGCAAAATTCGCAGAGCTGTTGGGCGAAGTTGTTACTTCTTCCACCAAGAAGAACCTGGAAATGCGCGTAGAAGCTGAAAACGGCGCTACCGCTGGCAAGACTGATCTTGCAAAGCGTGCAAAGGCTGCAAACCTGGATGCAATCCATGATACCGTGCATGAAATGGCACGCGACGAAGCCCGCCACGGCAAGGCGTTCAAGGGCCTGCTGGAGCGGTATTTCAAGTAAGATTTTTCGCACCTTTGAGGGTGGGCTTTACGGCCCGCCCTCTTTTTTGGTGGAAAAAGGTGGAACCTCCCCCGGTGACTTCTCAATCAATCATAACAAAGTGGATTTTGGAAAAGTGAAATATATGAGCGGCGGTTTCCCGCGTTGCTCCTGTGTTGTTTATGGGCCTCTAAAGACCCATTTCTTTCACCCGCCGATAGAATGTATTGGGCTTTAGCCCAACCTCCCGCATGGCGGCGGTGGCGGTTATCTCTCCCGCCCTCCATCTGGCGCAAACCGCTTTGAATTGCGTTTCGTCCACGTCCAACGGCTTTCGTCCCTTGTACTTGCCCGCGCCTTTGGCAATCTCTATGCCCTCCCGCTGGCGTTCCAAGATGTTTTCGCGTTCCAATTCAGCCAACGCGCCGAACACTGTAAGCATGAACCGCCCTTGTGGGGTGGTGGTGTCGATGTTCTCTTTCAAGCTGACAAACTCCACTTGCCGCGCTGTCAGGTCTGACACGATGGAAAGGAGGTCGCGGGTATTTCGGGCAATACGGGAAATGCTCTCCACCACCACAATGTCCCCAGCGCGGACAAAGCCCATCATTTCTTTGAATGCGGCGCGGTCTATGTTCTTGCCGCTGGCCTTGTCAATAAACAGCTTTTCGGCCTGTTGTTCCTCCATCATTTTCAGTTGCCGCGCTTCATTCTGTTCGATGGTGGAACATCGTATATAGCCAACCCGCATGAGCCGCACCCCCCTTGCTTTATCTGTCATTATTCTACCACAAGGGGCGGAATATGTTAATAGAGTATTATTTATTTTTGAAATATTTCAAAAGAAAGAAATAAACTTTTGTGACACAGAAATGCGGCCCATTTCAATGTGTCATTAGGGTATAGCCTACTGAAAGAAACTGGGGCGGGATTGTTCCCGCCCCGTTGCTATGTAGGTATTACAGCCCCAACAACTGCTTCTTCTTCGCGTCAAATTCTTCCTGCGTGATAGCGCCGCTGTCCAGCAAGTCCTTAAATTTCTTTAATTCATCGGCGGCGGAGACACTTTGCTGGATGACAGTTGGTGTGCTATGTGCGCCAGTTTTGGCTTCCCGGAGTTTTTTGTTTAGAAAGTCTACCACTTCCTGTGCCTTTGCAGCGCGCTTTGCAGCGTTCTTTGCAACGATTGTAATGGTGTTTTCATCATTTATTGCGGAAAATACACCGCCCTGGTTTTCATTTCCGCCCGGAAGCGAAAATTGAAGATATCCAGTCAAAATACCCGGCGCTTTATACTGCACCGAGGTAATATCCGAATAATAAATGGTCTTATCGCCTTTTATGCCCATGCTCAGCGCGTTAAGTACCCCATGGTGACTGATTACTACGCGGTCCTCAAATGCGTATAAAACATCCTTCGCGCCGCCGTCCAGAACATATATCGGTTGTTCAACCGCCTGTGCCAAATCTTCACTTGTTGCCCGATAGGGAGTCTCCGATACCACATTTGCCTCTACTTTGCCTGTTATCCGGTTATATACACACTGCACTTCGGTCAGCATTCCATTTTTAAGTTCAATAGAGCTTTTCATTGGATTGATTCCACATTGTACAACCATAGTCGTATCCTGTTGGAAGATAAATTCAGCGGCTTGCTTTTTTCCCACAGAACCAATCTTTTTGCTGTCGAACAGAATATCGACTTTCCCTCCGACTACAAACTGTTCAAATCCATGTATAATCAGTTTTCCAGCCATAATTTATTTCACCACCTTGTCCTCCGCCCGGAGCATAGTCTCTTTCATAGCCTTGTCAAACTGATCTTTCACATAGTCCTCCGCCGTCCACTTCTTGTCGGAGCCGCCGTCTGCAAGAATTTTGTTCATCTTGTCCAGCGTGGGAAAGAACGCTTTTGGCAGGATGATACGGCCCTTGTCCGTGTCGATGATGATACGCAT
>CAXHNU010000175.1:0-5402 GCA_964017555.1 uncultured Butyricicoccus sp. | reverse complement strand
TCAGCTGCAAAAATAAAACAATAGATAATGCCTTCTAAAACAGGCGGCAGGTCAATATCTGTGCGCTGTTCAATAAATGTCGGCACGCCAAATAAAACCAGTGTCAACACACACATGAATACGCCTTCATAGTTGCCCATAAACCATTGGCGGATTAATGTGCACAGCACGAAAAAGGATAAAATGCCGCGGATTGTCCAGCGGCGTTTTTTATTGCGCATAATGATTCCTTTCCAATTCAAACAAGAAAGCCCCCCAAAGGCAATAGCCTCCAGAGGGCTGTGTTCCTTTTTCCCTTATTCGATGCCTTCTTCTTCACCCTCTGTGCGGGTATTAAACGCATAATCCGGGCATTTTTCCACAGCTTCCGGTTCTGTTTCATAAGGGCACAGGCGGACACGGCCTTCTGTTTCTGCGAGTGCAACACAAATCTTTGCGCCAACAGCGTCCCTGCGGCGGAACGCGCACCAAAGCTTTTTCATATTCGTCTTCCTTTCCATTCATTGATGCAAAACAATTTGGTTAAGTAAGGCAGCTCCCCTTTTTCAAAAAAGGGTAAGCTGATTATTACTATTCTAGCATGGCTTTGCAGATTTCTCAAGCTGTATCCCCGCTTTTTTTCATAAAAAAACAGTTTCCCTGTGTTTTTTTGATGGCAAATCAATCAACCATTCGGGATTGCTGCCGGTATCCGCCATAAAATACAACGCCCATGACAAAAAAATTTGCTTGCCGCCTTGCATACGTCCCCGCCTTATGTTACCATAGGAGTGTAATAAAAAATGAAGCATGAATGAATTTCTCCCGATGAAAGGGTTGTCATTTTGTGAAAGATTTTCAATACTATAAACTGCTGAGCGAACAATATCCCACCATAGAATCTGTTTCCGGCGCAATTGTCGGCATGACCGCAACTTTAAGCCTGCCTAAAGGCACTGAATATTATTTTAGCGACCTGCATGGTGAACATCAGGCATTTATCCATTTGCTGCGTTCGGGTTCTGGGGTAATCCGGGATAAAATCGAAGCTTTATTTGCCCATTCTATTTTGGAATCCGACCGTGCGGAACTCGCCGGGCTAATCTATTACCCAGATGCCATGCTTGCTTACAAGCGGCGCACTTGCACTCGCTTTGCTGAATGGTCAGAATTATCCATTGGACGGCTGGTGCTGGTCTGCCGGGATGTATCCGCAAAATATACCCGCAGCCGCGTGCATAAAGCAATGGATCAGAATTATTCCTTTCTGATTGATGAACTGCTGCAAACCGATGATACTGACCCAGATAAACGGCGTTATTTTCAGGAACTGATTGCTACAGTTGTCAAAGCTGGTGTATCCGACCCGCTAATTACCGCGCTGTGCCATCTCATACAACAGATGACCGTTGATCATCTGCATATCATCGGCGATATCTTTGACCGCGGACCGCGGGCGGATATGATTATTGATGAACTGATGAAATACCATGATGTGGATATCCAATGGGGCAACCATGATATCAACTGGATGGGCGCAATGAGCGGCAACCGTGTCTGTTTATTTAATGTGCTGAAAATTGCAATCAGTTACAATTCCTTTGATGTGCTGGAAGATGGTTATGGCATCAACCTGCGCCCCTTATCCATGTTTGCAGCGGAAACTTATCAGGATGACCCCTGCGAACGCTTTCAGCCTCATGTGCTGGATGAAAACAAATATGACCCGGTTGATCCGTTGCTGGCAGCCAAAATGCACAAAGCAGTTGCCGTTATTCTATTTAAACTGGAAGGGCAACTCATCCAGCGCCACCCGGAATATGACATGGGTGACCGTTTGCTGCTGGACAAGGTGAATTTTGAAAAAGGCACCGTCATGGTAAATGGAACCGAATATCCAATGCTGGATACCCGTTTCCCAACCATTAATCCTGCAAATCCATATGAACTGACCGAAGCCGAAGAAATCCTGGTGGAAAATACGCTGGCATCTTTCCGCCACAGTGCGCGCCTGCGTCGGCATATTGATTATATTTATTCCCATGGCGGTATGTATAAAGTATCCAACAATAATCTATTATACCATGGCTGCATTCCCATGACGCCAGATGGCAACTTTGATACCTTGGAACTGAACCATGGGCATTTTTCCGGCAAAGCTTTGCTGGATCACCTGGATTCACGGGTACGGCAGGCTTATTATACCGGCGACAGCAGCAGTGTTGACCTGATGTGGTATTTATGGTGCGGCGCAAAATCGCCGCTGTTTGGCAAAGACCGAATGACAACATTTGAACGCTGTTTTATTGCGGATAAATCACTGCACAGTGAGCCGCGCAACCCTTATTATCAGTGCTATGAAGATCCCGCGCAGTGCCGGAAAATCCTTGCGGAATTTGGTTTGGACCCAGACCATTCCCATATTGTCAATGGGCATGTCCCGGTTAAAAATGGTGAAAACCCTGTGAAAGCAGGCGGGCGTCTATTTGTCATTGACGGCGGAATTTCCAAAGCATACCAATCTAAAACAGGCATTGCAGGATATACGTTGATCTTTAATTCCCATAATATAGAGCTTGCGGAGCATCGTCCGTTCCAACCCGCTGATGATACCCACCCAATGGCGCAAATGGACTCCACAGTTCATGTGGTAGAGCGTATGCCCAGTCGCAGGACAGTTGGCGATACCGATGCAGGCAATGGCTTCCGTGAAAAAATTGCGGATTTAGAAGCCCTACTTGCCCTTTACCGCGAAGGGATGCTTGGCGAACGGTTCCAATAAAAAAACCGGTTCGCTGGCTCGCGGATACAAAAACTTGCCCCCTTATTATCTCATTATTACATTTGGAATCCCGGGATAGCTTGGAAAGTGCTGTCCCGGGATTCCGCTTTCTATCATATGTGCGTTTGTTATTTTTCGGGATATTGCAGCCAACCTTACATTTTCAAACTTTATTCTGAAAATTGCATAACTGTATTGCGGCGGCATCCTTCATCACCTGGAAGCCATGTTTTTCATAAAACGCAGCGTTTTCCCGCTTTTCTGGCATTCCTTGAATGTAAAGATAATCTTTATATTTTTCCTTTATCCATTCAACCATTTTTCCAGCAATCCCTTGCCCATGATATGCCGGATCGACCAAAACATAATGCAGATACGCAACCAGTTCGCTGTCATCCAGCACACGGGCTAACCCGATCAAACGTCCGCTATCCCATGCGGTCACAACAGTGGATGAGTGCATCAGCGCTTTATAAAACCGGGATGGATATTGCCCGGATATCCAGCCAACCGACAAAAATAACTGTTGTACCGCATCTTGTGTAAAACGTTTTTCTTCTGTATAAATAATGCTCATTTTGCCTCACCTGTTTTATCCATTCTTCTTTTATACCATTCTATTTTTACTCAAAATGATAATCGCATTTTTGGCAATGCACCATAGTGTGGTTATCCTCCACTTTATGATAAAGCCCTGCCCATCTGCATATGCTTTGCAAAATCGGCACAACAGATAACCCTTTTTCCGCCAGCGCATATTCTACCCGCGGCGGTATTTCATCATAAGATTTTCTGGTGATCATCTGGCTGTCAATCAGTTCTTTCAACGCGGTTGCTAATGCAGCATCTGTAATATTGCCCATTTCATGGCGCAATTCGCTGTATCGCAGCACTTTTTTGGCTGCTAAAACACAGATAATCCGTGATTTCCACTTGCCCCCAAAAATATCAAGCCCATATTCCAAAGGGCAGCGGATATCTTTTGCCAATTTAGGTTTATACATGGTTTATCCCCCCTTCTGTTTAAAAGTATACTGGCTTTGCTGCATAAATACAAGTTACTATAAAAATAAATAGTGACTCATAAATTTGCTGATATCTTTATTTTGCTGTGCGAATGGCGTATGATACAGCTATGCCAACAAATCGGCAGATAAAAAATTAGGAGGCTTTTACCATGAAAGTAACTGCTTATTTGGAAATCACCATGAAAATTGAAGAAAAGAACCGCCCAGCTGCAGCGCAGGTATATACCGATTACCGCGGGCCGTTCCTCAAGGAAATCCCTGGTGCGCTCACAAAAGATTTGTTGATCCGAGAGGAAGATGTACAGGTGCTGCATGGGTTTGACAACGCTGACCATGCAAAGGCATATTTAAACAGCGAAATGTTCCAGAAAGATGTATTTGTTGGGCTTCAGCCGTTATGGAGCGCTGATCCAGATGTGAAAATTTATACTGTTGCCGGATAATCATCTTCTTTGCCGCACGCCAGAAAACTGGTATACATACAACACCGTGGAAAAATAGCAAACCCTTTTGTTCCCAACGCAAGCAGAAAGACGGAAACCTTATCCGAAACCTATATTTTTCCCATTAAAATGCGCAAATTATTACTGGTTTTCCCCCTTACGCCCAACGCATATGTATGATATAATGGGAAAAACACGGGATGCACATACTCCCGTTTGGAAAAGTGAGGGAACCCTTATGAAATTAAAGTTTGGTATGGTTGGCGGCGCTGGCGGATTTATTGGCGATGTCCATCGCCATGCGGCATTGATGGATGATTTAGCCATCCTAACCGCGGGCTGTTTCTCGCGGGATATGGAGAAAAGCCGCACTTTTGCGGAAAAATGGAACATCACTGACCCTTCCCGCGTTTATGCAAATTATACGGAAATGGCAGAAAAAGAAGCTGCCCGACAGGATGGCATTGATTTTGTTTCCATCACCACGCCAAATGACACCCATTATCCCATTGCCAAATGTTTTTTGGAACATGGCATCCATATCATGTGTGATAAGCCGTTGGCACTCAATGCCGCGCAGGGGTATGAACTGGCTGCCCTTGCAAAGGAAAAAGATTTGCTTTTTGGCATTACTTATACCTATACCGGTTACGCCATGGTGCGGCAGGCGCGGGAAATGATAGACGCTGGCGAAATCGGCAAAATCACCTGTATCCAAGGCGAATATCCACAGGAATGGCTTGCCGTTTCCTTGGTATCCGGCAGTTCCGAACAGGCAACCTGGCGGCAAGACCCAGCGCGTTCTGGGGCATCCGGCTGCTGTGCGGATATCGGCACCCATGTGGAATGCCTGATTTCTAAAATGACAGGGCTGCACCCGCGCCGTGTGATTGCACGGTTTGACAGCATCCCCGCTGATATTCCGCTGGAAACCAATGCGCAAATGATGGTGGAATTTGACGGCGGTGTCCCAGGTATGATCTGGACATCCCAAATTGCCATGGGGCACGAAACCGAACTGACTGTCCGGATCTTTGGCGAAAAGGGTTCTATTGAATGGAGCCATTTAAAACCTTGGGAACTGCGTGTCACTCGCATCAACCAGCCGCCACAGGTATATACCAACAACCGGGATTATTTATATCCGGCAGCAAAAGAATTATGCCGTTT
>CAXHNU010000174.1:0-5439 GCA_964017555.1 uncultured Butyricicoccus sp. | reverse complement strand
ATTCTGCCAGGTGATATCTATGCTTCCCGTCAGCCTGACCCGGTGCTCCAGCAGATGGAACAGCCGCAGAACCTTTCTATTTCCGCACATGACGCGTTCCAGGCAGTCACTAAGTATTGGGGTCGCATCAACCGCCCAGAACAGGTTATGACCGATATGATCGCGGCAATGCGTGTGCTGACCGATACTGCAAACACTGGCGCTGTTGCCATTTCTCTGCCGCAGGATGTCCAGGCGGAAGCATATGATTATCCGGTTGACTTCTTCCAGAAGCGCGTATGGCGCATTGAACGCCGTCCGGCAACTAAATATGCGGTTGACAAGGCTGTTGAAGTCATTAAAACCGCAAAGAAGCCCCTCCTGATCTGTGGCGGCGGCGTGCGCTATGCAGAAGCACATAAGGTATTCAAACAGTTTGCCGAAGATTTTGGCATTGCGTTTGGCGAAACCCAGGCGGGCAAATCTGCTGTTGTTTGGGATCATGAACTGAACCTCGGCGGTTTGGGCACCACTGGCGGCATTGCTGCAAACAAGCTGGCGCATGAAGCTGACGTTGTCATTGGCGTTGGCACCCGTTACACCGACTTTACCACAGCTTCCAAGTGGCTGTACCGCACCGACGCAAAGTTTGTCAACATCAACCCGTCTGATTTCCAGGCGCTCAAGATGGACGCTACCCCAGTTGTTGCGGACGCAAACGAAGCGCTCACCGCGATTTCTGCGGAACTGAAAAAGATTGGCTATCATACCGATGCTGCTTATGCAGAGCAGGTAAAAGCGCTACGCAAAGAATGGTATGACGAAGTTGCACGTCTGGATGGTGTTGTTTACACCGATAAAGATTCCTTTACCCCGGAATGCAACGACGACAACCGTTGTGCGGTTGAAAAGTACATTGAAGACACCGGCTGCAAGCTGTGCCAGACCACAGTACTGGGCACCATTAACCGCCTGATTGATGATAACGCGATTGTTTGTGCGGCAGCAGGTTCTCTGCCGGGCGATATGCAGGGTCTGTGGCGCGCACGCAAGGAAAACACCTATCATATGGAATATGGTTATTCCTGCATGGGTTACGAAGTTGCTTCCGCACTCGGTGCAAAGATTGCCTGCCCGGATCAGGAAGTTTACTCCATGTGTGGTGACGGTTCCTTTGATATGCTGCATTCCGAACTGATTACCTCCATCCAGATGGGTCATAAGATTAACGTCATGCTGTTTGACAATGCTTCCTATGGCTGCATCAACAACCTTCAGGTTGCAAATGGCAACGCGTCCATCACCACAGAAAAGAATATGCTGGAAGATGGCGTAACCAATGGCGTACACAAGGGCAAGGTTATCCAGGTGGATTATGCGGCAATCGGCGCGGCTTATGGCTGCAAGACCTACACCGTAAAGACCATCGAAGAGTTGGAAGCTGCAATCGAAGACGCAAAGAAACAAAAAGTTTCCACCCTCATCGACATGAAGGTACTGCCAAAGACCATGTCTGCTGGTTATGAAAACTGGTGGCGTGTTGGTGTTGCGGAAGTTTCCACCAAGCCAGCAGTACAGGCAGCCCGCAAGCGCATTGAAGAGCATCTGTGGGAGTCCCGTCATTATTAATATCATAGCTAACACCCTAATAACCACTTTTCTTTTTGTAAAGGGCAAGGGCGGAACCGGTTTTGGTTCCGCCCTTGCTGTTTTTTTATCCAAGCGGATGGGCTGTTTCAAATGCGCGCAGCGCTTTGCGCCGCGCGGCATAATCCGGCAGCCATTTGCCCATTTCCGCATAAAATGCGGCAGAATGGTTTTTCTGCCGGATATGGCATAACTCATGGACGACAATATATTCCTGCAGCGGTGCGGGCAGCAGCATCACCCGCCAGCTATAGCAAATGCTGTTTCGTCCCGAACAGCTCCCCCAGCGGTGTGCCGCAGAAGTGATTTTTATGCCCGTATAGGTAACGCCCATTTTTTGTGCCCATGCTTCTGTTAATGCGGGCAGCGCTTGGGCGGCAGCCATTTTGCAGGCTTGCATTTCGGCTTCCGATGGGATATACCGCCGTTTATCGCGTTCTTTTTGCGCAGCAATGCTTTTTTCAATCCATGCGGCATTTTGCTGCACAAAATGTTCGATTGTTTTGCGCGGCATACGCATAGGCGCACGTATAATGACTTGCCCATGTGCATCAACACGGATTTGCAAAGTTTTTCGTTTGGCACGAATAATCTGATAAGGGATGTCCATGAAAATAACCTCCTGAAGCATAATAAACCTTGTCTTAGCGCCGCAAAGCGGCAAAGAGATTTCTATTTCCGTTTTTGCCCGCATACATATGGAACAGGATAAAAGTGACTGGGCAAAGGACGGACTGATGTTTTGAAACTGCAACATGATGGGCTGCTTTACCGCGCCGCAATTTTATGCGCATCCAATTTAGGGCTGCAAAGCCTTGGTTTTTTATACCGCATCGGCGTCAGCCGCCTTGCGGGGGCACAAGGGCTTGGTGTTTATCAGCTTGTGTATTCGGTATATGCGGTGATTCACGCGGCGTGTTTAAGCGGGCTGACCATGGCGTGTTCACGGATGTCAGCCGAATTAAGTGCGGCAGGGCGCGGCGGCGCGGTTGGAAAATTAGCGGCGCTTGCCGCGAAAACTTTTATAAGCCTGCTGGCAATTTGCACAGCCGTACTGTATTTTGGACGGGATGAAATCGCTGGGCATATCTTAGGGGAGGAACAAGCTGCCGTTGTATTCCCGGTGCTTTTGCTATGCCTTGCGCTGACCGGTGTTGAAAACATTGTAAAATCATTTTGTATTGGGCTAAACCGGGTAGAATGGGCAGCATCTTCCGAATTAACCGAACAAATTGTACGGATAGCCGCCGTTTTGGTATTGCTTGCGTTATATGGCGGGCAGGATTATGGATGGATTGCGTTTCTGATTTTTTCGGGGATGTCGCTGAGTGAATGTGTTAGTGCCGCATTGCTTGCATATGTATATTGGAAGCAAGTTCGCGTTCCCAAACGTGCCCGCCAGCCATTGCCCAAGGGAGCCCGTGCGGAATTTGCCGGCATTGTTTTTCCGGTCACTTGTGCAGCAGTGATAAACAATTTATTGGGTTCTGCGTCTTCTGTGATTTTGCCCGGGCGGCTGATGCTGTCCGGCATGAGTCGGGCGCAGGCGGTTGCTGAACTTGGCATTATTTCCGGCATGGCAATGCCGCTTTTGGTCTTTCCTGTGGCGTTAATCAGCTCGGTATGCACTGTGCTGATGCCGGAAATCTCACGCAGCCGCGCACGCGGTGATTTTCAGCGCATTCATGCGCTGGCACAAAAAGCAGTTGGGGTTACTGGCTTGCTGGGGATGCCAATTACCGCAATGCTTGTGCCGCTTGCGCCAACGCTATCGCGTTTATTTTTCGGGCAGGTTTTGCCCCTCAAATACCTTGCGTTATTGGGCGTTTCCACCGTTTTGGCATATTATCAGATGGTTACAGCGGGGCTGCTCAATGGCATTGGGGCGCAGTGGTCAGCGGTCGGGGCAGGTGTATTTGGCGAGTGCATACAATTAGGGCTGGTATGGGTGCTTGCTGCCAAACCGGGGCTTGGCATTTATGGATATCTGTATGCGCAGGTAATTGCCGCATTGCTGACCGTTTGCTGCAATTTTCTGCGGCTATGCAGCTTGTGTAAAATCAGCAGGGCATTGCCCCGGCTGTTTTTGGTGCCAGCCGTTTGCGGGTTGACCGTCTTTTTGTGGGTACGAATATTTTATACATTTTTCCTGGGCGTTGCCGGGTCGCAATGGTTGGGCATTGTCTGCACCATCGCTTCCTCTTTGGCGCTGTGCATTGGGTTATTGCGTCTGCTTGGCGTGCGGGTGCAGGATTATATCACCAGAGGAAAAAACGTGAGGATGTTCCTTTGGGGACTGTACTAAACGCATTTTCCTTTATTTTCCTTGAAATTCCGGCAGAAAGCGTGTAAAATGAATAAGTTATCACGAAAAAGACTGGAGGCTGTTTTGGTTATGACAGCGTTGGAAAAATATCTGGAAAACATCCGCGGCAAACGAATTGCCGTCATTGGCGCGGGTGTCAGCAACACCCCGCTCATTGCTTTGCTGCGCACAGCCGGCCTGCCGGTGACAGTGCATGATAAAAAAGATACCGAAGCTTTAGGTGAACGTTATACAGAACTGGCAGGGCTGGGCGTATCTTTTGCCCTTGGGCAAGATTATTTAGATTATTTGGATGAAGATATCATATTCCGCACACCGGGGTTATATCCGGAACATCCCGCCCTGCGGGAAGTGCGGGCGCGCGGCGGCATTGTCACTAGTGAAATGGAACTCTTTTTTGCGGTTTGCCCATGTCCGATCATTGCGGTAACCGGTTCGGATGGCAAAACCACCACCACGACACTGGTTTATGAATTTTTAAAGCACGCGGGGCATACCTGTCATTTGGGCGGCAATATTGGCAAGCCGTTATTGCCCGAAGTGGACAGCATCCAGCCGGATGATATTGCGGTGGTTGAGTTGTCCAGCTTCCAGCTTATGGGGATGCAGTGCAGCCCGGCAGTTTCTGCAATTACCAACCTGACGCCCAACCACTTAGATTATCATAAAGACTTTGCCGAATATGTGCAAGCAAAAACCGCAATTTATGCGCATCAAACGAAGGGCAGCCGGATTGTGATCAATTTGGATGATGAAGTGACGCAGTCACTAACCCTGAACCCAAATTGTGAAGTTTGGGGCTGTACCAAAAAAGGCATACCGCAGACAGGCGTTTATTTGCAGGATAATGTCATTCATATTGCGCAAAATGGGTTATCGCGTGCGTTGATGTCAGCCGACCATATCCGCATACCAGGTGCGCACAATGTTTCCAATGTGATGATGGCAGCCGCGATTGTACAAGGATATTGCACTGACCGGGATATTATTGAGGTTGCGCATACCTTTGGCGGCGTAGAGCACCGCATTGAATTTGTGCGGGAATTTGAAGGCGTAAAATATTACAATGATTCCATTGCCTCCAGCCCGACCCGCACCATTGCGGGATTATTATCTTTCCCACAAAAAGTCATTCTGATTGCGGGCGGTTATGACAAGCATATTCCATATGATGTATTAGGGGAACCGATATGCCAGCACGTCAGCAAACTCATTTTGACTGGTGCAACAGCGGTTAAAATACGGGCTTGTGTGGAGGGATGCAGCAATCCCATCAAGCCGGATATCATTGACACGCCGAATTTATCCGCGGCAGTCCGTGCGGCATATAGTGTTGCACAGCCAGGGGAGATTGTCATTTTAAGCCCAGCCAGTGCATCATTTGACTGTTTTAAGAATTTTATGGAACGCGGCAATGCTTTTAAGGAATTTGTTAATGCGCTATAATCCGGCTGGGTTTTGGCGGATGTAAGAAATATGGAATGCCG
>CAXHNU010000173.1:0-5508 GCA_964017555.1 uncultured Butyricicoccus sp. | reverse complement strand
TCCATCCCAGTGCCTTTGGCATGGATGACTGTGCCGCCTGCCGCGCCAACACTGCGTGCCGCATCCATAATCAAATCGGTATATCCTTGCTCTGCAATGGCAATCAGCAGTTCATAAGTCGTGTTTTGCAATGTGGATTCTTCTCCTTTCTCAAAATACTGGTTATGGGTTAGGAATGCAAGCGGTTTTTTGCCGCCAATGCTGCTTAATGGAACAATAAACGCAATACCAGTGCCTGGGACGTCAATCCGGACTTGTTTTTCCAACCCTTCTTTCACGGTGTGCCAAAGCTCTTTTGTCACAAATGAAAACAGAATTACTTTTTCTGTTTCTTCCAGCCCAAAATAGCTAAGGGTTTCACTGGCAGCCGTGCCAGTGCCAACCGTGCTCAGCGTAATATCAATACCATAACCCCGGTAAAAGGTCCGGAAACGCCGCCATTTATTTCGGTCCGTAATGGTAGCCATAAAATAAAGTTCACTCATTTTGGCATTCCCTCCAGGTTAAAGTTCAATAATTGCATCATCATCCAGCATTTCAAACGCCATGGCAGGCGTAAGGGAAGATAGTTTCTTTTCGCTGTGACGTTTGCGCAGTTTGTATGCCATGCCCAGCATTTGTATTGTAATCAGTGGGGTCATAGCAACCATGGCAACCACACCAAACGCATCTGTTACAATATTGCCGCCTGCGGCAATGCAGGCGCCCTGTGCAAATGGGAGCAGAAAAGTTGCCGTCATCGGTCCTGAAGCAACACCGCCAGAGTCGAACGCAATCGCTGTAAAGATTTTTGGTACAAAAAATGATAATCCAATTGCAATCGCATAACCTGGAATCAAAAAATATAATATCGGTATGCCTGTCAGCACGCGCAGCATTGCCAGCCCAAGGGAAACCGCAACACCAATGGACAAACTGGCACCCATTGCACCAGCAGGGATTGCACCATCTGTAATTTCCTCAACTTGTTTGTTAAGCACATAAACAGCAGGTTCCGCACGGACAATAAAATACCCAATGATCATGCCAACGGGAACAATTACCCAGCGGATGGGCAGCCCCGCCATAACCTGCCCTAAATAATTGCCAGCGGGGATAAAGCCTACATTTGCACCAGTTAGGAATAACACTAGCCCAATATATGTATAACCAAGCCCGACAATAATACGCAGCAGCTTGCGCCTGCTGATTTTTAGAATGGTAACTTGAAACACCCCGAAAAATATAATAATCGGCAGCAGGGAAAGCGCAATTTCATGGATATAAGTCGGAAACCCAACGCGGAACAATGCCCATAATTCTGTGGAACTATTGATTTCCGGGATGGAAGGCGGGATGTAAGCACTGCCTTCCGGATGATAAATCATACCGAGGATTAAAACAGCCAGAATCGGCCCAATCGAACACAAAGAAACTAACCCAAAACTATCATCTGCCGCATGACGGTCAGTACGGATCGCCGCAACACCAACACCCATTGCCATAATAAATGGCACAGTCATAGGACCGGTGGTGACACCACCAGAATCAAATGCAACCGCTAAGAAATCCTTTGGCACAAAAAGTGTCAGCCCAAACACCAGCAGGTAAAATACAATCAGCAGCGCTGGCAATGCAATGCCAAACAGCATACGCAGCAATGCAATGACCAAAAATACCCCAACACCAAAAGCAACCGCTAAAATAAGCGCCATGCTAGGAATAGAGGGCACTTGTTGGGCAAGTACCTGTAAATCGGGTTCGGAAATCGTAATAATAAAACCAAGCAAAAATGATAGCAACACGACGAACCATAGCTTTTTGCTTTTTGTCATTGCGCTGCCAATCCGTTCGCCCATAGGACTCATGGACATTTCAGCGCCTTGGGTGAAAAACATCATCCCAGCAATCAGCAGTACAGCCCCCATTAGAAAACAAAGTAAAATGCTTGGGGAAATTGGCGCAACACTGAAACAAAGCACCAATACGATCCCAATAATCGGGAGTACAGCATTCAGAGATTCTGAAAGTTTTTCACGCAGTTTTATCCAGGTATTTTTCAATCTGCCACCTCACTTGTCATTTTCAGAACAGTAACAGTTTATCATAAATCCAAAGTGAAAAACATCAGAAAATATAAATCTTCACGGCATTTTAACAGCATTTTAACAAAAAAACCACAAAAGAATGCAGATTGTATGGGCAGCGTCAGGAAGGGATTCCAAAGGGATGATATCCCTTTGGCGCGCGCCGCGCAGGCGAAAAACGTAAGGGCATACACCGCAGTAACAGCGCAGTGCCAGACGAAATGGGAAATGCCGCCTAGCGCAATTGCGCAGGCGGCATCCCATTGTGAGAAATTTTGAATTATTAAGAAGAAGGAAGAATGATAGCCTTTATTATTTGCCCAGAAGTTCGCGTTCAATCTGTTCGCGGGCAGCCG
Source organism: uncultured Butyricicoccus sp. (assembly GCA_964017555.1). Lineage (GTDB taxonomy): Bacteria > Bacillota > Clostridia > Oscillospirales > Butyricicoccaceae > Butyricicoccus_B. The sequence continues at coordinate 3,086 of CAXHNU010000173.1, read as the reverse complement.
GTGCCTGCTCGTTCATTTTCTCTGGGAAACCAAACATTGATACACAAGCAATGTTATCACCGCCAACCTTCGGCGCATTCGCTGCAAGCTGCTTGTTCGCAAAGTCCATTTCGCGCAGGGTTTCATAAATGCCCGCAAAATCAACATCGCCTTCACCCATCATCAGATGCTGGTGAATTGTCACATCAGCTTTGCCGCGTGCGTTCAGCCAGGGCGGATTTGCAATGTAACGGCAATCCAAAGTCTGGTTAAATGTATCCGCAAACAATACATGGGTCAGTTCATCCCCACAGTAACGCAGCATGGAACGAACATCACCCTTGCCTTGGTCATAGAAGAAACCATGCGGGGAGGAATATACATAGCCAAGGTTCTTGGAACGGAAAGATTTTACCATATCAACCGTTTCATTGTTTAGTTCGCAGAAATCATATGGATGCGACTGAATTTCAACGCGCAAACCTTCGCGTTCAATAATCGGCAGCAGTTCTTCCATAGACTTAAACCACATACCATTGCAGATTTCTGCTTGGTTCGGGTCGCCGGAAAGTTCGGTATTAATAACCGGTACACCCATGTTTACAGCAATCTGGATAATCTTCTTCCAGTTTTCAACGGCAAATTGGCGCTGTTCTTCGGTTGGACCAGACCAACGGTAAACAACAATAAACGACGAAATTTCAACGCCGGTTTCACGCAGTGCCTTGCGATATTCTGCCTCGCATTCCTCCGAGAACAACGGATGCTTGTAGAATGGATTAATACGCGGGTGTGGGGACTGCTCAATGTACTTGTAGCCCCAGTCTGCTACCTGATGTACCATGTCGTTAATGGACATCTGCTTGGCGAGAACGTCAACATCAAATGCGATTTTCATGGATTTTCTCCTCCTCAATCAGTTTGGGGTTTGCTCTTTCTTATGGTCTTATTATACTACACGGGAGGCGCCATTGCAATGATAGAAACCGCCCCTTGACTGCGAAATCCTGCTGTTTTGCCGCTTGCGCTTTTTGATGCCTTCTGCTACCATAATGGAAAGGAGTGTGAAGCCCATGCTGATCCCGGAAGCCGGTGTCCATCAGACTTCAGAACGTTATTTTTTTACCCCATCATCACTAGCCCGTGAACTATTTTATTATCCAACCCGCTGTGGGCATTATTTCTGCAACCATTTATATTCTTTCAACTACCGTTCAGAAATCGCCTTGCAGGGTGACCATAACCGCAATATCATGTTATTTGCCATACAGGACGGTGCAATGGAACTGGAATTATCCGGTGAGCCTGTGCTGGCAGCGTCTGGGCAACTTGTGTTATTCGACTGCCGCGAACCATATCATTATACCGCATCGGACGGCTTGGAATTTACATGGCTGCTGTTTAATGGGCTGAATGCGCAGGAATTTTATGCCCGTATTTTACAATCGCGCGGTGGGCGGCACGTGTTTTCACCGCCAGCGTATCCCGAAATATTAGGAATGCTGGATGAATTTTTAACAAGCTGCGCGTCAGGGGAACGCCCCAGCGAGGCTGGCTGTTCGCAAATGCTGCACCGTTTGTTGTGTCTGCTGCTGGTGGATGGCAGTGCTTCCCCGCAGGAAAACAGCCGCATGGCACAGGCGATACGCTATATGAACCGCCATTTATTTGAACCCATTGGCGTACAAGCTGTTGCACGGGAAGTCAACCTCAGCCCGTCCCACTTTTCCCGGCAGTTCAAAGGCTATACTGGCTATTCACCTTATGAATATATTGTGCTGCGGCGCATTGATAAAGCAAAACAACTGCTGGCATCCACCCAAATGTCAGTGAAAGAAATTGCCTATCATATCGGCTATAACAGCGAGGAAAATTTCATCCATAGCTTTCAGAAAAATGTCGGCATTTCGCCGGGATTGTTTCGCAAATATCCCATCTAAATTTAAACGGCATTCGTTTTTTCTGCTTTTTTGCGCAGGCGCAATGCGCGAAAAAATTCACGCAGAACCATTGCGCAATCCTCTTGCAGCAGCCCGGCAACAACTTCCGGCTTGTGGTTATATCCTAACGCAAAGAGGTTTGCCAGCGTACCACAGGAGCCAGCTTTTGGGTCAGGTGTGCCATAATATACGGTTTTAATCCGCGCATTAATAATTGCACCTGTACACATTGGGCAGGGTTCCAAAGTCACATATAAATCACATTGGTGCAGCCGCCAGCCGCCTAATTTTTTGCAAGCCTTATGGATTGCTTCAAGTTCAGCATGGCAAAGGGCATCTTTTCGGGTTTCACGCCGGTTGCGTCCCCGTCCAACAATTTTTCCATCATAGACAACCACTGCACCAACAGGCACTTCGCCTTCATCAGCCGCTTTCTGCGCCAGCCGCAGGGCGGCTTTCATATATTTTTCCTGTACCGTCATAGGGTTCCCTTCCTTTTCTGCATTATGGTTATACGCCAAAGTATAACAGAAGCCACGCAAAGATACAACCCTTGTAATATCACCAGCGTGCATATCATATGGACATCCTAAACCATTTCGAATGTATATGGAAAAATACCGCTTGATTTTGCGTCACCCCTTCGACAGCAATCGCAATAAAACGCATATTCCAAATTATAGATTGCAAATATCGTATGAAAAGACGCTTTTTTTTGCTGTTAAACTGCAAATAAGACAAGGCACATTATTTAAGGTTTTGGTATAATAAAAATAAGAAGCCTTATTTCGCACACTGGCAAGGAAAAATCAAGGAGGTTTTTTGTATGGTGCATATGCACGCAGTTCCGCCTGTCCCATCCAGCCATTATTCTGAAAACTTGTTCCGTATGGCATATCTGACGAATACAGAAGTTGATAACAGTGGTAAAATACGTGCGATCCATAGCCATGCAGATGTTGCTGAAATTGGGCTGGTATACTGGGGGCATGGGGTACATACCATTGGTGGGCAGCAGTACCATAGCGAACCAGGCGACCTTTTGATTTATAATGCAAATGTATTGCATCAGGATTTGGCAGATGGGGATGCCCCGATGCGATTTTTCCTGTGTGGTGTGGCAGGAGTACAAATAGCAGATATGACGTCAGGTTGTATTGTTAAGGC
>CAXHNU010000172.1:0-5531 GCA_964017555.1 uncultured Butyricicoccus sp. | reverse complement strand
GCGTCAGCTGTGCAATACTTGGTTTTTGCCTTGTGTCGGGTCGGCAGAAAAACAGCAAAAAAGCTACCCACAGGCATTTGACATCGCCTGTTTTCGATATTTAACGGATTCCCCTACTGCAGCCTTGCGCATCAGCCCTGTCGGCTTCGTTGGTTTGCACTCGTGCTGGTTCTTTGAAACCCTATGTTTCGTGTATACTCTATCATATGCAGGATGTTTGAAAATTATTCGCAGATCTGATGTATTGTTAAAAAATACAAATAGGAGGATGAGTTTCCCCATCCTCCATGCGGTGTATCCTTATAACAGAAAATCATTTTCCGCATCATCCATACAATCGTCAAAATAGGTGTCTTCAAACAAATCTTTGCCTTTTCGCTTATCTTTTGTTGCTTCCAATTCATCCATAGGTTCTTCCAGAGGATCTATCTCATCTCGCACTGGCTCATGGAAGAAAACATCTTCGGATTCATGGTTTTGTACTGGTTTCTCCATGAAATCAGGGCGTAAATCTTCTGCTGCCGGGTCTTCAAATTCAAAATTGGAATCTGTTTCAGTTTCCATATTGTCGGCTTCTTCCCCTGCAACTCTGGAGTTTTCGCGTACATATTCGTCAATCATCTGGTTTAGTGTGTCATTCAGATCTTTCGGAATATATTCAATCTTTCCGACCTTTGGAATTTGAATGGAATTGTTTTTGATAATGCAATAGACAATCTCACCAAATGGGCGGTAAATCAGATCTGACGGTGAAAAGACTTCTGTCATTTTCTTTGCTTCCCGTACAGTTTCTGTGAGATGCCCCAAACGATCTAATCCGCCAGTGAACAGGTTAAAAGTCTTATAGCTTTTGCCAATCTGCACTTCTACCTTTTCATATTCGCCAAACTGCTTGGAATAATATTCTGCATCATCCTTGGAACAGCCGGGATACAGGACAATATTTCTGGCGTTGGTGGAAACCAGCTCCACAAAGTTTTTACCATCCCGTCCACCGCCCATTGCCATCTGCGCTCGTGCCTGCGTTGCCAAATGGGACGCTACGCGGTAAGACCGTCCCTGTGTCAGCATATCGGAAAATCCGGGGTTGGAATAGGTCTGGAATTCGTCGATATACAGGAAATGAGGGCGTCTGGTATCTTCATTGCCCGGTCTGCGGAATACGGCAGATTGCAGCTGCAAAATGATGAAATAGCCCAGATATTTGCCCAAATCACGCAAAACACCCTGCGCAGTGGAAATACAGATGACGCCGCCGCTGGCAAGATGCTTATCAAAATCAATCTCATTCCTTTGCCCTGCGTCGAAATCTGGGTTCAAAACTTCACGCAAATATTCATTGGAAACCAGTTTCGCAACTTGAGAGCGAACGCCGGAGGTATTTTCATAAACCTTGCTTCGCTCCGCAAAATAATCGTTCAGGAACCATGACGCGATATCCGCATTTTCCTTGGCTTCTTCCTGCGTTCGGGAAGTAATCTGGGAAAATTCAACAACCATCTTACGCCCGATGCCGCCGGAGTTTTGCAGCAGCCGGCTGAGTTCAATGAATGTGGAATGCCTGCCGTCTACACCTTCCGCTTTGTCTAATCGTTTCAAAACTTTAACCGCATTGCGCATTAACTGTTCATTCAAGTCCAGAAAGAATTGCGGGGAATCCGGGTTCAGCATCCGGAATGTTGTCGCCATATTTTCTACCACATCCGCTTCCTTGCCGAACAGCGGATTGAAATGGGGGCAGTTTTTGAAAGATGGGTCAAAGTAAATACATTCCCTGCCATAATACTTTGCCATCATTGCTGCTTTTTGTGCCAGATCCCCTTTGGGTTCCAGCACAGTGATGCCAGCCTCCAGATTCTTCATATCCTGATTGATAAGCGGAAGGATGGTCTGTAATGTTTTACCTGTGCCGATTGCACCTAAAATCAGCATATGGAGAAACCGGTCTTTATAGGGCCATATTTCTGCTTTACCGCTTTCTTTTTCCATGCAAAGCACAACATCTCCTGGCTTTCCTGTCTTTGCTGGGTCGCCAGGGCTTTCGCTTTTTAGTTTTTCTTTGATGCTTGTTACTGTATTCCGTCCAGTTTCGGAAAGGTAGAAAGCAATCAGACAGGCTGCCGTTAAAAAAGTTAAAATCACTGCAAGGACAGATAAACTCCCGCCTGTCCCCATCCGTGCCAATTTCTCTGACATCTTGAAAATCGGGACGCTGAGCAGTGAAGAAATCATGGAAAACGGGTATGCCTGCAAGAAGAAAAACCCGATTTTCTGCTTTTGCTCACTCAGTTTGTTGCAGAAAAGAAGAAATGCAGCAATCCCAATTCCCATTGATAGGATTTCCATTATCAAGAAATTCTTCTTGAACAGGAAACCCAGCAGAAAGAACAGCGTATGAATCCCATATGCTGTGCCGCAAACAGGGTAAAAATATTGCTCTGCCGTTTCTGCTGTAAACTGTCCAAAAAGTGTTTCAAATCGTTTCCTTATCATAATTCCTCCCAATTAGTGTTTTTCTTTATTCTATGCACTCTGGAGGAAAAAGAAAGTCCATGCAGTTTTAGCCGAACAGTCTAAAGGAAGATTTTGTGTAGGTTATAAAAGAAACGGTGTAGCACATAGTGGGCTGCACCGCTTCTTTTGCGAGCAAATCCGGCAAAAAGTACTTGCAACAATTAACCAAATAAAGAATATTTTCAACTTATAGATTGATAAAATGCTGCGGATGTGCTATGATATAAGTAGCATGATGGAGATCTGTAAAATAAGAAAGCAATTACTATGTTGACAAGTATCGGTAAATTTTTAAGAAAACTTAGAATAGATCATGGAGAAATCCTAAAGGACAGGGCTGATAAGTTGGATGTGTCTGTTGCATTTCTTTCTGCTGTAGAAAACGGGAAGAAGAAAATGCCTGCTACATGGAACAAGAAAATATGTGACCTTTATCAGTTAAGCGTTGTAGAACAAGAGAGATTTACCTTTGCGATAACAGATACTGAAGAGAGTGTCGAAATGAATCTTTATGGTGCTGCTATGTGTAAAAGAGAACTTGCAGTATTATTCGCCAGAAAATTCTACGACATCAATAATGAACAAGCCGAAGCTATTAAAAGGATTTTACAGGGAGGAAAGTCAGATACATGAATTGCTACAAAGCAGCACCACTCGGCAGGAAACCTATCCATAACTTTATCCAGCAGTTGAAGCGAGATATTGGATTGTAGTACGAATTGTACTTTCTGGTTATTCAGTTTCTTGAAAACATTTTACCCATCTTAGTTCTTGATTTTCAGTTGGAAATCCCTCCCGAGAAAGAGATGGACAGTAAGCACAAAGAAACCTATCTAAGCAAGAATCTTATTCATATCAGGAGCATTAAAAATGATAAAGGCAAAGTTTTCTTCGGATATGCTCAGTATGCTTAAAGGTGTAGTTGAGCAAAAATTCTTGAAGTATGAATGTGCAAAAGATGATGTGCCTGGTTCAACCTATGGCAATATCCGACTGTGCTTCAGTGACAACATTATTGATTTGTCAAATGAAGAATGCTTTTCTCCTGAACTCAATGAGGATGTAGCTTGCTTTTCCTGCATTCTTGTTTCTGCTGATTCGTCATTTGAGCCAGCGGTTGTGGCAGACATAGAAACAACTATAATTGACAGCATTGTTCTTGGAGTTGAGATTGTAGAGGATAAAGTTACTATCAATAATAGTGAAATCGTGATAGCTTTTGATTCTGCTTTGGTTCTCAAAACGGATGCTGGCGATTATCTGTTTGCAAGAATGGAATGGTTTTCAGAGGTTATTCTGATTGCTCATAATGAAAGCTATGATACACTTTTCCCGGTCCAAAAGGTCATGGAATCTTGGGAAAATGATGGGGAGAATCAGGTTACTGTAAAGCGCTCCCATAGTCAGCTTTAATGAAAAAGTACTTATAGAAAATAAATGCGATGGTGTATCGGGCACCATCGCATTTGCTATTATATAGGTTTCCGTTCTTGTTGCTTGCTCCAAAACTCAGCTATTTTGAAATGATTCCGCTGATATTCCTCAAAGTCATAGGCTGTGCCAAGATTATGCTGACCGCAAGAAAAGTATATGGTTATAATGCAGCTCAGCCTTCATCGCACAGGCAATCGTTATTATCTGTATTTCATGGCAAGCCGTTCGGTTTCCATTTGTTTTACAGTTTCGATGGCAACACCAACGATAATCAGCAGCGATGTACCGCCCATATAAAAGCCGGAATCAGGAAAGACAGCGCTGAGGAAAATCGGCAGAACCGCAATGATACCAAGGAATAATGCGCCGATAAAAGCAAGTCGGTTCATGGATTTCTTCAAGTAATCTGCTGTCGGTTTGCCTGGACGCAATCCGGGAATCATGCCGCCCTGCTGCTTTAATGTGTTTGCCATTTCCACTGGGTCATATTGGATGCTGACATAAAAAGAACTGAAAAAGAAAATCAGCAGCAAATAAATTAGTCCATATACTGGAGATGTCTGGTCGAAAAACCCAATGATTTTTGATGCAATCGCGTGATTGGAGATCGTAGGAATGAACATCTGAATCGTTTTCGGAATGCTCAAAATCGTGGATGCGAAGATAATTGGCATGACGCCAGACATATTGACCTTGAGCGGCAAATTGGATGTCTGTTTTGCATTCCCTGCCGCAGCAGAACGGGCATAAATGACCGGAATACGCTTTTCTGCGTCATTCATCAGCACAACCAGAACCATCGCCGCGAAAACCAGCAGAACAATAACAGCAATCCAGTATTTCGGCTCGATCTGACTAAGTGTCAGAACCTTCCCCGGCAAACCGGATAAAATACCTGCTACCAGAATAATAGAAATACCATTGCCCATCCCATTTTTCGTAATCTGTTCACCCAGCCAAATGACCACAAATGAACCTGCTGTAAAGGACAGGATAATCATCCATGCCGGAATAGCCCCAGTATATTTCAGCGCATTCCATTTGGACAGCATGGCATAGAATCCATATCCCTGTACAATGGACAGAATAATTGCTGCATACCGTGTGAGCCGGTTCAGTTTCCGGACACCTTCTGCCCCTTCTTTCTTCTTGTTTTCCAGCGCTGGGATTGCAACAGTAAGCAGCTGGATAATGATGCTCGCGTTGATATACGGCGATACGCCCATGGCAAAGATGCTTGCCTGTGACAATCCGCCGCCAGACATCATATTGAAGAACCCAAACAATGTCCCATCCATTGCGCCAATGGCGGTTTTCAGTACTTCGGCATCAATACATGGGACAGGGAAAATGCTGCCGATACGGAACAAGATAATCGCAAAAATTGTAAAAAGAATCTTATCACGAAAAGATCCCCTTTTCATAAAGTATGCCTCCTCTTTTTTATTTATTATATGCGGATATCTGCAAAAATATCATATTTTCAGCATGAGAAAAGCCCACTGGGGATATCCCAGCGGGCTAATTTTGTCAATGCTCTATCGTTTCAATGATACATTCGTGTGTTTTCGTTTCCTTGTTGT
>CAXHNU010000171.1:0-5565 GCA_964017555.1 uncultured Butyricicoccus sp. | reverse complement strand
TGGCAGCAAAGCAGCATATCTGAGGATTTCCCTTTATCATAAAGATACCCCTGATATGCTGCTTCTGTGTTCCTAAAAACGGAAAAACGTTAAGAGGATTGTGAGCTGCTGCGCAGTTTAAAATAAAAGCTGCACGCCCAAATGCCTGCCAGCCCGACAATGCCATAAATGATACGGCTGATTACGGAACCTTGCCCGCCAAATAAATAGCCAACCAAATCCAGCCCGCCAATGCTCAAAATGCCCCAGTTCAGCGCACCAATGATGACAAGCGTTAATACAATGCGGTTCATAAATTTTCACCCCTTTGCGTATTTACCACCAGTATGTGCCTGATAAACTGTAAATATTCATCTGCCGGTTACGGCATTTGTTTCCCCCGTTTCGCATCTTTTTCAAAAAACACAATTTTTTAATTTCTATCCCTTATACCCCTTTTTTCACGCCGAAAAATACCTGTTTTTTTGCTTTTTCTGATGCAAATAGTGGGGAAAATGAAATGTGTAAAAAGAAAACCTGCATTTCTGATATTGCATTACAGAAACATTTCCGATATAATAAACGTGAAATAAGTAACTGTCTTTTAGGGGGACTGAAAAAACAATGTATGCAAAATTACCTGTTGTTCTTGCATTTGTATGCTACCTGCTGTTTATGATCGGCATCGGTATGTATTTCTATGGCAAGAACCGTACCACCACAGAATACTTCCTTGGCGGGCGCAAGCTCGGCTCTTGGGTCGTATCTATGTCCGCACAAGCTTCTGATATGTCCGGCTGGCTGCTGATGGGCTTGCCTGGCGCCGCATATCTCTCCGGCATTTCTGCTGGCTGGATTGCAATCGGTTTGGGTATTGGTACATACCTCAACTGGTTATTTGTTGCAAAACGCCTGCGCCAGTATACCAAAGTCGCTGACGACGCAATCACACTGCCGCAATTCTTCAAAAACCGTTTCCGTGACCATTCTGGCATGGTTTCTGTTATTGCTGCGGTATTTATCCTTATTTTCTTCTTATTTTATACCGCATCTGGTTTTGTCAGCTGTGCAACGCTATTTTCTTCTGTCTTTGGCATCAGTTATGTTGCCGCACTGATTATCGGCGCTGTCGTTGTCATTTCTTATACGTTTGCCGGCGGTTTCTTTGCCGTTTGCTGGACAGACTTTTTCCAAGGTCTGCTGATGTTTTTCTGTGTGCTTGCCGTGCCAACTATCGCAATCCAATCCATGGGCGGTTTTTCACCTTTCCTGAATCAAGTGAACGATTTTAACCCTAATTTCCTGAATATGTTTGTCGATGGACAGACCAATGTACCCTATACCGCAATGGGTATTATTTCCCTGGTTGCCTGGGGGCTGGGTTATTTCGGTCAGCCACATATCCTTGTCCGTTTTATGGGAATTGAATCGCCGGATGCAATCAAAAAATCCCGCCGTATTGCAACCGTTTGGGTTGTGATTTCTTTAACTGCCGCTGTGCTTATTGGCGTTTCTGGGCGTATGTTCCTTGGCGATATACTGCTGGAAGGCGCAAAACAGGAAGAAATCTATATCACAATGGTGTCAAAAATCTTTCCAGTATTCATTGGCGGTATTTTCCACTCCGCTATCCTCGCCGCGATCATGTCTACGGCTGACAGCCAGCTTCTTGTTACCGCTTCTGCAATTACTGAAGACTTTTATCATAATAAAATCCGCCCCAATGCTTCCCCAATGGAACTGATGTGGGTCAGCCGCATCTGCGTTATGGCGGTCGCTGTTATCGCTGCGATTATCGCAACTGACCAGAATAGTACCGTCCTTGGGTTGGTATCTTATGCATGGGCTGGTTTTGGCGCTGCCTTTGGTCCACTTGTGCTCTGTTCCCTGTTCTGGAAGCGTACCAATAAATTCGGCGCTTATGCCGGTATTATTGTTGGTGGCGTGACTTCCATCGTTTGGGCACAGCTTTCCGGCGGTATCTTTGATTTATATGAAATTGTGCCAGGCTTCTGCTTCGGCTTGATTGCCATTATTGTTGTCAGCCTGCTGACCCCTGCACCTGAACCCAAAATCATTTCTGAATTTGAATCCTACCAAACTTGCAAAGATTAATGCCCTGCATAACAAAGGAGGGATACTGTGGCACATAAAATGCGCCGTCCCAGGCGCAGACGCGCTTTCCTTCCCTTTGCAGCGGTTTTTGTCCTACTTGTGCTGGCGGGCAGTTTTCTGCTCCACTATTTCCCTGCCCCTATCTTTTCTGCGGATACCACAATCCACTTTATTGATGTCGGGCAGGGGGACTGCACCTTGTTCCTTTCAGAAGGGCAGGCTGTGCTGATTGATGCCGGTTCTGCGGAAATGGGTGAACGGGTGGTCAGTTACCTTGCCAGCCAAGGCGTCACCCGGCTGCGTGCCGTGATTGCGACCCATCCCCATGCCGACCATATCGGCAGTATGAGTACAATCCTTGCCGCATTCCCTGTGGACACGTTTTATACCACTGGCGCAGTGCATACAACCCGGACGTATGAAAACTTGCTGCATATGGTGGAAGCACAAGGCGTTTCTGTGCTTGTCCCCACACCTGGGGAACGGCTGGAACTTGATTCCGGCGCATTTTTCCGCTTTCTTAGCCCGCCACAAAATGCTGACTATGATAATCTCAATAATACGTCCATCGTCTGTATGTTTGAAGCAAATGGCACCCGCGTGCTGATGATGGGCGACGCAGAAGTCCCTGTGGAACAGGATTTGTTGGACAGCGGTGCCGATATTCGCTGTCATATTATTCGGCTGGGGCACCATGGTTCCGCAACTTCTTCCGGGCTGGATTTCCTCAAAGCCACCCACGCGCATACTGCAATCATATCCTGTGGCGCAGATAATGATTATGGGCACCCCCATCAGCAAACCCTTGTCAACCTGAATGCCGCTGTTATCCGGGATGTGCGCAGCACGGAAAAAGGCACAATTGTCATTACACTCCCAAAAGCAAAGGAGAATGCCGCATGAAACAAAGAGCCACAGTTGACCGGTTTGAAGGCAGCTTTGTCATTTTGGAAACCGAAACCGGGAAGTTTATCCGTATTTTGCGCGAAAATGCCCCAGCTATGATTGGGGAAGGCATGGTTGTCTGGTATGAAGATGACCATATCCTTGCCATTGACGAAGCGGAAACTGCCCGCCGTGAATATGACCTGCAAGTCAGGTTTGAACGCTTGCTTGGCAAGCGCGATTTGTAAAAAAACTCTATCTTACCAAACCCCAAAGGAAGGAATACCAATGCAGAAGAAACCCTTTGTGACCCTTTCCCAAGTACAGGAAATGGCTCGCACCTATCCCACCCCATTCCATCTTTATGATGAAAAAGGTATCCGTGAAAATGCACGCCGTTTGTATCAGGCATTTGCATGGAACAAAGGCTTTAAAGAATATTTCGCTGTAAAGGCAACACCAACCCCCCGCCTGCTGCAAATCCTCAAGGAAGAAGGCTGCGGCGTGGACTGCTCCTCGCTGACGGAGCTGATGCTTAGTGAAGCCTGCGGGTTTCACGGACAGGAAATTATGTTTTCCTCCAATGATACCCCCGCAGAGGATTTCCAGCTTGCCGAAAAACTCCACGGCACCATTAACCTTGATGATATTACGCATATCGCGTTCCTCGAAAAAGCAATCGGGCATATCCCGGAACGTATCTGCTGCCGCTACAACCCCGGCGGGATGTTCACCCTTGGCGAAAGCGAAGAAGGATTCCAAGTGATGGACAACCCTGGTGATGCCAAATATGGTATGACCCGTGCCCAAATGACCGATGCGTTCCGCATTTTGCAGCAAAAAGGTGCAAAAGAATTTGGTATCCATGCGTTTCTTGCTTCCAATACCATTTCCAATGAATATTATCCGGCACTGGCACGTATCCTGTTCCAAGCTGCGGTAGAACTAAAAGCTGAAACTGGTGCGCATATCACATTTATTAACCTTTCTGGCGGTGTTGGCATTCCCTACCGCCCAGAACAGCCCGAAAATGATATCGCTGCCATCGGTGAAGGCGTGCGCGTAGCTTATGAGGAAATCCTTGTCCCGGCTGGCATGGGCGATGTTGCCCTGTATACCGAACTGGGGCGTTATATGCTTGGGCCTTATGGCTGCCTTGTCACCAAGGCGATCCATGAAAAACATACCTACAAAGAATATATCGGTGTGGACGCTTGCGCCGCCAACCTGATGCGTCCGGCGATTTATGGCGCTTACCATCATATCACGGTGCTGGGCAAAGAAGACGCCCCTTGTGACCATTTATATGATGTCACCGGCTCTTTGTGTGAAAACTGCGACAAATTTGCGGTTGACCGGATGCTTCCCCAAATCAATACCGGCGACTATCTTGTCATCCATGACGCGGGTGCGCATGGTTTCTCCATGGGCTATAATTATAATGGCAAACTGCGTTCCGCCGAAATTTTGCTCCGCGAAGATGGTTCTGCTGAAATGATCCGCCGCGCGGAAACCCCGGAAGATTACTTTGCAACACTGGATATAACCGGCATCTTCAACTGGTAAATTGTACGGCATATACAAGGGGCAGCCCAATATGCTGCCTCTTTTTTTCTCGAATCTGGCAATTTACCCTTTTCAATTTGGTTTTGCAGTGTTATACTATTGATAAATGATTTTCCGGGACTGCCCCCCGGCAAATGGAAAGGAGCTTCATTCTGATGGGTTTTATGGACAGTTTACAGAATTTCGTCCGCGTTATCACCGGCGACGATGAAGAAGAGGAATATTACGAAGATACCAGACCTGTTGCCAGTGCGCCCAGGGATATCTATGCAACAGCAAGCACCGCTTCCACAGCGCCGGATTATGCTGCTTATTATGAAAATCTGCCAGCACAGCAGCCAGCCCCAGAACCAGAACCGGTTCCGGATCCTGTTGTGGATACAATTGCACTGCTCCGCCCGGAATCGCTGGAATCCGTCCGCGATGCGGCAGATCACTTGGTGCAGAACCATGCAATTATCTTGAGCCTCAAACATACCGACGCGGCGCTGGCGCGGCGCTGGATGGATTACCTGAGCGGCACGACCTATACCCTCGGTGGCAAGATGAACCGTATTGCAGCCTATACTTACCTGTTTACCCCGGAAAAAGTTGAGCTGGTTGCCGGCTTTGACGGCGGTAAAACTGAACCTGAGAAAACCGGAAAACCAGAAAAGTGACATAAAAAATGCCGTCCAGTCCATGTGAAATTTGCGCGGATGGCTTTTTTTATCCGAAAAAACCGGTGCCCTTTCTTGACGAAACTGCCCGGAATTGCTATAATAGTTTTTGTGAGTAACCCAGGCAGTCGCGTGCCGGCACTGACCGGTATGAGGAAAGTCCGGGCTGCACAGGGCAAGGATAGCAGATAACGTCTGCCGGGGGCGACCCTAGGAATAGTGCAACAGAGATATACCGCCGGTTCTTTTGCCGGTAAGGGTGGAAAGGCGAGGTAAGAGCTCACCATGCCCCATGGTAACATGGGGGATCTGTAAACTCTATCCGCAGCAACGTCAACCGGGGCTATGGGCTGCCCGCCCG
>CAXHNU010000170.1:0-5602 GCA_964017555.1 uncultured Butyricicoccus sp. | reverse complement strand
ATTTTATAAACTTTATAAAACAGTATAATGAACTTTGTCCATTTTCAAAAACTCAAAAGAGGTATGCAAAATATGGATTCTTTTGTTTTAATTCCATCCGGCAGTGCAAATTTGACAAGTACAGATGTTCGCAGCCCTAAATCTAGAAAAAATCAGGTTTTGAATTTTATTGAAGAATTTCGTGTAAGTAAAACCATACGCTGTTCAGATAAGCAGTATGCAGAAATGTTTTACTCAAAAACAAAATATATTCAGGAAATTAACAAATCCAATGTATCTGAAAAGGAACTGAAACTTCTGTTATGCGAATTTGGACTGCTTTTTGATCAGGATTTCGGTTATTTATCGGAAAATGGCTCTCTCAGTCACTATATGCAGAATCATGATTTTTTCGATAGGCAGGGATCTATGAAAGGGGCACTGCTGCGTTTGGCAGCAAAAAAATGCAGTATGCAATTTCAAATTCAAGATAAATATCCTGAAGTTTGGACTGTTATGCAGGAGCAAGCAGAAGAAATAATTCAAAAGAAGCAAAATTTGAAACAAATAATATGCGATGCAAGTACATTGGTTAACAGTGAAAAAAACTTTTATCAAAGTACTGTTTTCCCTGAATTACTTCGCAAATATCGATGGTTATTATGGATTTCAGAGGGGCGCAAACATTATAAACGCAGTATTTCTGTACAGCACTGTTTAGCATTGGATGACTGCCTGAACCGGATTCAAAAGTATGAAGATGCCCAAACAGGATTAATAAATTGGCTGGAGACACCGTCAATAGAGGATAAATACATCCCAAGCTTTACGCTGACCAAAGATCACTGCAGTCTGCTCGCACAATGCGCACAACTTCCCAACAAGGACGGTTCAGCCTCTTTTTTTACGAACATAATGTACGAAAATCGGGATTACCTTTATGGTCTGTTCAAAGGGATCTGCAAAAAATCGATGAAAATAAAATTGCCTCAATATGAATCAAAAGCCTCAAAAATACGAATCTTCTGTGAAATTACGCAAATATTGAACCCTCCTCCAAAAGTTATCCATACAGCAAGCCGAAAACTGTGGCTGGAATTAGGTTTTTCGAAATCCGTTCCCGAAAAAGATGTTTTTACAGCATTAACACAGGTATTGCCGAATGAAACAGCAAAAAATATCCCTCCGATTCAGTTTGGTATTTTAATAAACCATTTTTTAGATATTGCGTTTCCTGATATGCAGAAAAGTCTTGCTCATGAGGATTTATACTTGATGCAGCAGGGTGTGATTCAACGTTATAAATCCCTGTATCCAAACAATTATGCAGAATATTTGATACGAATCAAGAAAAATGCTGCACGCATTGATGAATATCATGCACTTTGGAATGATTTCTCAGTAACTATTGCTGAGCGCAGAGCGTTCTTGTTCCGCCGAATCCGCTATGCCAAACCGGATATCCCAGATGACCCACACTTATGGGAAGGTGTTGCGCCAATTGAGGCGGCAGCTGCAGCAAACAGGGCACGCCGTGTACAAAAATGCCAAGAAGAATTAGCACTGCTGATTTTTGAAAATGCTTTACAGGATTGTATCCGTGAACAGGCAAAGGAAACGCTATGGTCTTTAATATGGAATACTGTGCAGAACAGAAAATTTGATAACAAATAAAAAACATACACTTCCATATGATCATCAATTTTTCTGGAAATCCGCACAGTACAGGATAAGGTGAACAGGTATACAGGCAATACAGATTTAAAAAGAAATTTTCTTTTGAATCTGAAAATAGCCTGGGGTATCCGGAGGATTCCCCCAGATATCCCAGCGTTTTTTGAATGCACAATAAAAAATTTGAATATGCACACTCACGAAAAGCCTATTTTTTGTATAGGAAGATATTAAACGAGGTTTTGAATTGAACTTCTAAAATCCAATATTACCTTAAATACACTGGAAAATTATTTGGAATAAAATGCTACTTTATTTCTTCATATTCCATGTAAAAAATAGAGGGAAGGCAGAACCTCCCCTCTATTTTACTTTGATGCTAATCATCGTCATCGTCGATAATTTCGCTCAGTAACATCCCAACTGCCACAATTATATTACCCAGATTCATCCAATTCACCTCCCTTCAGATAGTTTGTAATAACTGTGATTTTTACAGTCATTAGCTCTAATAATAGGTGCAGCTTCCAAAAGCCGTATAGCTTCCGTGATAGCGCAATCCCAACCGTCAGCCCATCTGCCTTTGTCTGCGCCACAGCCACCAATGTTGTCTAGCTTGCGGTAAAGTTCATCTTTGTCAATCAATTCCATGAGATATTCCCCTTTCAAATATAAGCCGAGCGCAGTTCATAGAGAACCTCGTTGAGAAGTGCGGGATCATAAAGCAAATCCTCGATTTCATCTGATTCGCAGCCATAATCAAGGAGAATTTCAATGTCATCATCAGACACACCCATAGCTTTTGCAACATCCAACAGGTCGTCATAAATGCCAACCTCTGGTTCATTTTCGGTTTGCCAATAGCGCTGCCGCCAGCATGGAAACTGCCTCCATGGATGTCGAAAAGTTTGCAACGGCAGAAACTCACCATGTTCAATATCGCCATTTTTGTCAATCCGCAAGATATCGCCCTCCTTTGTTGCAATTTCCTCTTGGTGCCGCAGGTGCAACCGATGTTCTGCTTTTAACAAAATTTCTCCTGTGGAAGCATAAAGAAGGAACCCATTGTAATCATGAATGCAAAGTGGGTTATCGCCGCGAATAAACCAAATATTATCTTGTTCATCCAACACAGTAAACACGAAGCTGCCATCGACCTTTTCTGCCATTATTTTTAAGCTATTAAAATTAAGGGCTTTCTGTATTTCCAGCAATTGAACCGCAACATAGCTGTCTGTTTGGACGTGAGTTTCTGGCAGCTTTTCTATAAACCGCAACTCCTGATCGTTCCACAAGACGCCATTATGTGCAAATGCAAACTTTGCGTGTGGAAGATTGCCAGGGAATGGATGGTTGTTAAAGTTGAGTTCCGCTAACCCCTGTGTAGCCATACGGGTGTGTCCCACGACAACATTCACACCGTTCGGCACATGGAACCTCATTTTGTGAGCGGGAAGCGGACGCTTGAAAATGCGCAAACTGCCAGCATAGTTATAGGCGATACCAGTCGCATCAGTACCACGGCATTCACATTCGTGCGATAAAACCGTCAGGATTTTATTTTTTTGACGAGCACTAGGCCTTGTTTGAAAAATCGCGGAAGGTGTACTAAATCAACAAAATAGCGATAGAAGCGAGGTAAACAAAGGCGAGGAAAGAAGCATCCAGTTTGTCATATCTGGTAGCGATTCTGCGAAACCATTTGAGCTTTTGGAAAAAGCACTCAAGACAGCATAAATTCAACCGGGTTCCCCAGTCCATCCACGATTGCGTGCAGCTTTGTATTTAACCCGCCGCTGGTTCGTCCAACTGCCTTATTCGCCGTTTTTTCCCCTCCGTTGGCACTTTCATGAACCTTGATGCAGGTTGAATCCAAACTCAGGTTTTCCATATCCGCATCTGCGGACAATGCGTGGAATATGGCTTCCAGTGTGCCGTCATCCCGCCATTTGGCAAATCGGGCATACACAGACTGCCAGGGGCCATACGCCTCTGGCAATTCCCGCCACTGCGCCCCGCTGCGCGCAATCCAGAGCATCCCGTTGAGCATCTTTCGGTCATCTTTCCGGGGACGCCCTCGCTTCCCTGTTCTTTCCGGCGGCAGCACCGCTTTTACGCGTTCCCATTGTTCTTTTGTCAATTCATATCGTTTCATATCTCTATTTTACACTTGTTTATCATTTGTGCAATATTTATTTTTCAAACAAGGCTTAGCCTCACGATTTGCCTTTGTGATACCGTTTGGTTTACGCTTTGGATGGTGGACTAAACCGATCTTCCGCATGATGCGGTAGACTGTACTCTCACTGGGGATTTTCATATCTTCAGGTTTTTTCAGCAGTATTGCTTGGTACATTCGCTTTCGACCATAAGTGTCATTGTAAACATCTTCTTTGACGATCGCGCGCATAGCATTCGCTAAACCTTGGTACTTCCAAGGACGGTTTTTCCGAGATAAATACTGATAATACCCTTGTCGGCTTACTTTTAGTACACGACAGTACAAAGAAAGTTTCCCTTTTCCGCCGCCGGACATTTTTTCTGAGAGAAATTTCATCCTCTGATCTTTACTCATTTCCGACGGCTGGCGGCGAAAAAAGCGCTGGCCTCCGCCAAAAATTCATTTTCTTCTTTTAGCCGCCGATTTTCACGCTCCAACGTTTTCATCTGCTTGCGCATCACTGCCAATCCCTCTGCCAGACGCATGGCTGAATTGGGTGTGTGACTGCCAGCTCCCATATCCAGCCGCCCTTCCCGCGCTGCTTTCATCCACCCATAGAGCGTGTTCTCTGGAATCCCCAATTCTCTTGCTGCTTTTCTTACGCCAATCTCTTTAGCCAGTTTTA
The DNA here is from genome assembly GCA_964017555.1 of uncultured Butyricicoccus sp. Lineage (GTDB taxonomy): Bacteria > Bacillota > Clostridia > Oscillospirales > Butyricicoccaceae > Butyricicoccus_B. Next base: position 1,103 of record CAXHNU010000170.1, on the reverse strand, counting down.
CAGCCTCCACCTTGTATTCCTTTTCATATTTCCGTTGCTGTTTTCCCATTTCTCATGCACCTTCCTTTTTACTCTATTTTATCACTTTCTTTTTGTGTTGAAGGTGTCAACTTTATTTATACAACATCAGAACGATAGCTCCCCGCAGAGCTGGATGAGCAGTTACTGCACTTTTTAGTGTGCGTACACACAATCCTGCCTGCATATTGTTATCCATAACAAGACCAAGAACCTCGGAATTAAAACAATCGAAGATTGCTGAAACGTATAACTTTCCATCTTTCGTTTTTATTTCGGTAAGATCGGTCACGCATTTTTCCAGAGGTTTCTCTGCATAAAAGTTTTGTTTCAGCAGGTTATCTGACTTTCTAGCCTCACGATCTGCCTTTGTGATACCGTTTGGTTTACGCTTTGGATGGTGGACTAAACCGATCTTCCGCATGATGCGGTAGACTGTACTCTCACTGGGGATTTTCATATCTTCAGGTTTTTTCAGCAGTATTGCTTGGTACATTCGCTTTCGACCATAAGTGTCATTGTAAACATCTTCTTTGACGATCGCGCGCATAGCATTCGCTAAACCTTGGTACTTCCAAGGACGGTTTTTCCGAGATAAATACTGATAATACCCTTGTCGGCTTACTTTTAGTACACGACAGTACAAAGAAAGTTTCCCTTTTCCGCCGCCGGACATTTTTTCTGAGAGAAATTTCATCCTCTGATCTTTACTCATTTCCGACGGCTGGCGGCGAAAAAAGCGCTGGCCTCCGCCAAAAATTCATTTTCTTCTTTTAGCCGCCGATTTTCACGCTCCAACGTTTTCATCTGCTTGCGCATCACTGCCAATTCCTCTGCCAGACTCATGGCTGAATTGGGTGTGCGACTGCCAGCTCCCCATTGATGTTGTCAATATCAGTTGACATATTAAAGTCAAAAATCTGCAAGATCTAAGCGACAGCATTTAAAGCAGCATAGTAGAGTTGACGCTTGACAAGAGGAGGGAGCCCATCGTTGGCAGAGCAAATTCGGCGGCGATTCCAGTAGATCATGAAGTATCTCCAGATAAGGGATTTTAGCGTCCCCATTGGCATGGTTTCTGGATC
>CAXHNU010000169.1:0-5621 GCA_964017555.1 uncultured Butyricicoccus sp. | reverse complement strand
TTTGAAGAAGTAGAGGCGCTGACACCTGTTGATTTCCTGCGCCGTGCTGGGGCAGAAGTTAAAACAGTCGGCATTACTGGCAAAACAGTAACAGGCGCACGGGGAATACCAGTTGTTGCCGATATTCTGCCCGAGGAAGTGGAACGCGATGATATGGAAATGGTGATTCTGCCCGGCGGGATGCCTGGCACGATGAACCTGAATAGTTCGGATTTTGTCCGCGATACGGTACAGTTTTGCGCAGACCATGACATTTATATTGCGGCGATTTGCGCAGCGCCTTCAGTGATTCTTGGCGGGATGGATCTGCTTCGCCACCGGCGTGCTGTTTGCTATCCCGGTATGGAAGATGGTATGACTTGTGCCAATGCTGTACAGCAAAATTGTTGTGTGGATGGGCGTATTATCACAGGGCGTGCCGCAGGTGCTGCCATGGACTTTGCTTTGGCGCTTTGCGCCGCAGTAATGGGTAAAGCAGCGGCAAAACAGGTTGCGGAATCTGTTTGTTATGATGTCGGGCAATAAATCTGACCTGCGCAGGCGCATGAAGCAGGTGCGGGCAGAAGTACCACCGGAAGTACGGGCGGTACAGGACAGGCAGATTGCAAAACGAGTGCTGGCGCATCCGGCTTGGCAAAAAGCACAAACTGTCTTTTGTTACTGTTCCACTGGCGATGAGATTGATACATATCCGCTTTTACATGGCGCACTGGAACAAGGAAAAGCGCTTTGCCTGCCCCTGGCTATGCCAGGGGGCAGGATGGAAGCACGCAGGGTGACAGACCTGACACAGCTTCAGCCAGGGCTGCACGGCATTTTGGAGCCATGTCCAGCGTGTCCAATCATTCCCCCGGTGGAAATCAGTCTTTGTATTATCCCGTGTTTGGCGGCGGATTTGTCCGGCTATCGCCTTGGCTATGGCGGGGGATATTATGACCGGTTTTTGGTGCAGACCAATGCCATACGGATGGTGCTTTGTGCGGAAAACCGTGTTTTCCCGCATATCCCTGTGCAGGAATATGATGTACCCTGTGATATTTTGGTGACAGAAAGTAAGGTGGTTTGCCTGCATGAAAAATAGATCGGCATTTTTGACAGGGATCGCGATTTTCTGCTGTTTTTGCCTGCTGATTGCAGGCGGCACCATCGCGGGCAGCCATTTAAACCGGGATATGCTCGTGTGGGGCATTTTGCTGGCGGAAGCGGCAGCCTTTTTGATTCCCACCATCATGATGATCCTGCCTTTGCGCCGTGGGGAATCGCTGAAAAGCCCGATTGCGAAAAAACGGATTAGTTTCCCAACGGTTGCGTTGTCCGTGCGGCTTGGCATTACGGTTTCACTTGCATCATTCTTAATTAACCTGCTTGCGCTTCAGCTCGCAGGGCAGGATGTTTCGATTATGAACCCAGCGTTGTTCCAAGCTTCGGATATTGGCGGGCATCCTTTGTCTTATATCCTTGCCGTTGCGGTTGTCCCGGCAATTGTAGAGGAAATCTTTTTACGCGGCACTGTACTGCCTGTATTTTCCCGTTATGCGGGTACAGGGCTGAGCATTTTGCTGACAGCTCTGGTTTTTGCCATGCTGCATGGCTCGCTGGGGAATTTTGCCGGTCCATTGCTGGGCGGGCTGGTATTTGGCTGGCTGACATTTGTTTATGGTTCCATTTGGCCTGCGGTGATTGCCCATGCCGCAAATAATTTATGTTATTTGTTTGGGTTATGGCTGACGGATACATACAGTGCATTTGGCATTTGGCGGCAAATGCCATCCTTTTGCGTATTGCTTCTGCTGCTTTTTGTTTATTTATCGCTGTGTTCTGTGGAACATCTGCTGTTTGTGGGGCGTGTGCCGCATTTTGCACGCGGGCAGCGCAACAGCGCGGCACTTTATGCACTGGCAGGCAACCCAGCGGCTGCCGCGTTTATCATCGCTTTTTTTGCCAAAACTGTTTTTGGCGTGATTTGACTTTCAGGAGGATATATAATGGATTCACAAAACCAGACGCCACGCCGCCGGAAAACACGGCAGGCAACCGGCTGCGCCAGTGCGGTGCTGTATCTTGTGATTGTGATTGGCGTTTCCATCCTGCTTTCCATGGTGGCCCTATTTGCGGCAAATGATGTGCTTGCGCTTGTAAAAGACGAAGATATCATTACATTTACGGTAGAAAAGAATACCACTGCATCAAAACTCAGCAAGGAACTCGACCGCAGCGGCATTGTCAATTATGGTACGCTGTTCAACCTGTTTCTTAAAGTGACCAAGAAAGATGTGGATATCCTTGCTGGCACTTATGAATTAAGCCCTGCGATGGATTATAATCAGATTGTCCGTGCGCTGCGCAACGCGGATCAAAAGAAAACGGTGGAAGTGACCATTCCAGAAGGGTATACGCTTGCCCAGATTGAGGAAGTCCTGCTTCGCAACAGCGTATGTACACCGGCTGAACTGGAAAAAGCATTGTCTGAATATGCGTATAAGCATAGTTTCTTACAGGATAAGCAGCCGCCTGCCAAGGGCTGGCTGGAAGGATATCTGTTTCCAGATACCTATCGTTTTTACCAAAACGGCAATGCGGTTAAAAATGTTATCAACCGTATGCTCAATAACTTCGATGACCATTATGATGAATCCATTCAGCAAGGGGCAAAAGATTTAAACCGTTCGGTACAGGATATCGTGATTATTGCTTCCCTTGTGGAACGTGAAGCAAAGGTTGCAGAGGAATTCCCGATGGTTGCAGGGGTCATTTATAATCGTTTGAACAGCTCTAGTTTTCCTAAACTGGAAATTGACGCGTCTGTATTATATGGTTTGGGACGTACCAGCGGAGCGCTGACCAGGGAAGACCTGAACACTGATACACCTTATAACACATATTTGCATGAAGGGCTGCCGCCCGGACCAATCTGTAATCCAGGATATAACGCATTGTATGCGGCTTCCCATCCATCTTCCCATAATTATTATTTTTATGTTGCCATGCCAGATGGTTCTCATCTGTTTGCAACCACAAACAGTGAGCATGAACGCAATATCCGCACGGCTGCTGCTGCTTTTGAAGAAGCGGCAAATAATCCGCAGCCACAGGAAGACGAAGATATGGGGCTGGAGGATGAATGATGGCACAAAAACCGGAAATCCTTGCGCCAGCAGGTGATTTTGAAAAAATGCGCTTTGCCATTGCATATGGCGCAGACGCTGTTTATATGGCAGGCAAATCCTTTGGGATGCGTGCCGCCGCGGCAAATTTTTCCGATGATGCGCTGCGCCAAGCAATCGCTTATGCGCACGCACACCATGTAAAATGTTATATTACCGTGAACATTATCCCGTCTAATGCAGACCTGAAACAGCTCCCGGCATATTTGGAGCTGCTTCAGGATGCCGGGGCAGATGCGCTGATTGTAGCCGATGTTGGCGTGATTGCGCTAGCGAAACAGTATGCACCCCGGATACCGCTGCATATCAGCACACAAACCAGTATTTTGAACCATGCGGCGGCAAATTATTGGGCATCGCAAGGGGCAGAACGTATCGTGCTGGCACGGGAACTTTCACTGGAGGATATTGCGGAGATCCGCGCCAAAACGCCGAAAGAATTGGAAATTGAAGCGTTTGTCCATGGGGCAATGTGTATTTCATATTCTGGGCGGTGCTTGATCTCCCAATACTTAACCGGGCGGGATGCAAACCATGGCGCCTGTGCCCAGCCTTGCCGCTGGAAATACAATTTGGTGGAGGAGAAACGTCCGCATGAGTATTTTCCGGTGGTGGAAGGCGAAGGCGGGACTTATCTGTATAATTCTAAGGATTTGTGCATGATTGAACATATCCCTGAACTGGTTCGCGCAGGTATTACATCTTTTAAGATTGAAGGGCGTAATAAAACCGCGTATTATGCCGCAGGTATCACCTCTGCTTATCGCCGTGCGGTAGACTGTTATGATGAAAATCCTGAAGATTTTGTACTTCCGCAAGATATTTTAGATGAGGTGGAAAAAGTCAGCCACCGCAATTATTACACTGGTTTTTACTTTGGCGACAAGGACGGGCAATATTATCATGACAGCCAATATATCCGGGATTGGGAGGTGATTGGTATGCCGGTTTGCATGGAAGGGAAAAAGGCAACCTTTACCCTCAAAAACCGGTTTTATCAAGGCGATATGTTGGAACTTGTTCAGCCGGGCAAACCGCCATATCCATTCCGGGCGGAAAATGTCGCTGACGCCCGAGGCAATGTGCTGGATATATTCCATCATCCGGAAATGCAGTTTACCATCACATTCCCGTTCCCAGTAGATGCTTTCGCGATTTTGCGACGGGAAAAGAAGGGGGAGTAAAATGGCAACCACAAAAGAATATGCCGCATTTATTTGTGAACAGTTAGCGTTGGCCGGTGAAATTTCTTGCCGTAAAATGTTTGGGGAATATGGCGTATATTGCAATGGCAAATATTTTGCGGTCATTTGTGATAACCGGTTTTTGGTCAAGCCGACAGAAGCAGGGCAAAAGCTGATGCCAAATGCCCGGATGGAGCAGCCATATGAAGGCGGAAAGCCTATGATGCTGGTTGAAAATTTAGAAGATACCGAATTTTTACGGGATTTGGTGCAGGCAACTTGTGCGGCGCTGCCCGCGCCAAAACCGAAAAAACCCAGAAAGAAGAAGGACGAGTCACCGACATGATATTATATCGCCCCGTTGGGGAGCCGGAACGTATTCTGATCGCGGAAAGTGGCTATGCTGCTTTTCCGCCGCGCTTGCCGGAACAGCCGATTTTTTATCCTGTGCTGAATTGGCGCTATGCCGCTGAAATCGCTTGCCGCTGGAATAAAAAAGACAAAAATTCCGGTTATCAGGGATATGTTACCCGGTTTGAAGTGGAGGACAGCTTTCTGGCAAAGTATGATGTGCATACCGTTGGGCGGTCATATCATCAGGAATATTGGATTCCCGCAGAAGATATGGCGGCGTTTAACCGCCATATCATCGGAAAAATACAAGTGATGGAAGCCAAAGAGATATGAGAAACGTTTTTGATTATCCGCGTATAGACCGCAGCAAAATTGATACGGTAAAGCATTTGATTGCACGTATTGCACAAAGCGAAAACCAGAATTTCCAAAAGCAGAATATTATATGGAACTGCTGCATAAATCCTTGCCTTTGCCAGATATACAGCATTATATCCGGCTGGATGCCGCAGCGCGTTCTGTTATCCTGCTGTAAGAAAGAAAAACCATGTTGACAAGCAAAAAAAATATGGTACAATATAAAAATGGAATCTGGCGATGAGAAAACGAGCCTTTGGCAGCGCCTTACAGCGAAAAAGGGGATGGTGGAAGCCCTTTTGGAATGCGCCTTTGGCAGCCATTTTTGAGCCGCTTTGTGAGGAACAAAGCGTTGCCCTGCGTTAAAGGGAAGCTGAGATGCCGTTTTTTTATGGCAATCAGGGTGGTACCGTGGAGCATAAGCCTCCGCCCCTGGGTTTGGGGCGGGGGCTTTCATATTTCATTCATTAACAAAGTAAATTGGAGGAACCTGTTATGCAGTATAGAGGTTTGAATGAGCTTCGTGAAATGTATCTTCGTTTTTTTGAGAGCAAGGAGCATT
>CAXHNU010000168.1:1729-5781 GCA_964017555.1 uncultured Butyricicoccus sp. | reverse complement strand
AAAGATGCCAGCAGCCGGATCATCGGGTATGAAATCCTGTACCATGGGGAAAACCAGGCGTATGGCGGCGAACAGCCAAAAAATTCAAATGATTTTGCGGTAGCCGATACGGTGTATAATGTCCTGACCCAGAATGTGGAGAAAATATTCAAGGGTACATTGCACTTTATGACCTTCACCACCACCCTGCTGATGAAAAAAGCACCGCGCCTTTTTGAAAAAGAAGGGTTGGTGATCCAGATTGATGACAGCGTGATCATCCATCCGCTTGCCATGCACTTTGTTCAGATGTACAAAAGGGAAGGCTACCGGATTGCTGTCGATGAGTTCCAGTTTGCCCCGCGCTATCTTTCGCTGATTGGTGAAATTGATTATATCAAATTGAATTTCAAAACTTTAAGCGATTTGACCCTGCATAATGTGGTAGAAATTGCCCACAGCATGGGCAAGCAGTGCATTGCCACGGGCATTGATGATGAGGCGCTTTACCAAAAAGCCTGCAATATGAGTGTGGATGCGCTGGAAGGCAGTTATGTCGCCGGTAAACTCGCGACAAAAGCCCATACAAGCGGCTATTTGCAGAGCAGCTTTTTCCGGCTGATGGTAGCCGTCACCCGCGAAAGTCCGGATATCGAGGAAATCGAACAGATCGTCAGCATGGACGCAACACTTACTTATGGTCTGCTGCGTGTGGCAAACTCTGCGTATTTTGCGGCATATAACCGCGTGACAAATGTCCGGCAGGCAGTGATGACATTGGGGCTCAAGCAGCTCAAACAATGGGTGTATCTGCTCAGTGCCAGCAATGCCGAAAACCAGATTGACGAGGCTTCCGAGGAATTCCTCAAGCTGTCGTTTATGCGTGCGACATTTTGCAGTGAACTCATGGGCTATGCAAAAAATATGCCCATTTCCCGCAGTGACGCCTATCTGATGGGGATGTTTTCCACGCTTAACTATCTGATTGACGCGCCGATGGAAGAAATCCTTGCCGGTGTGCCGCTCATTGATGAAATCAAATCCGCACTGCTCACCCAAGAAGGGCGCTGTGGGGCACTGTATAGCTTGGTGCTCAGCTATGAACGCGCCGATTGGGTGCAGATTAACAACCTTTCAGAAACACTTGGCATCCCGACCAACCTGCTGACCAGTGTGTATTTTACCTGCATGGATATGGTGGATACCACTTGGAAACAACTTACCTGCCCGGAACCATCCCAACAGGAGGCCGTGCCGCAAGCCTAACAGAAACCCAGCCTGATTTAAAATGGCTGGGTTTTTTTGTGCCTGCCGGGTTCTAAAACCGCACGCCCGTCCATATCCATGGTAGTAAGGAAATACTGATATGGAGGGAACAGGAATGATTGTTTATGCAACAAGATTCACCATGAAAAAAGCTGCCGCCGGACTGTTGGCACTTGCTGCCGTGATTTGGGGGGTATCAACACTTTCCACGCGCGGCGCGGAAGCGGCAAGCGTGGCAGGGCAAGCCAGTTTGTCACAAAAACTCAAAACCAATGAAGACCGAACCAACTTTTTGCAGTCCTATGGCTGGGAAATTGATGAAACACCAAAAACCGAAACCGAAGTGCGTATTCCGGATGAATTTGACAGTGCTTATGAAACTTATAATGCTCTGCAAAAAACTCAGGGACTGGATCTCGAAAAATATAAAGGGCGCAAAGCCATGCTGTATGCTTACAACGTGCGCAATGACCCAAGCGGGGAACAGGGCGTCACAGCAAACCTTGTACTGTACCGCAATACTTTGATTGCGGCGGATATTTCATCGGCGCAGGCGGATGGGTTTACTCGCACGGTCACAGAGAAGCCCACAGCGCCTTCACAGGACACAGCAGGCACATTACCACAACAGCAGGCGGAAACGCCGCAGGACGCGCCACAGACGCAGCAGCAGCCATCCCAGCCGCAGGATATGCCACAGGGGGAAGCGGCACCGGGCATGGGGATTGATGTTGAAGAATAGCCAGCAAGGCAGCACCGCGGTATGGTGCTGCCTTTTCCCATGCTGCCGATCGGTGAAAATGACGAAAGCATAAATCATATCGGCAAAGTTTTCGTTTTTTTCGCCAAGGCTATTGTGCAATTTGCAAAAAAGTGATACGCTATACTTATCTAAAGTACACGGGGAGGATGGTTATGGCATTACAGCGACTGGATAAGGCATTGTCATTGCTTGGGTGCGGCAGCCGGAAGCAAACCGGCGCTGCCATACGCGCGGGGCGGGTCAGCGTCAATGGGCAGGTCGTCCGTGACCCGGCGCATAAAGTCACCCCAGTACAAGATGTGCTGCTTTTTTGCGGGCAGCCGGTGCGCTGGCGGACAGGACGCTATTATATGCTCAACAAGCCCGCAGGGCTGGTCAGCGCACGGGTGGACAACCTGCATGAAACGGTGCTTTCCCTGTTCCCTGAACGCGAGCGCAAAGGGCTTTTTCCGGTTGGGCGGCTGGATAAAGATACCGAAGGGCTGCTGCTCATCACCGATGACGGCGCTTTTGCCCATGCGCTGACTTCTCCGCGCCGCCATGTTGCCAAAACTTATGCCGCCCAGGTGGAAGGGCGGCTGGATCTGGCTGCGCCTCAGCACTTTGCCAGCGGCATGACGCTGGCAGACGGCACCGTCTGCCGCCCCGCAAAGCTGGAAGTGCTGCGCACGGAAAATGGATTGACCGCAGTGGAAGTCACCCTGTGGGAAGGCAAGCACCATCAGGTGAAACGCATGGTTGCCGCTGCAGGCGGTCATGTTGCTGCGCTGAAGCGCCTGTCCATCGGTCCGCTCCGGCTGGATGAAGCGCTTGCCCCAGGCAGCTACCGTGAGCTGTCAGAGGAAGAAGTTGCCGCGCTGCGTGCCGCCGCAAGTGAGGGGAAATAGCCAGCAAAACCGACCGCTGGCGGCATTGCTAAAAAACTAACAAAGAAATCTAAAAATTTTTGTACAAAAATTTCAGGAGGTGTGTTATAATTTTAATAAATGGCGGGAAATCAGATTTGTTTCTTGTGCAACATGATGGATTTTATCCGCCGCCTGCCAGATGGAATAAAGGAATAAAGATGCACGACTTGAAAAGAAGACCTGAAAGGAAAGGTGACGGAAATGGCCTCCAGATTGCTCCAGTCTATTGTCCTGCAAATGAAAGATACAGTTGACCGCACAATTGGTATCGTTGACGCCACAGGTGCCGTTGTCGCGTGTACCGATTTGCCGCGCATTGGGGAAATGCGGGAAGACGCAGTGACAGAACTTGGCTACGCGGGCGATATGATCCGCTTTGGCGGATATACTTACCGTTCGATTGCAGACCGCTCCACCCGATTTGAATATGCTGTGTTTGTGCAGGGGGAGGATGAATTGGCGCGTTCGGTCTGCTCGCTGATTGCGATTGCAATCAACAATATCAAGACCCTGTATGACGAAAAGCATGATAAGGCAACGTTTGTAAAAAATATTATCCTCGACAATATTCTGCCGGGTGATATCTATATCAAATCACGGGAACTGCATTTCGGCAACGATGTGCCGCGGGTTGTTTTTTTGGTGCATCAGCTTGAACGTGTGGATGTTGCGGCGATTGATGTCATCAATGGGCTTTTCCCGGACAAGCAGAAAGATTTTGTGCTGCATATCAGCGAAACGGATATTGTCGTTGTCAAGGAAGTCAAAGCGACCAGCGATATCCGGGAACTCATCAAGCTGGCAAAGTCCATTGAGGATGCGCTCAATTCCGAACTGCTCATCAAGTGCATTATTGGCATTGGCTCAATTTCTACCCAGCTTAAGGATATCGCAAAATCCTTTAAGGAAGCGCAGACCTCGATTGAAGTCGGCGGCGTGTTTGACACCGAAAAGAGCATTGTCAGCTATGAAAATCTTGGTATCGGGCGCCTGATCTACCAGCTTCCGACAACCCTTTGCGAAATGTTCTTAAATGAAGTGTTCAAAAAAGGATCTATCGATTCGCTTGACCAGGAAACGCTTTACACCATCCAGAAATTCTTTGAAAATAACCTGAACGTATCTGAAACTTCACG
>CAXHNU010000168.1:0-1629 GCA_964017555.1 uncultured Butyricicoccus sp. | reverse complement strand
GATTCGCTTGACCAGGAAACGCTTTACACCATCCAGAAATTCTTTGAAAATAACCTGAACGTATCTGAAACTTCACGCAAACTGTTTGTCCACCGCAATACGCTGGTTTACCGCCTGGAGAAAATCAAAAAGCTCACCGGGCTGGATCTGCGGGAATTTGATCATGCGATTGTGTTCAAGGTCGCGCTGATGGTGCGCAAATATCTTGAAAGCCGCGCGGAAGGGCGTGCGTGAGGAAATCGCATCAATTCGGTGACAGAATGGAAACATTTGTCCAAAAACGGCATTATCCCCGCATTTTCTGCACCAAATGACCCCTTAAGAAAAAATTAAATTTCCCGAAAACGGGAAATACTCTGGAAATCCTCATTGGGATGTGGTATAATATCCGCAAAGCGGCTGCTATGCCACATCTTTATTTTGTGCGCCGCAGGCTTTTTGCACAATACCAATCAACGCCGCCGCGCGGCAATGCCCCGCGGTGCAAGGAGGTTTCACACTGCCGTGATAAGGATGAGCGACGTCAGTATGCAATATGACAACGGGGTTCGTGCGGTCAACCGGGCAACGCTGCGTATTGATGAGGGCGAATTTGTATTCCTGGTTGGCCCGTCCGGTTCCGGTAAATCAACCTTGATTAAACTGATTACCGGGGAGCTGCGGCCAACTGCCGGGCGGATCGTCGTCAACAATTATAACATTGGCGCCATCAAAAAACGCGAAATTCCATACCTGCGCCGTACCCTTGGCGTTGTGTTCCAGGATTTCCGCTTGATTGACAAAAAAACCGTTTATGAAAATGTCGCGTTTGCCATGCGCGCCATCGGCGCGAACAACCGCGCCATCAAAAAGCGTGTGCCATATGTGCTGGATCTGGTCGGGCTTTCCGAAAAAGCCAGTACCCGCCCGCTGGAGCTTTCCGGCGGCGAACAGCAGCGCGTTGCCATTGCCCGCGCGCTGGTCAACAACCCGCGCCTCATCATTGCCGATGAACCAACCGGCAATCTTGACCCAGTGCGTTCCTATGAACTGATGACGCTATTTGAAAAAATCAATGAACTGGGCACCACAATCCTGATTGTCACCCATGAAAAAGAACTTGTGGACGAGTTCGAAAAACGGGTTATCATGATTGACAGCGGGCGCATTGTCAGCGATGCCACCGGGCGGTATTTTGCCGACGATGAATATGATGAATACTATGAAGAAGGCTACGACGAGGGTTATGACGAAGAAGGCTATGCGGAGCCTGAACAGCCCGCGCAGCAGGCGCAGTCGCCGCTTTCCATGCTGTTTGACCGGTTCTCGCTGCACAAGCCCGCGGCGGCTGAGGCTGTGCAGGCAGAAAGCACAGACGATGCGGAAGAAGGGCAGGATGCACCAATCCCAGAGGCGGACGAGCAGCCCCCGGAACCAGAACCCGAGCCAGTTCAGCCGCAAGCGCCGCCTGAACCGGCGCCCACGCACACAGATGCGATGGAGCAGCAATTGGATGATTTGTCCCTAACCGAACTGGTAGACCGGTTCCAAAAGCGCGTAGGCATCCACAGTGCCTTTGATAGCCCGTATGAGAACAGCGAACACACAGAGGGGAACACAAACCATGAGCAAGAAAACGAAGCAGCCCAG
>CAXHNU010000167.1:0-5902 GCA_964017555.1 uncultured Butyricicoccus sp. | reverse complement strand
CATTCGTCTGCTTTCGGGAATTTCAGCATTCCTTGCTTTTCGAGTTCTTCGGTTAGTCCGAAAAGCCCTTCCAAAAATGCATCCGTTTCGAGAGGTAGCCCCCGGAACTGGCGGGCTTCTTCATGACTCACGCCCTTTTTGCGGCGTTTTTTATATTCCCGGCAAAGGTCAAACAATAAATCTTCCTCTCGTATTGTCATTTTTGCGCCCCTTCTTTTTCGTCCATCAAACCAAAGCTGATAAACACGCCTGCAAGCTCTTTTTCCTCAAACAGTGGTCTTGTCTGATAAATGAAGTTTTCAGGCACATTCTGCGATTCAATGCGCAAGCAGCCCAAATTGTTGTCCGAACCGTCAAGAATAATTTTCATAATGTGTGTTCTCCTTTCGTGCCGGGCGGGGTGTTCACCCCGCCGCTGTGTCGCAAAATTCTGTCAATGGAACATCAAGAACATCACAAATTTTTGCATACATTTCAACATCAATCCGTTGTTTTTCGTGCAACATGGAATTTAACGTAGTTTTCGGAACGCCGATTTTTTCAGCCAAAAAAGTTTGCTTAATTCCATTTTGCAAAAGATAAGAGTGAATTTTTTGCCTGTCACAAAAGCACCTCCATATTTTATCTACGAAACTTTCGTATCTTTCTTATATAATACTACGAAAATTACGTAATGTCAATATGTGAAAATACGATTTTTTCGTATTTTGATATTGCTTTTTCGTTTTTTTCTACTATAATAGTGAATAGGAGGTATCCAAATGTCCGAAATCAAACAAAATATTCAAAAAAACATTGCTATTTTCCGCAAAAAAGCAAATCTAACACAAAAAGAATTAGCATCACGCATAGGTGTTGCCCCAACAAACCTAGCGTCCTGGGAGCAGGGAAAAAGCACACCTGATATTGATACGCTTTTTTCATTGTGTTCAGCGTTACAGGTAAACATCCTGAATATGTATGGATTAAGTGACGAATCAAAACAAGCAATCCAATCTATCAATAAATTGGTTCTATCATCTGACGAAGAGAAACTAGTCGAAGATTACCGCAGCTTCAACGATGAAGGGAAAGAAAAAATCCGCGATTATATCACAGATTTATCAGATAGCCCCAGATATAAAAAATATAGTGATATTTCCATTGAAAAACACGCATAAAGGCAAATAAAAAAACCGCCCCAGTGCCAGCACACTGGGGCAAAGAAACGAGGTTACAACGTGAGTAATATATTAACTTACATGAATATGATAGGGCAATATCTCCTTTTTGCTGTGCCTTATGTATATATTCTTAATCTGATTTTATTTCTCTTGCAAATCCCCCGCCTCTTATTGGGTAAATTTGGGGGCTGTTTAGTAATGTTTTTCTATACATATTTTCACGCACTTTATTGTGCAGTTTGTACGGTTGCCGTTATGGACAGCGGCTATTCAGCCATTCCGCTATTAATCATTTTTTCTATGGCTTTATTTACGCACATCGGGCAAGGTGTAATTATGACAAAACGCGATAAGATAAGTCTATTTGCTTTCTTATGTGCAATCATATCCATTCCAATGTATATCGCTATGTGCTTTGTTCCATTTCTCAAAGGCGCCCAAACAGTCGCTATATATCTTAGAGGCTGCGCCTGGGTTTTGCATCTTCCAATACTCAGCAGCATTTTTAACCTTGTTCTTCCGATTTTAGCTCTATTATTTGTGCTTTGGATTCTCTATCATTTTATTTTAACCGTCTGCTTAAGTATTTCAAGATTTACAAACCTCTAATCAGCTTTAAATACATTAAACAAAAACGTGAGGATAACATTATGATAAACACATCTCGTGGTATGAAATGGTATACAATACTAAAAATTTTACTGGTTATATGGATTATTACTGAACCTTCTTTTTTTCTTTCTGACTGGTCCGCTATTGCTGTTCAGTCAAACGTAACTTTTATCGAACTTGCAGCCGCACTTCCATTATTCTTTATTTCCAACTTTATCAATGTATTTGGAGATTCTATTTTAATGGCAATCTTGTTTTATCATATGCGCAATAAAGATAAAAAATCTATAGATTCTACTCGCAATATACTTATTTTTGATATTGTTATTAGCTTTATCACTACATTAGCCACGCTAATAGAACTGCAGTCCCTTAATGGTGATGATTACAGCGGATACGGAAGCATCCTTGGTTATATTACTTTTCGGTTAATCGTTTTCGTGCCAACATACATTTATCTGAAAAAACGGTTTCTGCCCATACCCCATAATTCGCAAGCGCCATATATAACACACGCAGAAAGCACATTTCCTCCATTTGAAACAATTTCGGCTGCACTCGAAGGGCTTCTTAATCAAACAGACCGTGATGAAACAATAGCGCAAATCTTGAGTGGTTATAATAACCCATATACTGGTCAGCCTATTACAACCGAAAAAGACTGGGATGAATATACGCAGGCATATCAAGCCGAGCAGAAACAAAAGCTGCAAAAATTCACTTCTGCATCCTCCAAAGAGTACAAACCGCGCAAAAAGAAACCAAAGAATTAAAAACTGTACTTGCGCAAAAAAATGAAGAACTTTCGCAGTTGCAGCAAGCCTATGATGCACTTTCAGCGTCCATTCGTTCGTTAGATTCCCGCGAATACAAAATGTTAAAACCATATCTTTCATCTGAAGAATATGAGCA
Source organism: uncultured Butyricicoccus sp. (assembly GCA_964017555.1). Lineage (GTDB taxonomy): Bacteria > Bacillota > Clostridia > Oscillospirales > Butyricicoccaceae > Butyricicoccus_B. Next base: position 3,215 of record CAXHNU010000167.1, on the reverse strand, counting down.
GCTTCCCCGCACGCAAATGCATCGACTTGCGCTTGAACGATATAACAAACGTCAGCGCACCGAATGGGACGTAGGATTAGATTTCGAGCGTTTAATTGGCTACTGGTATGAAAAGCAAGGCTATCATGTAGAATATACTGGAGCGGTTGAAGGTCTAAAAGATATGGGGCGCGATCTGATTGTATCAAATGAAATTGGCACATTTATCATTCAATGCAAACGCTGGTCACGCAATAGCCAGATTCACGAAAAGCATATATTTCAACTGCAAGGCACATTATCATTATATCAAAAGCAACATCCCGACATACATACTGTTGGCGTATTCATCACAACAGCTTCTCTTTCAGCGGAAGCAAGAGAAAGCGCGTCAAGCCTAGGCATTAAAGTAGTAGAGCATTACGAATACGTTTCCCATCCGTTGATAAAATGCAAAGCAGACACCAGGCAATACTATCTGCCAATGGATTCAGACTATGACAAAATATCAATTAATTTTGCATCTGGCGATTGCTATTATAAAACAGTAGAAGCCGCCATATCAGCCGGCTTCCACAGCGCATATCAATAAAGTTAAAAACCCGCGCACAGTCTAGCACACTGCACGCGGGCAACAACAATTAGGCGGTGATTTTATATCCTTCCACCGCCCTTTATTGTACCTGTTTTTCCGGGAAAAATCAATAAAAGGAGTGAAAAAAAAACATGAAAAGACCAAATGGTTACGGCACCATAACCAAACTATCCGGCGCACGACAGCAAAGGGCGCGTTCATCAAAAGTACCTATCCTATCACGCCACAGCGGCGGAAGCCTGGCAGGCGCTTGAAACTTACATCCAGCGGCGCGGCATTGGTGCAGCGCCCGCGCCGGAGGATTTATCTGTTACCCTCCAGCAGGTCTACGACCTATGGAGCGCCCACAAGTTTGAGCATGCGGGCAAATCAGTTATCGCGACGTGTAAAGCCAGCTGGAAGCGTGTCAGCCGTCTTGCGTCCATGCCTATTCGCAACATTGGGCTTGACCATTGGCAATCAATCATAGACGATGACGAACGCGCCGGGTTAAGCAAGTCAAGCATTGACAAAGACGCAATTTTAATTAATGCGCTTTCGCGCTTCGCATTGGAGCGCGACTGGATTATGAAAGACTACGCACAGTTTATCAAGCTGCCAAGTCTGGAAGCCAAACACGAGAAAGGCGCATTCACGCGCATTGAGGTTGAAAAGCTTTCGCGCATGGCGGCTGATGGTGTACCAGGTGCGGATGCAGCGCTTGTGCTGTGTTACACCGGGTTCCGCATCAATGAATTTCTATCGCTCACGCGCTTTTCGTATGATGAAAAAGAAAAGACACTAACAGGCGGCAGTAAAACCGCCGCCGGAAAAAACCGTGTTGTGCCGATACACCCACACATTCAGCCCTATATTAACCGCTGGCTGTCAGAGGGTGGGGAACGGTTATATAGCCAAGCCGGGAAAGCGGTTGCATATTATCGGTATATGCAGCTTTTCCAAGCGCTGATGCAGGCGCTGGGCAAGTCGCAGGCAACGCCGCATTGGTGCAGGCACACTTTTGCATCTCTCCTGCACGCAGGCGGCGCGGCGGAATTAGACGTTAAGCGTCTGATGGGTCATTCCAACAAAGATGTAACGGAGCATTACACGCATTTGACATTAGATCAGCTGCGAAAAGCAGTTTTGTGTATTGCCTAGCTTGTAACTAATACCCGAAAAACCGTACAAAACAAAACGCGAAAAAAAGTTAAATTTTTCGCATCAAACATCATTGGTATGCCTTATTCCGCATCCATTCCCTTGCGTTTTCCAATCACGATTTTATATAGCAGATAATATCGGATACATGAAAATCCGGCAGGTACGTCCTGTGCATTGCCAACAGGTGCTAAACAGCATGGAAGGTATGGCAGAAGATACAATCATCAAATGCCGGAACCTGCTGTATAATCTGTTTGAAACTGCCGTAGAAAATAGTATGTGTGAACGAAATCCGGCAAAACATCTGACCATACCACAGGTATCTGCAAAAAAGGAACACAGAAGCCTGTCTGACAGGGAACGGATAATCCTGCTGGAAACTGCAAAAACTCATCCTGCGGGGCTGTGGGTTCTGCTGTTGCTGTACACCGGCTTGCGCCCCGGAGAAAGTGTTGCCCTGACAGGCGGGGATATAGTAGGTGGATTTATCCGTGTCAACAAAGCCATCAGCAGATATGATGGTATGAAAGAACCAAAATCCAAAGCAGGCATTCGGCGCATACCTATCATTCCCGCATTACAAGCGGTTTTGCCGGAACTTGATATGGGCGAATTGCTATTCAAAAATTCGCGGGGTGGTATTCCTAATTCCCATTGGATTTCACGAAATTGGAAATCATTCATTGCCGCCATGGCTGAAACAGAAGAACAGCTGATAGGACAGAGGGAATTACCCATCATGCGTGAAGCCCTGCCGCCGCTGGAACCATATGATTTACGTCATACTTTCTGTACTGACCTGGAACGTGCAGGTGTACCTATCAATGTTGCATCACAACTTATGGGGCACGCCGATATTAAGATTACTGCCAGCATTTACACCCATACGGATGATGCAGTATTCGCGGAAGCAGGCGAAAAACTTAGCCGACTAACTGACATAGTTACTGACATAGTAGATATGCCTGAATCGCCCTATTTGGGCACGAAAACGGGCAAATCAAAGAAGCGTAAAACCGGAACTTAAAACAAATAAAAATGCTGAAAACCAGCGTTTTTAACTGATTTCCAGCACTAAAGCTATGGAGCTGTTGAGCCGATTTGAACGGCCGACCTCATCCTTACCAAAGGAGTTTTTCCAACTTTTTAGGCATGAAAACCATCAAAAAACTACGAAATTGCATATAATCCGGAACCTTTCTATCAGTTTTGCAAATGGTTAATTTTTCTTGTACATTCAGCGGATGTACATTACCTGCCCTTTAAAATGAATTGAATTTTAAAATGTAAATTACCCCCTGTTATGAAGCGGGGTTTTATATTTGCGCTTTCAGTATCAAATTTAACATATGTGCTAAAAGTATTAAAAGTTTGCATTATCCACAGATAATTTTATATATACGATGGTACTTTTTTAACGGTCGTCAAATTTCATACTTTCACAGATAGGAGTTTTTGCACTATGTCGATTTATGGCTATGTACGCATCAGCACAGCG
>CAXHNU010000166.1:0-5921 GCA_964017555.1 uncultured Butyricicoccus sp. | reverse complement strand
TGCCATAGCCATTGCTTTGAATTTGCCTTCTGTGATACCAATCGCAGAAACCGGATTGCCGATTGCCGCTTCAAATCCGGCTGGTGCATCGCTGCTTCTGCCATCGGTAAACAATGGATAATCTTCACGGTTTGCAAACGCAGAGGACAGCCAGAAATAACGCTGCTGGTTTTGGCTTATCTGATAATTCCGAAGCTGTATTCCAACAATCCGTCCCTCAAAATCCCGGATTGCCAAACCCAGACAATCATTCTTGCAGCTAAAAAACCGCAGCCGTTTATTTGTCCTGTTTGCGTTATCTTTTTCTGTCGGATAAGAACAGAATACGCCTGGGATGCCGATATATTGTTCCTCAGTCCACCTTAGCGTTTCCTGTGTTTTTTCAAATGCGGATATCACCATCTCCTTGGAAAACCCAAAGAAATCCTTCAAATCCGCCTCTGCCAGACCTCTTTCTTTTTGTAGATAATCCCGGTCTTTTTCCCGCAGCGGCAAATGCCGGATGAATTCTTCATAAAATGCAGAACGGACTTCCAGCGGCTGCATCGGCGGTTCTTCTGTCAATATTTCTGATTCTTTTTTCTCCAATGTTTTTGCTTGTTTGCTCCATTTCTGCCGTTCCTCTTTGGAACCCAGAATCCTCTGGCGTTCCTCTGCGGTAATCAGTCCATAATCTTCTGCCATCAGGATGCCGGCTTCAAAGTCACTGGTTAAGCCGTTTAGATCCCGGTAAAACCGAATCGGACGACCGCCTTGCTGACAGGAAAAACATTTCGCTACTCGTTTGTTATCGTTCAAATCGAAAGAACCGATGCTGTGGTCATGATGCCCTGGAAATGGGCACAGGCATTGGATATGCCCATCCCCCAAATGCCGTACTTTTTGCGGCGTGTATCCGCACATCCGCATGACCTCTGATGGCTTTTTCTGCTCCAAAATATCGAAAATATTCTGAATATTGATGTCCCGTACCATAACGATACCTCCATATGTATTTGATGAAACCCTGAATGCTATTGCACTATTCTATGCAAAAAACAAAGGAAGCAGATGCTTCCCTTGTTTCATTGCCGTATGGTTTAATGGACTTCTTTGGTACTTTCCGCAGTCAACGCAGCGGCAATACATCTTTCTCCACCAATAAATTTGTTAATGAAATACTGCTGCCCGCGCCCGGTGACTTTCGGTGTTTTGCTGATGGTGGTATGACCATCTGAATGATTGATGGCAGTTTCTTTAATTTGAAACAGCCCTCTATTCATGGATCGCTGCGTGGGCATATTGTAATCTGTCCCCTGCCGCCGGATGAGATATCCATTCTGCCGCAGCCATTCAAAAAGACGGTTTTGTCCGATGTCAACGCCGTTTTGCTTTAGAATCTTTGCCAGTTCCCCAACAAGAATTGTTGCCTTGCTTGCAGTAACTGCATCGGCAAAAATCTCTTTCGGACGCATCGTTTCAATTTGTCGCTGCTGCTCATCAATGAGCTTGTCGCGCTCTGCAATTTTATTCTGCGCCACAAGAAGCGCTTTACACAGCAGCTCTTCGTCCGTCAAATGCTCTTGTCCGGCAATATAGCCGCCATGCTTTCGGATAGAGGGCAGCACCTCCGATGTTACCCAGCGGCGAAACCGCTTCGCGCCGGGGAGTTTGCTGGAAAGAACAAGACTGTAAAGACCACTTTCGTTGATCAGTACCGGTTTCTGTTCCCTGCCGATGGAGTCGCAAATTGCTACCCCATCCATTTTGTCTTCTTTATCAACACGCTTCGCCAGCGCATCCCGCGTGTTGCGATACCCCAATACTGCCGCAACATCCTTTCCGACAAGCCACGGCTCCCCGTTAATTTCTATGGTGCGAATGGATCCAAATTCCGGGTGTTCAAATGTGCAAATGTTATTCATGATGTTCCTCCTGTTTTTTCTTTATCCATATTTGTTGATTTGAAATCCTGTTATTTGATTGCCTTATGATATGCAAAAACATGAGGTGTTTTTTATTTTGTTTGCCGGCACAAGACAAAAACAAAGGAAGCAAATGCTTCCCTTGTTTCATGTCATATTGTTTACTTGTTTTCGGTCAAGCTAACAGGCTTCCAGCAGGAACCAATTAAACCATAAGTCTGGTCAACTGTATATTCATAACAATACCTGCTGCCTTCAATTTGAATCTTGAAAATATCCTTGCTGCTCAGCGTCAGCGGCTTTTCCAGTTCAATTTCCAACAAGCTGCCGGAACCATTCCAGGAATTATAAATGCCCAGCATGGCATTCGTAGGGAATGTAATCTGTGTATCATTTCGCAGCAGCTTCGCCAGCTCATACATAGTCATTTCTGCCAAAACTGTGATGCAGCCCATACTGTAAGTATGATTTTCCAGCTCCTGACAAAGTGAAAGCAGAAATTGTGGCTTATCCTGTTTACTTTCAGGATATCCATGCTTCTGGTAGCTGTCCATCGCATTCCTCAAATCTTTCATAGTATAACCTTGCGCCTCAAGCAGGCGGGAAAGTCCGGATGGAATAGACAAAATATTTCTTTTGTCTTCTCTAAGCAGCGCATCACCTTGTTCTGACACCAGATTGCAATCCAAATTCTGTTCCTCATCTGTTGCAAAAATAAGGTTGACTTTCATTGTCTGGCTCAGAAAATGCTCATAATCCGGTTCAATGGACAGCGTGTCCCAAAGGATTTGCCGCAAGTCTTCATCATCATCCGTAAGTTCGGGCGTATCTGCGGCATGTTTCAGAATTGCATCTTCAATGTCCCAGATATCCCATTGATAATTCGCATAAATTTGCTCAGTCATACGGTACAGGAAATCCTTTTCCGGATACTCATTACTGCTATGACGGTTCTCCAGGATGCTGACAACCGCTTCAAAGGCTTTGGGCAGCAGCCATTCATTGGTTTCCCGGTAGTCCGCATCAATCCGGATCGTTTTTCTGTCCCCATCTTTCTCCACAAAATACAGGGCTTCCGCAGCTTCCATCAATACATTGATGATGTTTTCAGTCGTTGTCATAGTGTATACCCCTTTTCCAATGTCGTTATTTGTTAATCCGTTCGTAAGTGAGATACTGATAAGAAACCCCATTTTCCTCATACATCTGGGATTCCTCTGTCACTTTCCATTCCCCATGAATCCTGAACCAGGTATCCGCCGGGAACAGTTCATAAATGCGGGTAAGATAAAATTTTGTGATATAAGGAGAAAACTGTTCATATACGCTTCCTCCACCGATCACAACGACATTTTCCGGATTTTTATCCGCACAGTGTTCCAGCACTTCTTCGATGCTGTGGCAAACAACTGCGTTTTCGCACTTGAAATTCGGGTCATGTGTGAGGATGACATTTTCCCGGTTGGGAAGCGGATTCTGCTCTGGAAAAGTTTCAAGCGTTTTCCGCCCCAGAATCACAGTTTTCCCTTCCGTCAAATGCCGAAAATGCTTCAAATCACTCGGAAGATGACAAAGCAGTTTCCCTTTATTGCCAATCCCGCCAAGCAGGTCAACAGCAGCAACAGCAATCATCGTGATACCTCCAATTATTTTGCAACCGGGATATTTCGGATCTGCGGATTTGCTTGATAGTCTTCAACCCACAAATCATCCACTGTAAATTGATAAAAATCATGAATAGCAGGGTTTAACCGCACTTTGGGAGCCGGATATTGCGGGCGGGCAATCATTTCCTGCATCAGCGGGATATGCCGGTCATAAATATGACAATCACTGATCACATGGATAAGTTCCCCTGCTTTTAATCCAGATACCTGCGCGAACATCATAAGAAGCAGCGCATATTGGCATATATTCCAGTTATTTTCAACCAGTGTATCCTGGCTGCGCTGATTTAGGATCATATTCAGCTTATCCCCCATCACATTGAGTGTAACACTCCAACAGCAGGGTTCCAAGTGCATTTCCGGCAAATCTTCAAAGCTGTAAAGGTGTGCAACCATACGCCTGCTGGATGGATTATGTTTCAGCTGCCAGAGCAGGTTATCCACCTGATCCATCATGCCTTGCTTGAATTGATACTTTTTCCCCAGCTGATACCCATATGCTTTTCCGATGGAACCTGTTGCATCCGCCCACTGGTCCCAGATGTGGGAATGCAGGTCATGGATATTGTTGGACTTTTTCTGCCAAATCCATAAAATCTCATCAAACGCCGCTTTCAGCGCTGTGGGACGCAGCGTCAACGCAGGAAATTCCTCCTGCAGCTGATACCGGTTCACCACTCCGAAAATTTTACGGGTATGTGCAGGCGTCCCATCTTGCCAGTGTGGACGAACAGTCATGTTTTCGTCAGAAATCCCTTCTTTCAGAATCCTTTTTGCCATATCGACAAACAAAACATCCGCTTTTGACATTGTGTTTTCCTCCAGTTTGTTATTTTGAAATCCCATCATATGATTGCCTTATGATATGCAAAAACATGAAGTGTTTCACATTTTGTCTGCCGGCATGGGAATGAAATGGACAAAAAAAACAGAGGCAAGGGATAACCCCCTCGCCTCTGCTTTGCTGCTGCCTTTTAGAAACCTGTTGTCGGTAATCTGCCAGGCAGAGTTGTTGTTTTGAGAATGTTTGTTGTCCAGGATGCGGTGGCAGTCTGCCAGTTGTTCGCAAGTTTGCCGCCAACCTCTGCCCGGACAATGCACTTGTACCCATTGTACACATTGGGCATGACATACAGATACAGGGACGGTTTCACAGAAACCTTGAAGTTTGCCGGGACTGTGCCAAACGACAGCCGGATATCGGTAACATATTCGCCTGTCTGGAGATTCAGCGCAGTGGAAGACAAATCAAGCTGGTTCTGATTGGTGCTCAGTAAATCGGCACTCATTTCACGGAAATCATTCATGTTGGTCTTATAATAGACCTTGTACCATGCTTTGGTGTTCCAGGAACCGGTATACAGTGTCCCGGCGCGGGCACAATCTGTCGGGATTTTAATCTGCCAGTAGAAATCATCCGGCCGTGTGTCGGATTCATTGTTCACCGCCGGGAAATCAACCCGCATGAACGAACCAGCAGACACATTTTTGTTGCTTTGGATTTCTGTTTTGAGTGCAACAGTCAGTGAACGGTTATCATACTCAATCCGTACCACATCGTTTGCAACCTTCAGCTTGACTTCAGTTTCCTTATCGCTGGCGGCATAATAAGCGGATGCGCTCTTTTGCCGGACGATATATCTGCCAAGCGGCAGCGGAGCCGAAGCCGCAACGCCATCCGCGCCAGTGGTAATGGTATCCACTACAACATAAGTGTCTGGGTTCACAATCTCGAAGACTGCGCCGCTTAGCAGGCTTTCTTCCGGCAAATCCAGCATATCGTTGTAATCCGTAGAACGGACCACAACCTGGATCTGCCCGACATCCTGCGAGAAAGACCAGTTCACTTCTGTTGTTTCACCATTCAGAATTTGAATGGTTCTGGGGATGCCATCGGTACGATAACCATCCGGCACACTGATTGCTTCCAGGGTATAATACCCATCCGCCAACTCCTTATCCAGCCGGATATACCCCATGTCATTTGTGATATATTCGCCAACCAGGTCGCCTGCTTCGGTTTTCAGCAGCAGCCGCATATTGTAAATGCCCTGCCCGGTTGTGGCGTCCACAATCCGGATTCTCATGCTGGACAACTGACGGACCATATATTCAATCCGTGTTGTCTTGTTTGCCAGCACAGTGACATTCCGGCTGCATGTTTCAGCTTCATAACCATCCGGCACAGAAATCTGTTTGACCACATAAGTGTCCGGTACAAGGTCTACATACAGCAGCCCCTGCTTATCGGATGTGTATGTCCCCATGCGTTTGCCATTCAGTTTTTCAATCGAATAGGAAACGCCGGCAACAGGCTGGTTTGTCTGCATAATGGTGGTCAAAATCTGAA
>CAXHNU010000165.1:3779-5994 GCA_964017555.1 uncultured Butyricicoccus sp. | reverse complement strand
CCAATGAATTTAGAGGTTGAACACTGGCAGCAGTGTCCGACCTCTTTTTCGTGTTTATAATTTCATTCCCAAAACCACAAGGTTTTAGCCGTTCATCATAGCAGCTGCCAGTTGTATCCAGCATATCCGTGTAGGAAACCTGTTTGCCGCCGCGGATGCGGATATTATAGAATATAACAATCCTGTCGTCATATACATAAACAGAATTGATAAAGGTGTCGATAATTTTCCGGCGGAATGCGACATCGGACAAATCACCTTTACAGAATTGTTTTAACCATGCGACCCATGCGACAATTTCTGCTTCTGTATAGCGGATCTGATTGGCAATGCGCAATTTGGATAAATCAATTTCCAAGTCAGTTTTTTGCATTTCAATTGTTTCCATCTTCTTATAAATACGGGAACGGGCTGACTGCGATATATCAAGCAGCATTTCTATATATTTGTCAAGGTCGCGGTTTAGTTTGGCAATTTGTCGCTCAAGGTCTTTGACCTTATCACTGTTAAATTCTTTGTTATATTCAGCAACAACCGCTTTGGCAATTGTTTTCATCCGTTCAGGCGTTAAAACATACTGCACAGTTTACCGCACAAGATACCATTCCAGATCATCTCGCTTTTCATGCGATTTTTTACAGCCGTTATGTTTCCGCCGCCCGCGGCAATAATAGTAGTAGTGCATATCGCCATGCCGCCCATGCCCGGATGTGCCATTAAAGGTACTGCCACAATATCCGCAGAATATCTTTCCTGTTAGCAGATATTCTACTTTTGCGCTGTTCTTTCCTGCCTGGCGTTTATTCTGTTGGCGCTCTTGTACTTTGTAAAAGGTTTCTCGGTCAACCAAAGCTGGAAGAGCGTTTTCGATGACAATATCATCCCAGCGCAGAACGCCAATATATTTTGGAAAGCAACTTGTAAAGCGGTATCCCCATAAGGCTTACCACCGCGGGTGCGCAGTCCAGCGGCGTTTAATTCAGCAATAACTTTCCGCTTTGGCACGCCTGCTGCATATTGTTCAAAGGCACGCTTGACAAAAGGCGCTTTCGCTTCATCAAGAACCAGTTGCCCGCCAATGCTTTTATATCCAACGGGGATGCCGCCGCCGCAAAACTTCCCTTTTAAGGCGCTTTCACGCATACCGCGTTTGATTTTTTGCGCAAGCTCCAAGCTGTAATATTCCGCGCTGGTTTCTAGTACAGATTCAAGGATAAGGCTTTCTGGATTGTCGCCGATATTCTCCATCGCTGAAATAACTTTTACATTGTTTTGTTTCAGCTTGTGTTTATAAATGGCGCTGTCGTAACGGTTACGGGCAAAACGGTCTAACTTATAGACGATCACATATCCAAATGCCTTTTTGCGGGAATCAGCTATCATGCGCTGGAAGTCCGGTCGGTCATCTGTCCTGCTGGATATCGCACGGTCTATGTATTCGCCAACAAAATGGTATAACCCTCCCGCTTGGCGTATTCATAGCAAACACGCAGTTGCCCTTCTATACTTTGTTCTGTCTGGTTGTGCGAAGAATAACGCGCATAAATCACCGCGTTTTGACCACGATTTTTTTTGTTGCTTCATAAAAATACCCCCTTTCTATTCACACAAAAGTATAATAAAATAGGGATACTGGAAAGGATGAAAATTTTTCAGTACCCCATATGAATCCCGCTTAGCGTTCGCACTGCTGAGCGGGATTTTTATTTTCCTTAGGAACCACTGATTTAATCCTTCATAAGTCAAGAAGGTGTGGTATAATAGGGGAAAAGGGGGCGCGTGGCATGAAACAGGAAAGTTTTAGTGACATGGAATACGCTTATCGGAAAAAGAAGACAAAGCGGGAAGAATTTCTGGAGATCATGGACGAGATTATTCCGTGGGATGAATGGGTATCTCTGATCGTGCCCCACTATCCCACGGGAAAACGTGGTCGTCCGCCTATCGGGATTGAAACCATGCTGCGAATGTACCTGCTGCAATGCTGGTTCAGCCTGTCGGACGAGGGCGTGGAAGATGCCATTTACGACAGCTATGCCATGCGGAAGTTCATGGGGATCAACTTTTTCGAGCAGGACGTACCGGACGCCACCACCCTGCTGCACTTCCGTCATCTGCTGGAGGAGAAGGGAATAGGCAAACTGTTTTTTGACGCCATCAGCCGCTGCCTGGAGAAGGCTGGACGGATGATGCGTGGCGGCAGCATTGTGGACGC
>CAXHNU010000165.1:0-1587 GCA_964017555.1 uncultured Butyricicoccus sp. | reverse complement strand
ATATGGCTCTATACTTAGGTTTTGTATCATGTTTCGATTGCATGTGATTTGAGAGGAGCTTTAATCAGTGGTTCCCTTATTTGTTAGCTTAAAGTTTGCAAATTGTGATATCTGTTTGCTTATTTCCCGATATCGGGCTTTTCTTTATTTTTCCCTAACCTTTTAGCGTAACAGTTATTTCTTTACAATACAATTGTATGAAAAATAGAGTTTTTTACAATCTTGTGTTGGGTTATCTGTATTCTGAGAATTATTTCCGTTTCTTCCTGACGATAAAATATTCACCAGGAAGAAAGAAACACAAAATGAACAACTTGAAACGCGAAATCATTAGAGCAATTCTCAAAATAAACAATAGCCGGAATGGAAAAACCATCCAATACAATCATGAGCAGAAACGCAGCGAAAGGCAAAGCGAATAGCCGCATCAAGCGCAGCGGGGGAATGGACCCGAAGCTTTCTCAAAACAGCTTTCACCTTAGACCAAAGCTTTTCAATCGGATTCAGATCTGGGCTGTACGCAGGCAAATAAAGGGCCTCTGCTCCGGCAGTTCGAAGCAGATCGCCTACCGCTTGGATATGGTGCGTTCTGAGATTGTCCATGACCACAATATCACCAGGTCGGAGGGTGGGAATCAGAACATCTTTCAAGTAGTTCAGGAATTTGTCTGCTGTTGTGCCGCCCTGAAAAGTTGTAAACACCATTGCTCCATCCAGACGAATGGAAGACAAAATGGTTGTGGATTTCGGAGTGCTCAGCGGCGCGTGGTCTACCACCCGCTGACCCCCTTTCCCCCAGACATAACGTCTGACCATATTGATATTGACGCCGCTTTCATCCAGAAAAACCAGATGGGAGGTTTGTGTTGTCTTCGCAAATCCACTCCATTGTTCTCTCTTGACCTGCACATCGGGGACGCTCCTGTTCTGAAGCGTGGATCATCTTCTTTTTTCTCCGATACTCCATTGCAAGGATTCTCCGGCGTACTGTTTCGATTCCAACTGGCAATTCCAATTTCTCTACGATTTCTGCCAGTGTAATATCTGGCTGATCATCTATTGCCTTTGCAATTCTTTCTAAATCTTCCGGTGTCAGCACTTGCTTACGTCCTCGCTTATTCACGCGTAAATCTACACTTCCTGTTTTGGCTTTTTGTTCTGCCAACCGATATACTGTCGGCACAGATATCCCATAGGCCAATGCAACTGTTTTTGCGTCATGTGTTTTCGCATATGCCTCTACCAGCAGATTCCTCGCTTCGTTATGCAGCATCTTCCTCACCTTGCTACTATTATACCATATTTCTTGTTTTACTAAAAATTCTATGGTGTTGTAAAAGCTCTAAATATTCCTTTTCTCCAATTCTCCAACATCGACCTTCTGGTGGCCAGTATTCGACACCTGTTTTAGGATTAAGGAGCCCCTGATTTAATCCTCCATGAGTCAGGAAGGTGTGGTATAATAGGGGAAAAGGGGGCGCGTGACATGAAACAGGAAAGTTTTAGCGACATGGAATACGCTTATCGGAAAAAGAAGACAAAGCGGGAAGAATTTCTGGAGATCATGGACGAGATTATCCCGTGGGA
>CAXHNU010000164.1:0-6095 GCA_964017555.1 uncultured Butyricicoccus sp. | reverse complement strand
TGATTATTTTAACGCAAAATCACCACTGCGTCAAATAAAACCACATTTCGTATCCCGTTTGCAGCAAGTATGGTACCAACATAGCAGCCACTGCCGGGATCGCATACCAGCGGTTCATACTTCCTTGGTGAAAATGGATAAAATGTAAGATAACCTTTGCACATAGCCAGCCGAACCATACGCCGCAAGCGTTTAGTAAAACATCATCAACAACAGTTGCACGGTAGTTAAATAACTGGTTAATTTCAATCCAAATACTAACACATACGCCAAAAACTATGGTGCGAGAAAGTTTCCGGAAAGCATCCCAAGTCAGCGGCAAAACAAAGCCAATCGGCATAAATAACGCAATATTACCGCCAATATTGCGCAGAATATTATAAATATCGCCTGTACATAAAATATCCCAGATATCCATAAACGGAATCAGATGGACATCGGCAGTCGCAGCAAAGTCTTTAACAATGATATAATTGGCTGGCGATGCGCCTGTGATATCAAATATGGCATAACCAGCCGCCATCAGAAACAAAAACCCAATCATCCCACGTAATTTCATGTGTACAACCTCCTGTGTATTAAGTGTACTATCAGTAATGATACAGTTAGTATACAATGGCACTGCCTGCTTGTCAAGCACCAAATCACAGTGTCACAAGGGTTACACATAAATAGAACATAAACCCTTTACCATGAAATCTGTAGTATAAAAACAGCGGCAGCCTTCGCTGACAAAGGTTATTTTTTCAGGATGGGTTTTGCGCATATCCAAAGCAGCATGACGTACACCCGCCATATTTTCTGCAAAATAATCTTTGCAAATGCGGCTATCGTTTTCATGAAACGTCATATTCAATCACCAGTGAAGGGCGTCCAATTTAGAAGATCTTACCCAAGCCATTCCGCAAACTATCATGCAGGCATTATACCGAACATTTCATTTTTATGCGTGTACTGCTTTTATCAGCGCCTTGGATTTTAATATATAGCGTTTATTTTTTTTGCCATAGTAAAACACCCCACCTGCTAGATTGTATACCATACTTATCTAACAGATGGGGTGCCGTTCATGAATGCAAAACGATGTTCATTCATTTATGAAAAGCCAGAATTGGCTTTTCAATATTTATTTGTCATCTTCCTTTTTACGAGACCTTAACAGCCCAATCCCAAAGATTGATGCGAAGCATAGACCAAACCAGAACCATGGATGATTTGGATCATCGGTTTTTGGAGTTGTATCCAGGCGCGCCAGTGGTGTTGGGGTCATTGGCGCAAGCGGCGTTGGTTCTTCCGGAATATAAACATATTCCTCATTTAGCAAGCCGATAAATTGTAACGTCCATATCCCCAAAATAAATCTCAATCATCTTTGAAACAACTGCCCAATCTCCGTTTGCCAGCCCACAGCCAAACCTATAGGGAAATGCCAGAGATTTTCCCGCATATGTATTCCGAATGGTATGAAAAGCATTCGTCAGCGCGGTATAATCCGTATACTTTTTATGTGAGTTTCGCCCAAAATCAAGCTGTCCAAAGATATTTGCAACTTGCTTATCAGGTGCAACATTCACAATCTGAACTTTGCCTAACAAGTCCTGTGATCTGCCATGAAACTGCGTTTTACAAAACCACTGATACTGATGCTTTATCATAGGTCAGCGCTGACATAAAGCCTTTGCGACACCAGCGCCCATTACACCCCGGCAATTTACTTGATGGCAAATAATATCTTCTGTCGCATCAAGGATGCTTCCATAAACTGTTTTACTCATTATGTTATCCTCCAACCTGTCAGCAACTTTTTTACAGTGTGCGATCGCTTTTGATCATGCTGCTGCCGCTACGGGTTTACTTCTAAAAATGACCACCATACTTAGGGAACCACTGATTAGACCTTGTTTGAAAAATCGCGGAAGGTGTACTAAATCAACAAAATAGCGATAGAAGCGAGGTAAACAAAGGCGAGGAAAGAAGCATCCAGTTTGTCATATCTGGTAGCGATTCTGCGAAACCATTTGAGCTTTTGGAAAAAGCACTCAAGACAGCATAAATTCAACCGGGTTCCCCAGTCCATCCACGATTGCGTGCAGCTTTGTATTTAACCCGCCGCTGGTTCGTCCAACTGCCTTATTCGCCGTTTTTTCCCCTCCGTTGGCACTTTCATGAACCTTGATGCAGGTTGAATCCAAACTCAGGTTTTCCATATCCGCATCTGCGGACAATGCGTGGAATATGGCTTCCAGTGTGCCGTCATCCCGCCATTTGGCAAATCGGGCATACACAGACTGCCAGGGGCCATACGCCTCTGGCAATTCCCGCCACTGCGCCCCGCTGCGCGCAATCCAGAGCATCCCGTTGAGCATCTTTCGGTCATCTTTCCGGGGACGCCCTCGCTTCCCTGTTCTTTCCGGCGGCAGCACCGCTTTTACGCGTTCCCATTGTTCTTTTGTCAATTCATATCGTTTCATATCTCTATTTTACACTTGTTTATCATTTGTGCAATATTTATTTTTCAAACAAGGCTTAGCCGCCGATTTTCACGCTCCAACGTTTTCATCTGCTTGCGCATCACTGCCAATCCCTCTGCCAGACGCATGGCTGAATTGGGTGTGTGACTGCCAGCTCCCATATCCAGCCGCCCTTCCCGCGCTGCTTTCATCCACCCATAGAGCGTGTTCTCTGGAATCCCCAATTCTCTTGCTGCTTTTCTTACGCCAATCTCTTTAGCCAGTTTTACAGCCTCCACCTTGTATTCCTTTTCATATTTCCGTTGCTGTTTTCCCATTTCTCATGCACCTTCCTTTTTACTCTATTTTATCACTTTCTTTTTGTGTTGAAGGTGTCAACTTTATTTATACAACATCATTTTCATCTGCTTGCGCATCACTGCCAATTCCTCTGCCAGACTCATGGCTGAATTGGGTGTGTGACTGCCAGCTCCCATATCCAGCCGCCCTTCCCGCGCTGCTTTCATCCACCCATAAAGCGTGTTCTCTGGAACCCCTAATTCTCTTGCTGCTTTTCTTACGCCAATCTCTTTAGCCAGTTTTACAGCCTCCACCTTGTATTCCTTTTCATATTTCCGTTGCTGTTTTCCCATTTCTCATGCACCTTCCTTTTTACTCTATTTTATCACTTTCTTTTTGTGTTGAAGGTGTCAACTTTATTTATACAACATCATTTTCATCTGCTTGCGCATCACTGCCAATTCCTCTGCCAGACTCATGGCTGAATTGGGTGTGTGACTGCCAGCTCCCATATCCAGCCGCCCTTCCCGCGCTGCTTTCATCCACCCATAAAGCGTGTTCTCTGGAACCCCTAATTCTCTTGCTGCTTTTCTTACGCCAATCTCTTTAGCCAGTTTTACAGCCTCCACCTTGTATTCCTTTTCATATTTCCGTTGCTGTTTTCCCATTTCTCATGCACCTTCCTTTTTACTCTATTTTATCACTTTCTTTTTGTGTTGAAGGTGTCAACTTTATTTATACAACATCATTTTCATCTGCTTGCGCATCACTGCCAATTCCTCTGCCAGACTCATGGCTGAATTGGGTGTGTGACTGCCAGCTCCCATATCCAGCCGCCCTTCCCGCGCTGCTTTCATCCACCCATAAAGCGTGTTCTCTGGAACCCCTAATTCTCTTGCTGCTTTTCTTACGCCAATCTCTTTAGCCAGTTTTACAGCCTCCACCTTGTATTCCTTTTCATATTTCCGTTGCTGTTTTCCCATTTCTCATGCACCTTCCTTTTTACTCTATTTTATCACTTTCTTTTTGTGTTGAAGGTGTCAACTTTATTTATACAACATCATTTTCATCTGCTTGCGCATCACTGCCAATTCCTCTGCCAGACTCATGGCTGAATTGGGTGTGTGACTGCCAGCTCCCATATCCAGCCGCCCTTCCCGCGCTGCTTTCATCCACCCATAAAGCGTGTTCTCTGGAACCCCTAATTCTCTTGCTGCTTTTCTTACGCCAATCTCTTTAGCCAGTTTTACAGCCTCCACCTTGTATTCCTTTTCATATTTCCGTTGCTGTTTTCCCATTTCTCATGCACCTTCCTTTTTACTCTATTTTATCACTTTCTTTTTGTGTTGAAGGTGTCAACTTTATTTATACAACATCATTTTCATCTGCTTGCGCATCACTGCCAATTCCTCTGCCAGACTCATGGCTGAATTGGGTGTGTGACTGCCAGCTCCCATATCCAGCCGCCCTTCCCGCGCTGCTTTCATCCACCCATAAAGCGTGTTCTCTGGAACCCCTAATTCTCTTGCTGCTTTTCTTACGCCAATCTCTTTAGCCAGTTTTACAGCCTCCACCTTGTATTCCTTTTCATATTTCCGTTGCTGTTTTCCCATTTCTCATGCACCTTCCTTTTTACTCTATTTTATCACTTTCTTTTTGTGTTGAAGGTGTCAACTTTATTTATACAACATCATTTTCATCTGCTTGCGCATCACTGCCAATTCCTCTGCCAGACTCATGGCTGAATTGGGTGTGTGACTGCCAGCTCCCATATCCAGCCGCCCTTCCCGCGCTGCTTTCATCCACCCATAAAGCGTGTTCTCTGGAACCCCTAATTCTCTTGCTGCTTTTCTTACGCCAATCTCTTTAGCCAGTTTTACAGCCTCCACCTTGTATTCCTTTTCATATTTCCGTTGCTGTTTTCCCATTTCTCATGCACCTTCCTTTTTACTCTATTTTATCACTTTCTTTTTGTGTTGAAGGTGTCAACTTTATTTATACAACATCATTTTCATCTGCTTGCGCATCACTGCCAATTCCTCTGCCAGACTCATGGCTGAATTGGGTGTGTGACTGCCAGCTCCCATATCCAGCCGCCCTTCCCGCGCTGCTTTCATCCACCCATAAAGCGTGTTCTCTGGAACCCCTAATTCTCTTGCTGCTTTTCTTACGCCAATCTCTTTAGCCAGTTTTACAGCCTCCACCTTGTATTCCTTTTCATATTTCCGTTGCTGTTTTCCCATTTCTCATGCACCTTCCTTTTTACTCTATTTTATCACTTTCTTTTTGTGTTGAAGGTGTCAACTTTATTTATACAACATCATTTTCATCTGCTTGCGCATCACTGCCAATTCCTCTGCCAGACTCATGGCTGAATTGGGTGTGTGACTGCCAGCTCCCATATCCAGCCGCCCTTCCCGCGCTGCTTTCATCCACCCATAAAGCGTGTTCTCTGGAACCCCTAATTCTCTTGCTGCTTTTCTTACGCCAATCTCTTTAGCCAGTTTTACAGCCTCCACCTTGTATTCCTTTTCATATTTCCGTTGCTGTTTTCCCATTTCTCATGCACCTTCCTTTTTACTCTATTTTATCACTTTCTTTTTGTGTTGAAGGTGTCAACTTTATTTATACAACATCATTTTCATCTGCTTGCGCATCACTGCCAATTCCTCTGCCAGACTCATGGCTGAATTGGGTGTGTGACTGCCAGCTCCCATATCCAGCCGCCCTTCCCGCGCTGCTTTCATCCACCCATAAAGCGTGTTCTCTGGAACCCCTAATTCTCTTGCTGCTTTTCTTACGCCAATCTCTTTAGCCAGTTTTACAGCCTCCACCTTGTATTCCTTTTCATATTTCCGTTGCTGTTTTCCCATTTCTCATGCACCTTCCTTTTTACTCTATTTTATCACTTTCTTTTTGTGTTGAAGGTGTCAACTTTATTTATACAACATCATTTTCATCTGCTTGCGCATCACTGCCAATTCCTCTGCCAGACTCATGGCTGAATTGGGTGTGTGACTGCCAGCTCCCATATCCAGCCGCCCTTCCCGCGCTGCTTTCATCCACCCATAAAGCGTGTTCTCTGGAACCCCTAATTCTCTTGCTGCTTTTCTTACGCCAATCTCTTTAGCCAGTTTTACAGCCTCCACCTTGTATTCCTTTTCATATTTCCGTTGCTGTTTTCCCATTTCTCATGCACCTTCCTTTTTACTCTATTTTATCACTTTCTTTTTGTGTTGAAGGTGTCAACTTTATTTATACAACATCACTCCAATGCCTGTTTCGCACTCGCTTTGCTTTTGCAGAAAATCACCATATCGTCCGCGTAACGGACAAACCGGTGTC
>CAXHNU010000163.1:0-6131 GCA_964017555.1 uncultured Butyricicoccus sp. | reverse complement strand
GACCACCTTTATGACATTGATAAGGAAGACCGCGAAGAACTCGGCTTGCTGCGTTTCACCCCGTCTTCCGCGCTTGGTTCCTGCCGTTACAAACTGGCTGACCCTGATGTGGATGACACCGATTATAAACGCATCCTGGAAATTTTCAAGAAATATGACATCCGCTATTTCTTCTACAATGGCGGCAACGATTCCATGGATACCTGCAACAAGGTTTCCAAATATATGATGAAATCCGGTTATGAATGCCGTGTCATGGGCATCCCGAAAACCATCGACAACGACCTGTTCGGCACCGACCACTGCCCTGGCTTTGCTTCCGCAGCCAAGTATATTGCCACTTCCTGCATGGAAATCTATCAGGATGCGCGTGTATATGACACCGGTATGGTCTGCATCATCGAAATCATGGGTCGCCATGCTGGCTGGCTGACTGCCGCTGCTGGTCTTGCAACCGCAAAGGGTGCTGGTCCAGATCTCATTTACCTGCCGGAAACCGATTTTGATATGGACAAGTTCATTGCCGATGTCAAGAAGGTTTATGAAGAAAAAGGCAACTGCCTGGTAGCTGTTTCCGAAGGCATCCATTACAGCGATGGTTCCTTTGTTTCCGAAGCCAAGACTTCTGCAACCGATGGTTTTGGTCATGCACAGCTTGGCGGTTTGGCCGCAATGCTGGCAGACAAGGTCAAGAGCGAAACCGGCGCAAAGGTACGCGGTATCGAATTGAGCCTTTTGCAGCGCTGTGCAGCGCATTCTGCCTCCAAGACCGACGTGGACGAATCCTACATGGCAGGCAAAGCAGCGGTTGAAAATGCAATCGCCGGCAAAACTGACTTTATGCCTGGCTTTAAGTGCACCCGTGATGCAAGCGGTTATCACTGTGAAATCGAGCTGCTCCCGCTGTCCCAGGTTGCAAACACTGAAAAGAAAGTACCGCGTGATTGGATTAACGACGAAGGCAACGGCGTAAACGAAAAGTTTATCGAATATGCAATGCCGCTTATCGCAGGCGACAACATCGGCCCCAAGGAAGATGGTCTGCCGCGTTTTGCAAAACTGGCAAAAATCAAAGCAGAAGCTTAAACCCATCGTTTAAAAAGCGTCCGCATCCTCTTTGGGGGATGCGGCGTTTTATTTTACCCGCAAAAAAAGAAAACCGGCATAAGGGTTTTCACTTATGCCGGTTAATTCTCTTTATCAGTCGCCGAAAGAAATACCGATATTGCGTGCTGACCGGATCATGCTGTCATCCGCAGGCACTGTTTTCAACCTGCCTGCAACATCACTCAGCGGCACTGGGACAATCTCATCATTGCGCAGCGCAACCATATTGCCATAATTGCGGTCAGCAATCAAACGTGCTGCCGCCGAACCCAAACGGGTTGCAAAGGCGCGGTCATAGGAGCAGGGGCCGCCGCCGCGCTGGAAATGCCCAGGCACAACAACGCGGATTTCATGCCCGGTTTCCTCACCAAGCTCCCGCGCAATGCGATAGGAAATGGCAGGATCAGGCAGTTTGCGGCGTGCCTTTTTGAATTCTTTTTTGGACATTTCAGATTCTTCCACAGACAGCGCGCCCTCTGCCACAGCAAGGATCGAAAACCGTTTGCCGCTTTTATCGCGCTGGTCAAGGGTTTTGATAATGCTGTCCAGTGAATAAGGGATTTCTGGCAGTAGGATGATATCCGCGCCGCCTGCAACACCTGCATAAAGCGGCAGCCAGCCAACTTTATGCCCCATAATTTCCACAATAAAGACCCGTCCATGGGAAGTTGCCGTGGTATGGATGCAGTCAATCACCTGGGTTGCCAGTTCCAGCGCACTGTAAAAACCAAAGGTCATTTCTGTGCCCCAAAGGTCATTGTCAATGGTTTTGGGCAAAGTAATGACATTCAGCCCTTCCTGTGAAAGCAGGTGCGCGGTTTTATGGGTGCCATTGCCGCCCAACACAACCAGGCAGTCCAGCTTCATTTTTTTATAATTTCCTTTCATGGCTTCAACTTTATCACCATGTTTTTCATCCGGCTCACGCATCAGCTTAAATGGCTGGCGGGATGTGCCCAAAATGGTGCCGCCCAGCGTCAAAATGCCTGAAAAATCATGCGAGCTCATGAGTTTGTAATCGCCCTCAATCAGCCCGCGGTAGCCGTCCCGGATACCATAGATTTCAACATCTGTGCCAAATTCGCCATAAAGTGCTTTTGCAACGCCGCGGATTGCTGCATTCAACCCTTGGCAGTCGCCGCCGCTTGTTAAGATACCGACTCGTTTCATTGATAAATTCCTTCTTTCTCTAAAAAAATCATTGCCGCTTCTGGGCAAGCTGCCCGCATGATGGTTTTCTTAGTAGTATTATATCACTCCGTGACAGATATGTATAGGAAATTTGGTGAAAAAGCACATAGCAATAAAAAAGTTTTGTGCACCGGCGGAAGCCCTTACATAAAAATAAATTTTATGCTGGAAATCTGCAAACAAGGCGTGTATACTGATATGGGAAGCGGCAAAAACGCGTCTTCCACAAAAAAGCAACGGAATAAAGGAGAGAATTTACCATGGGATGTTTTTACTGTGACGAACATCATGAAGGGCGCGAAAACCTGATGTTCAAAGTCGGCGACATGAAAGCCGGCGTACTGTACCTGTTCAAAGATCAGGCGCACAAAGGGCGTGCTGTCCTTGCATTAAAGAGCCACAAAAAAGAGCTTTGCGAATGCACTGACCAGGAACGCACCGATTACATGGCAGACCTTGCGGCTGCATCAGGCGCCATTAAGAAGCTGTGGGGCTGCACCAAGCTGAACCTTGGTTCTTATGGCGACAGCAACCCGCATTTGCACTTCCACATTGTGCCGAAATATGAAGGTGGATTTGAATTTGGCGGCAGCTTTGCCATTTCCAATCCAAATCCAGTTTTGCTCAGCGACAGTGAATATGAAGAAATGATTGCCGCGCTGAAAAAAGAACTGGACCTGTAATTTGCGGAAACTGAAAAAAGGTATGGGAAACATGGTGTTCTCATACCTTTTTCTTTTTTATCGAATGCGTAAACTTTGGATTTTTTCTTCATCTGGTGTGACATAAGCGGTCTGATACACATGATAAATCACAAATCCAGGTTTAGAACCATTGGGTTTTTTCAGGTTGCGCACCTCGGTATAATCGACCGGCACCAGCGAAGAATGCCTTGCTTTGGAATGAAACGCCGCAATCATTGCGGCTTCTGTCATGGCGGTATCGGTTGGTTGCCGCCCATCGGCAACCAAAATCACATGGGAACCATGGATTTTCTGGGTATGGAACCAAATATCGCTTTTATATGCGGTTTTCATACTCAGCAAATCATTTTGCAGGTTATTTTTGCCTGCCCAAACCGAAAACCCATCACTGGTACGGTATTCAAACGGCACCGATGTTTTTTGTTGCTGACGCTTTTTGGTTTGTTTCTGGCTCAGCACACCGGTTTGCACGAGTTCTTCGCGTAATTGTGCCAAATCGCCTTCATTTTCAGCTTCATCAATGGCTTGCAGCACACTTTCGAGATAAGAAAGCTCGGCTTCGCCTTCCGCAATTTGTTTGGTCAGCATTTCTTCCGCGGTTTTGGCTTTGGTATACAGTTTAAAATATTTTTGGGCATTCTGCTGGGGCGTCAGCCGAATATCCAATGTGATTTCCACTTCCGGGCAGGCTTCATCAAAATAATCAATGACTTTTGCACGTGTCATGCCTTTTTCAAGCTGATAGAAGTTCGCGGCAATCAGTTCGCCCATGCGTTTATGGGCTTCCCTGCCCTGGGTCTGCTGCAATTCCTCGCGCTGCGCGCCCAGTTTGCGGGATAGCCTGTCACGTGCGTTGGTCACGGTTTTTATCATATCGATTGCGCGGCGGCGCAGCCGTTCTGCCTGTCCTTTTTTCTCATAAAACGCGGCAAGCAGCGCCGAAAAACTATCCATTTCATGCGGTTTAGCAAGCCCTTCATATTGCCGGATATGAAAACAGGAAAAATCCTGCACACTGCCGTCCTCACTGCGCGTCAGCAATACCGGCTGATAGTCTGCGTTCCGGATTGCCTGCAAAAATTCATCAAATACAGCGGCAAGCCGATCGAGATCTGCGGCGGATAATTCCGCGAGCGGTTTTGCGGCGTCCCCAGTGGCGCGATAAGCAATTTCACGGCACAAAAGTGGCGACAAACCGCAAAGGGCGCCAAGCAGCCATTTGTCAAGCCGTTGCCCTTCGGCTTTGTCTGCCATGGCAGCAAGCTGTGCGCCATCTAATATCAAAGGATCCTGTTTATTCTGCTGTGCAGGCGGCAGCCGATAAAAAAGTCCGGGCAGCACTTGGCGCTTGCCAGAGATATCCCCGTCAATGCGGCGTATAGCGTCTATAATGCGTCCATCGTCGCCTTTGAGGATAATATTCGAATATTTCCCCATCAGCTCACAGATCAGCTCTCTGCGCACGGGAACGCCCATTTCATCTGTGGTGTCCAACGTAATGACCGCCATGCGTTCCAGCAGCGGCTGGGAAATGGAAACAATTTTTGCGCCCTGCACATATTTGCGCAGCAGCATACAAAACATGGGTGGGGCAGCTGGGTTTTCACGGTTGCCCGCAATCAAATGAATCCGGGGCGCATTGGGTTCCGCGGTCATCATCAGCCGCAATGCGCCCTGTGTTCCGCGGATGGATAAAACAATCTCATCCCGGTCGGGCTGATAAACTTTATCAATTCTGCCTCCGGCAGCTTTCCGGTCAAGTTCCGCGAGCACCGCACGCAGGCAGACAGCATCAAGCGGCATAGATCAATTCCTCCAATATTACACAAACTGGATGCAGTCGCAATGGGTTTTGCTGCAAACGGCATCCACCTGCTGAAAGTTTTCTTTTATTTTTGCGGCAAACACAGCCGTCACCGGGTTTTCGGTCGGGAAATGCCCTGCATCCACCAGCGTCAGTCCCAAAGCCTGGGCACGCTGCATGAGATCATAAGAACAATCGCCAATGACAAAAGCCTGTGCGCCTTTTGCGGTGGCGTAATCCATCATTTTGCCGCAGGCGCCGCCGCCAACCGCGACGCGGGAAATCGTTTGCCCGCCATCGGTAAAGCGCACGCCGCCGGCGTGCAGCTTGGTTTTCACATAAGCAGCAAATTCGCCCGGCTGCATAGCAGCGGGCAAATTGCCCACGCGCCCCAGCATCCCGTTTTCCCCGGCTTCCAGATTTGTGATATCCGCAAGCCCTAATGCTTCGGCAAGCGCGTCATTGACGCCGCCTTCGGCACAATCCGCATTTGTGTGCATACAAATCACGGAAATCTGGTGCCGTATGGCATTTATCAGCGCCCGCCCTGTGGCGTCGCGGGTGGTCACGGCATGAACAGATGTAAAAATCAGCGGATGATGTGCAACAATCAATTGCGCGCCATTTTGTATGGCTTCCGCAACAACGCCTTCAGTCACATCCAGCGCACACAGCACCTTGGATACTGTCTGCGCGGGGTCGCCTGCCATCAGTCCGACATTATCCCAGCTTTCCGCCAGTGATACTGGCGCAAACTGCTCCAGCAACGCCAAAATATCATTTACTGTTGTCATAAAAGTCCCTCCAACCCATGTTTTAACGCATTGATGGTAAGCTGCTGCTCAGCCAGCCGCATGGCATCTTGTTTTTGCGCCTGCTGCAAGCCATAAAGCGCGCGCAGTTCCCGCCGCAGCAAATGGGATAAATATTCTTTTGCGCCATCTGCCCGCAACAATGCGGGCGACAAACAACATTCCGCAAGGGGAATATTTTGTTTGGCAGCACCGCCGCGCACGGTGAGTACGGTATAATGTCGGTGTCCTTCCCGGCAAAGGGTTTCTTTTTCAATCGCATAGCCATTTGCCCAAAGCCATTGGCGCAGCCGGGCAGCCATGGTCATGGGCTGGAGCAGTAGCAAATGATTGCCTTCTGCCGTCCAAGGCGCCGCAGCCAAAATATCCGCAATGGTTTCGCCGCCCATGCCTGCAATGGCGATGGTATCGCATTCCTGCGGCGAAATGGGTTCCAGCCCTGCGCCAAGGCGCAGGGAAATGGCGTCCAGCCAGCCATACCGCGCCGCTGTTTCGCGGGCGCGGGCAAGCGGC
>CAXHNU010000162.1:0-6234 GCA_964017555.1 uncultured Butyricicoccus sp. | reverse complement strand
TGATACAACAGCCTTGACAGGAATGCAAGAGGGATTTTAGGGTTTTTGGCAAAAAAATTATGAATTATTTGTGAACGTGCCCAGTGGGGCAGGACGTTCCGTCCTGGCGGGGCGCTGCCCCACACCCTGGCAGGGCGCTGACCCACACCCTGGTGGGGCGCTGCCCCTGCACCCCGCCGCCTTTTTGAAAAAAGGCGGCCGAAAAACTTCATTTATCCCCCCGTCACGGCAGAAAATAAAGTACATCCTCTTAAATTTTCCCCACAATTGTGGTATAATAAACGGGAAACGCCAAACACACAGGCTGGTTTTTTGGTGTGAATCTGTTTGGAACGAGGAAAATACAAATGAAACTAATGGTGATTGATGGCAACAGCATATTGAACCGTGCGTTTTATGGCGTGCGCCTGCTGACAAATCATGAAGGGTTATATACAAATGCGGTTTATGGGTTCCTGTCCACGTTTTTCAAATTGCAGGAGGAAGAAATGCCCGATCATACGATAGTATGTTTTGATGTACGGGAAAAGACCTTCCGGCATAAAAAGTTTGAAAGTTACAAGGCGACCCGCAAAGGAATGCCGGATGAATTAGCGGTACAACTACCTGTGATGAAGGATGTGCTGGACAAATTAGGCATTCCATGCTGTGAACTGGCTGGTTATGAAGCTGATGATTTATTGGGAACAATCAGCCGCATTGTGGAAACCCATGGGGATGATTGCGTGATTGTGACAGGTGACCGGGATAGTTTGCAGTTAATCGGTGAAAAGACGGCAGTACGCCTGGTTGTAACCCGTATGGGGCAAACCACCACAACAAAGTATGATGAAGCATTATTCCGGGAAGAATATGGGTTTGCGCCGGTGCAGCTTATCGATTTAAAAGCGCTGATGGGGGATAGCTCGGATAATATTACAGGCGTGCCTGGCATTGGGCAAAAAACAGCAATGAATTTATTGCTGCAATTTGGCACATTGGATGGGATATATGAAAACATTGACAGTCCGGAAATCAAAAAAGGGGTGCGGGAAAAGCTCAAAAACGGGCAGCAAAGCGCGCGGGACAGCTACTGGCTGGCAACGATTGACCGTGAAGCGCCGTTGCCGTTAGACCCGTTAAATCTGCCGGATGAACTGATTGATGAAGAAGGATTATATGCGCTGCTGACCCGGTTGGAGTTTAAGAGTTTTATCAAGCGGCTGGGATTAAGCGCCGGGCAAGAAAGCGCGTTCCAGCAGGCGGAAGCGCTGCCGGATATACAAATCATCGCTGATATCCAAACGGCATTTGCGCGCATACAACAAGATGAGGGGCAGCAAGTATATTTATATTTGACAGCCCAGCGGCAAGCTGTTTGCCTGCTTGATGAACAAGGCGCCATGGTGCTGATAGAAAGTGATTTTTCATCTGACGAATGGTTTGAGCTAATGCGCCGGTTATTTTCGGGCAAATTAAAGTTAATCATGCACGATGCAAAGGAAACGCTGGTCTGGCTGATGGGATATGGCATACAGCCCACAGGCATTGTGTTTGACACTTGTTTGGGGGCATATCTGCTCAATCCGGCAGAAAACACTTATGATTTACAGCGGGTTGCATTGTCCTATTTGAATTTGGAACTGCCGGATGCAGAATTTGAAAAAGAGGATGCTTTTTCGCCGCTAGGCGGACGCGACAGCCATGCGCAGCAGCTTGTCAAATGGACAATAGCGGTGCAAAAATTATATGAAGAAATCCACAGCCGGTTAGAAAAACTGCCGCAGCTCAAGCAGCTCTATGATACATTAGAACTGCCGCTGATGACCGTGCTGGCAGATATGCAGCATATTGGCTGCAAAGCAGACCCAAAGCGATTATCGGAATTTGGGGAAATGCTGGATGGGCGCATCAGCGCCCTAACCGAAAAGATTTTCACCCAGGCAGATGGGGAATTTAACATCAATTCACCCAAACAGCTTGGCGAGGTTTTGTTTGAACGGTTAGGTTTGCCGCCGCAGAAAAAGACAAAAAGCGGGTATTCCACCAGTGCAGAGGTCTTGGAAGCGATTGCGGGATATCATCCGATTGTCGGAGATGTTTTGGAATACCGTCAGCTTACCAAGCTGAAAAGCACTTATGTGGAAGGATTGTTAAAAGTCATCAGTCCTAAAGATGGGCGTATCCACTCTCATTTCCAGCAGACGGTCACGGCAACTGGGCGGTTGTCCTCAACCGACCCTAATTTGCAGAATATCCCTGTTCGGACAGAACTCGGGCGGGAACTGCGCCATATGTTCATTGCGGAAGATGAAAACCATGTTTTGATTGACGCCGATTATTCACAGATAGAACTGCGTGTTTTGGCACATATTGCACAGGATGAAGCCATGATCGCGGCATTCCGTGCCGGACAGGACATCCATGCGGCAACAGCAGCCAAAGTATATGGTGTGCCGGTGGACGAGATCACCGGGCAAATGCGGTCAAGCTGTAAGGCAGTGAATTTTGGCATTGTTTATGGCATTTCAGATTTTGCCCTTGCCGGGGATATTGGCGTAACCAAAAAGCAAGCGGGGGAATTTATCAAAAACTATCTGGCAACCTACCCCGGGGTAGACAAATATATGCACGAAATCAAGGCATCAGCCAAGGCACAAGGTTATGTTGAAACTTTATTAGGACGGCGGCGTTACCTGCCCGAATTGGCAAGCAAAAGTTTTGCCATCCGTTCTTTTGGCGAGCGGGTCGCGATGAATACACCGATTCAAGGCACAGCGGCGGATATTATCAAGATTGCCATGCTGCGGGTATGGAAACGCCTGCGGGCAGAAGGGTTAAAAACCAAACTGATTTTACAGGTGCATGACGAACTGATTTTAGAAGCGCCGGTTTCAGAACAGGATACGGTAATCCAGTTGTTGACCGAAGAAATGCAGGGTGCAATTGAAATGGCAGTCCCACTGGTTGCAGAAGCGCACGCAGGGTACGACTGGTATACCGCGAAAGGATAAATGGGAGAGATCACAAATGGATAAGATTGTATTCCTATGCACAGGCAATACCTGCCGCAGCCCTATGGCAGAAGGGTTATTCCGTGCATTAGGCGGGGAACAGAAAACCGGTTTGCAGGCAGAATCAGCAGGGTTATTTACCACAGATGGTTTACCTGCCTCTGAAAATGCGGTTGTGGCAGCAAGCGAATTGGGCGCGGATATCCGCGCCCATCAATCCCATGTTCTGACTGCGCAAACCGTTGCCGATGCAAAATATTTGGTGTGCATGACAGGGGCACATTATGACCGTGTGTTGGAGAAATACCCGCAGGCAGAAGACAAGTTATTTACCTTTACTGATACGGATATTGCTGATCCGTTTGGCGGCAATCTGCAAGTTTACCGCGAATGTGCCGCACAAATCAAACAGGCGGCACAGCAGGTGATAGAAAGGCTGTCACAGGGATGAACATCATACTAATGACAGAAACGCACCTGCAAGATGTTGCGGAAATAGAACGGCAATGTTTCCATGCACCGTGGAGTGCGCAGGCATTGCGGGAGGAACTTGGCAAAGGGCATATCTTTTTGGCTGCTGTGGAGAATGGGCAAGCCATTGGTTATGTTGGCTGCCAGGTTGTTCTTGACGAAGGATATATTACAAATGTCGCGGTATTGCCAGCCGCAAGGCAGCGCGGCATTGCCAGCGCGCTTTTGAATGCGCTTGCCCGGCAGGGGCAGGCATTGGGGTTGTCTTTTATCACCTTGGAGGTGCGGCAATCCAACCATGCCGCGCTTGCGGTATACCAAACGCAAGGGTATATACAAGTGGGCGTGCGTCCTGGGTTTTATCATGATCCGAAAGAAGATGCCATCCTGATGACCAAATATTTTACAAAAGAAGGGGAATGCTATGATAGAAATTAAATTTGTCGAAGTGGATCATGCGGATTTGCTGATGCTGGTCAGCGCATTGGATGCGTTTTTTTATGACCGCTATCAGGATGCCACGCTGAAATATCAAAAATATCATGATTTATCCCAAATGGCGTGCGCGGCAGTGGCTTACATTGATGGCGGTCCTGCCGGGTGCTGCTGCTGGAAGCCTGTGGATGCTGTCACAGCGGAAATCAAGCGGATGTTTGTGCGGCAGGTTTGCCGCAGGCAAGGTATAGCCAGGCAGCTTGCGGCAAAAATAGAAGCCCATGCGGCAGCTTCCGGGTGTCATCGGGCAGTATTGGAAACCGGGGCGGATATGGCAGATGCCATTGCTGCATATGAAAAGTTAGGCTATCAAATTTGTGAAGGTTTTGGGGATTTCACCGATGACCATGCGGTAACGTGCATGGAAAAAGAAATTTCCGATGGCACCATGCGATAAACAAAAAAACAAGGAGTGGACAAACCAAATGAAAAAGTTGACAGCGATTTTGCTTTGCCTGTTATTAACAGGCTGTCAGACGGCAAATCCGGATGCAAGCCAGCAGGCAAGCAGCAGCGTACAACCCCAGCAGCAAAAGCAATCTGACGAAAAACAGCCCGAACCGCAAAGCGAAGATCTGCCTACGCCGGAAACACCGACAGATGCGCCCACATGGGCATCTTATCTGTTCACGACAGGGCCATTTTCCATGGAACTGCCTGAAAATTGGGAAGAAGATAAAGAAATGGGCGGACATACAACCATTTTCTTTACCGATAAGTCACGGGCGATAGATACTCAGCCTTCCAACGTTGTGATAGAGATTTCCCCGAATAACATCAACAAAAAACAACCCCAAATTGATTATACCGACCCGAAAATCCAGCAGGAATTTATTGATTTCCTCAAAGACAATGCCGAGCAGCGCATGGGTGAACTGCAAAACCCGGAAGTGCGGATTTGGCAGCAGCCCATGACCTTTATTTTGGGTTATGACCGGCAAGCGGAAAATGGCACATTAGTCCGGCAGACCTGTTATTATCCGATGCAGCCGGAGTATCATTCCATGGTGGTTTATGCAACCGATTTCAAAGATGAGATCACGCCGCCACTGGAAGAAGTTGTGTTACATATTTTATCCACCTGGCATTCTGACTGGGCAGATGGGGGCACAGAATGAAGATATTAGCCATTGAATCCTCTTGTGATGAAACCGCCGCGGCAATCATCCAAGATGGCAGAAAAATATTATCAAGCATTGTGGACAGCCAAGTAGAAACCCATGCGCTTTATGGCGGTGTTGTGCCTGAGATTGCCTCCCGGCGGCATATGGAAGCCATTGTACGGGTGACTGACCTTGCGTGCCAGCAAGCAGGTATTCAGCCGCAGCAGGTGGACGCAGTAGCGGCAACTTGCGCCCCAGGGCTGATTGGCGCGTTGCTTGTCGGCGCGAATTTTGGCAAAGCGCTGGCATTTTCGCTAAATAAGCCATTTATCCCGGTTCATCATATCCGCGGGCATATTGCTGCCAATTATTTGGCGTTTCCGGCATTAAAGCCGCCATTTTTGACGCTTGTGGTATCCGGCGGGCACAGTCTGCTTGTGCTGGTCAAGGATTATACCGCGTTTGAGATTCTTGGCGGCACGCGGGATGACGCTGCTGGTGAAGCCTTTGACAAAGTCGCGCGGGTACTTGGGGCAGGCTATCCGGGCGGGCCTAAAATTGATAGCATGGCACAGGGCGGCGATGCGTCCAAATACAAACTGCCCCATGCCAAAGTCAAAGATGCACCGCTTGATTTTTCCTTTTCCGGGTTGAAAACAGCGGTCATCAATTTGGCGCACAACGCTGCGCAAAAAGGTGAAACGTTGGATCAGTCCGCCTTAGCAGCTGCATTTTGTCATGCTGTTGTCGACACGTTAGTCCCGCGGCTGGAACTGGCTGCAAAACAAACCGGCATTCGGCAAATTGTCTGCGCAGGCGGCGTAGCCGCCAATTCCTGGCTGCGCCAAGCGCTGCAAACTATGGCAGAAAAATTGGGGGCATCCTTATATTTGCCGCCGCTCAGCCTGTGCGGCGATAATGCGGCAATGATTGGCAGCCAAGCGTATTATGAGTATCTAGCTGGGAATATTGGAACGACCTTGCAGAACGCTTTTGCAACCGCCGAAATACAGGAGAATATTTGTGTAAAAATTTCATGATTGGCTATGGAAAAAACATAGCCCTTGCGGTACAATAGGAGAAGGTTTTTTCTGAAAACCGGCAAACGAATGGATACAAAACCGGGCACAGCGTATTGCTGTGGAGAAGGCTGTGGAAGCCGCCGCTAGACT
>CAXHNU010000161.1:0-6254 GCA_964017555.1 uncultured Butyricicoccus sp. | reverse complement strand
TGCCAGACGACCCCGCCCCCTCTCCAGCCTCAGCGAAAAAACCCCATGCGCAAGGCACCATGTCAGCGTTCACGGTGGCAAGGACTTCATGCCAGTCCCCCAGATGTCAATCTCACATGAACAGAAAACATCTGTAACAATCATGCAGATACCAAAAGAATGATACTGCCAAACGAAACACATGGCACCCAAAATCTATGCCAGCATGCCCGCACGAACGATCCAGCCTGGGTAGCTTTTTTCCTTGCGGAAAAAAGGCGTAAGGCTGGGCACCGGGGATGAGGAGCGTCCAGAGAGGGGAAGGGAACTCCCTTCCTCTCTTTGGTTCTATGCGAATAGCTCTTGATGGTTGGGGGGTTCTGTGATATAGTATATTACAGATGTTATCCGTACACAAGATGCAATTCCGTAACATATATATGATAACAGACAGAATGTATGGAAACTGTATGGTTATTCACAAAAAATTTTCGATGGTTCATATTGGGCAGGAGGATTTATGATGGCAGGAGAAGATAAACGGGTAAGACGGACACGGAAATTATTGCGGCAGGCACTCGCAGAACTGATGCTCGAAAAAGAATTTAAAAATATCACGGTCACCGATTTGGTGCGCCGTGCCGATATTAACCGCGGTACCTTTTATACCTATTACCGCGATGTGTATGACTTGCGCGAAAAAGTCGAAAACGAAATCATTGATTCATTGCGTGCGGCAATCCAAGATGGCTTGCCTACCGCCGCCGCAGAAGCCTCTATGACCCCACTCATTGAACAAGCTGTGCAATGCCTCGAAAATAATCGCAGTTTAGCCTATGCCTTGCTGTGCGATAAAGCGATGGGCAGCTTTGAAGAAAAACTTATGTCTGTGATTGAGGACTTTTGCCGTTTGCTGCATCCGCCTGCCAATGAAGCAGACCATTATTCCATCTGGTTTATTGCCGCAGGCTGTATCGGGTTACTCAAAAAATGGATGATTGAACCGGTGCCCGCCGCCCGCGGCGCTGTGCTCGCAATGCTCGATAACCTGTTTCAGCGCACCTTGCAAAACGCTTGATCCGGTTACATGATAAGGTTTCAATATTTCGCTGTGCATGTGCCGACAAGCGTTTTTTTGCCGCTGATAAGAAACTTTATTTGTGCATGATACACAACACATCCCCCGGAATCATGATGTCACTTTGTGAAAAATACGTTTATGGTTTCATCCCCGGATAACCGGGATTTTGGGGCTGGTCAGCCGCCGGAAAATACGCTATAATAATAACAGAAACAAAGAGCTGAGGCGTTCAAGGAAAAGCTGAAACAAACGCCAAGCCTCCCAAATTAAATTTTATAACACCACTTTAAAAGGAGTTGTTTGACATGAAAAAGATGAAAAAGTATCGTGGCCGCCTCGTAGCTGCCGCCCTCGCAATTATGGTAAGTGTTGTTCCAGTATTTGCTCGCGGCGCGCAAAGCGTCCCGCCAAAAGCCGCAATGCAAACCGGTGTCAGCGTACAGTCCAATGAAAAAGCCGCAGTCGATGCCTCCAATATCGCTGAAGGTTATGTACTCGTTAAGTACACCGGCGGCAAGAATGTGAAAATCAAAGTCCAAATTACCAAAGGCACCACTTATACCTACAACCTCAACAACCAAGGCGCAAATGAAGTATTCCCACTCACAGAAGGCAATGGCGCTTATAGCATCAAGGTGTTTGAAAACACCGAAGGCAACAAATACGCACAGGCTTATAGCTGCTCGGTCAACCTGAACCTGCGCAATGAGTTCCTCCCCTTCCTGTACCCCAACCAGTATGTGAACTTCACCGATAATTCCCAGTGTGTTGGCGTTGCAGCACAAATCGCAGCAGGCAAATCTGATATCGATAAGCTGACCGCTATCTATGAATATGTTGTTGCAAATATCTCTTATGACTACAACAAAGCTGCTACCGTACAGCCTGGCTACCTGCCAAACAATGATACCACCCTTGCAACCCGTACCGGGATCTGCTTCGACTACGCTTCTTTGATGGGCGCAATGCTCCGTTCGCAGAATATCCCTTGCAAACTGGTTGTCGGCTATGCTGGCGAAGCTTATCACGCTTGGATTAACGTTTACCTGGAAGGCCAGGGCTGGGTTGAAAAAGCAATCTACTTTGACGGCCAGAACTGGACCCTCATGGACCCGACCTTTGCTTCCACTGGCGGCGCAGGTGCAATCGACTATATCACCAATAACGCAAACTACACAATGAAATATGCTTATTGATTCTGCTTTGCAGTCACCAGTCAGCTGCCAAACAGGTCAATAATAAACGGGGGCTTTGCACAAATGCAAAGCCCCTGTTCCTGCGATATCTGGTTTCCATACAAACAGGATAATATCATAGCGGAAAATGCAATATTTATGCTTAAACTTCACTTGCTGCTATGATATAATAGAACCATATCTGGAAAGAAAGGATGTTGGGAATGTCAAAAAAGAAAGTGCTCCCAGATGAAAGTCTATCTGCATTTTTTTATCAGTTAGCATTGATGACCCATGCGGGCATCAGCCCCGAAGAAGGGATTTTCCTGCTGCTGGAGGATGCGGAAGAAGAAAATAACCCAATGCAAAAAATCCATGAACGGCTCGCAGAAGGCGAAGCGTTAAGTTCTGCCATGCGCAGCAGTGGATTATTCCCCGATTATGCCCTGCGGATGCTGGAAATCGGTGAACTTGCCGGGCGCCAGGAACAAGTGCTTGAAAGTTTATCCGCTTTTTATCAGCGTGAACATTCACTCAAACAATCCATCCATCAGGCAATTGCTTATCCCGCGGTGATGGCTGTCTTAATCGGCGCGGTATTCCTTGTGCTTGTCGGACGGGTGCTCCCTGTATTTTCCGGCGTATTCGATCAGCTCGGTTTAAGTTTATCCCCCGTTGCTGCAATGCTGATGCGTTTTGGCAGCGTCAGCAAATATATTGCAGGCGCGTTGTCTATTGCATTGCTTGCCTTGGTTGCTGTGCTGTTTGTGCTGTACCGCGCGGGCAAAGTCAAAGAAACATCGATCATCCGCGGCGAAACCGCACGCTGTGTTGCACGAAGCCGCTTTTCTTCCGCAATGGCACTGATGCTGTCCAGCGGTTTGCCGATTGATGATGCGGTGGAACGCGTACAGCTTATGCTTGCAGATACGCCGCTTGCTGAAGCTGTGCGTACCTGCGGCACAAAACTGCTTGAAGGCATGAGCTTTTCACAAGCAGCAGAGAGCTGTAAAATCTTCCCGTCGCTCGAAACCGGTTTGCTGCGCGCAGGCTGCCGCGCTGGCGTCACTGACCAGGCAATGGAAGAACTCGCCCGCCGCTGCCAGGCACAGGCAGAAGAACGCTTAGGACGTTTTCTGGGACGGTTCCAATATGGCTTAGTGATTGTGCTGTGTGTTGCGGTTGGGCTTGTGCTGCTGTCTGTTATGCTGCCGCTGCTCGGCGTACTGGCAACCATTGGCGCGTAACAGGAGGGGGTTTCTATGCGGAAACTGAAATTCCGGCTTTTACAGCTTGCTATTTGCATTGCTGCTGTTGCATTGCTGTGGATGGGCACAGGCGGTTTGGACAGCCGTGCCAGTGCAGAAGATTTAGCACTGGCAGAACAAAGCATCCGCCGCGCTGCGGTCCAATGTTATGCGCTTGAGGGCTTTTATCCCGCAACATTTGACTATTTACAGACACATTATGGTGTGCAAGTCGATATGCAGCGCTTTATTGTCCATTATGAATATATTGCATCAAATCTGGTGCCGAATGTTACCATCATTGAACGCTAAAGGAGGGGAAATGCTTTGCCTGTAAAAAAAGAAGGCGCAAAAGGCTTTCAGCTTTTGCCTGCGCTGGTGCTTGGTGGGTTGTTTTTAACCCTTGCCATTGGGCTGGCTTTGCTGTCCAGCGGCGTTTATCGCCAAATTGTGGATGGCGCGGATCGCGTTTCTGCCCGCCGTACCGCTTTGTCTTATCTTGTCGGACAAGTGCGCCGCGCTGACCATGCCGATGGGATTGCATATGGCGATTTTGGCGGTAATGATGCCCTGTTCCTGCGCGAAAATGGTTACATCACAATCCTTTATCAATATGATGGGATGCTCCGCGAACTATATATGGAAGAGGATGGCGGGCTGACCCCTGCCGATGGTATGGAAGTGACACCACTTTCCAGACTCAAAGTGTCAGCGCAGGAGGATACATTATCCATTGCGGTAATCGATGGGGATGGGCAGGAATATGCCGTATCCTTGACCCCGCGCAGCGGCATACAGGAGGAACCATCATGAAAACTGGACGCCATTCATTATTATTGTTAGAAATTGTGCTGGATTTGTTTATTTTTGCAGTTTGCGCTGTGGTTTGCACCGGATTATTGGTGCGCGCCCGGCAAATGGGCAATGACAGCCAAACATTGACTGACGCGGTATTTGCCGCGCAAAGCGCGGCAGAAACTTGGCGCGCTGGCGGACAGCCAGCAAATCAAGATGGTGCATTTTCTATTGAAATTGAACCGATGCAGGATAATCAGGTGAAAGAAGCAGTTACCATTTCTGTACTGCTGGATGGAAAGGAAATTTACACCATTGAGGAGGTGGCACGCCCATGAAAAGCAAAGGCAGCCCATTTGGGGTTGGGATTGCAACGATATTAACCGTGCTGCTGGTGCTATGCTTGACGGTATTTTCTGCACTTGCGCTGTCCAGCGCCCGTGCGGATTTGGCATTAAGCCGCACAGGTGCGGATACAGTTTCTGCATATTATGCGGCAGATGCAAAAGCAGCGGCATTATATCAGCAGTTTGAAAAAAGCCGTGCCACAGAATTAAAAGAAGAAATTCCAGTGACGGAACATCAGGTTTTATCCATTCATTTGCGCCGCAAAGCAGGCAAAATTGAAATTGCACAGTGGCAAACCATCGCAACCGATGAACCACAGCAAGAACAGCACCTGAATGTTTGGACAAATGAATCGGAGGGCACACCATGATAAGCATGAATGAAATCCTTGCAGGCGCAGTAGAACGCGGCGCATCAGATATTTTGATTGTTGCCGGGCTGCCGGTTGCTTATAAAATCAACGGGCAGATTATCCGCGAAGGGGAACGGCTGTTACCCAAAGATACTTCCGCACTGACAGAGGAATTGTATGATATTGCCGTGCAGGCGGAAAAACGCACCAAGGATGAAAAAAGCCTGTCCAGGATTTCAATTGACCAACTGCATAAAACCGGCGATGATGATTTTTCTTTTTCTGTGCCGGGGCTTTCTCGCTTTCGTGTGAATGCACTGCGCCAGCGTGGGTCGCTGGGTGTGGTGATCCGTGTCGTATCGTTCCAGCTCCCTGACCGCAAAGCGCTGCATATCCCAGATGCCATTATGGATTTTGCCACTTATTCCAAAGGGCTGGTGCTGATTACTGGTGCGGCGGGAAGCGGTAAATCAACAACACTGGCGTGCATTATTGATGCTATTAATAACAGCCGCAGTGCTCATATTATTACGATTGAAGACCCGATAGAATATCTGCACCAACATAAAAAAAGTGTTGTGGTACAGCGTGAATTATATTCGGATACCGCAACTTATGATGTGGCATTACGCGCCGCATTGCGTGAAGCGCCGGATATTATTTTAGTCGGGGAAATGCGGGACGCGGAAACCATTAAAGCGACTGTAACCGCGGCGGAAACGGGACATTTGGTCATTTCCACACTGCATACCATTGGTGCGGCAAATACCATTGACCGTATTATTGATTCATTCCCCTCTGAACAGCAGCAGCAGATCCGCACACAGCTTGCGTTGGTGCTCGAAGGTGTTGTTTCACAGCAGTTAATTCCTGCTGTGAATGGAGAACTTGTGCCAGCATTTGAAATTATGAAGGTCAATTCCGCAGCACGGAATTTAATCCGGGAATCTAAAGCACATCAATTGGATAACTTGATTTCCACTTCTGCCGCGCAGGGAATGGTTACAATGGATCAAAGTTTATTAAAACTGCTCCAGCAAGGGAAAATTACCAAACAACAGGCATTAGACCGCAGTGTGAATTATGATTGGATGAGTAAACGGCTTAATTTGGTCAAATAAAAAGGGGTTTAATGAATGTTTTCAGGGGAGATGCGTTCCAGGTCGGATGGGAAAAGCTTGGGCGTATCCCCCTTCTGATAAAAATTTTATCGGAATCTTGAAAATTCCTCTTGCCAAAATGCAGTGTATCGAGTATAATATAAATGTTATGTGCCG
>CAXHNU010000160.1:0-6412 GCA_964017555.1 uncultured Butyricicoccus sp. | reverse complement strand
GATAATATGTAAGTCCTTCTCTGGAAATGATTTTCTGCGGATTTTTATGATAACCACGCCGGTAAAAATAATTTTCAAAACTTTTCCATGTTGGAGCTTTTTCAACAAGCTGTCCATTGGCGTTTGTATATCGCTGAATCAGCATCATTTCATAGGTAGTACGGAGGGACAGCCGCTTGGATGAATAATAGAAAGTCCGAACTGCCCAGTCATAATCCGGCTTTTTCTTTGGCTCGCCTTTCTTATGCCGGCTGGTTAGAACCCCGGTCGCCAGATATCGGTAATAGACAGACATAATCGTCTGAGGTTTGGTTTTCCGCCATAAAGCAATTTTTTTCGCTGCCTGCAGGCGTACTTTCCGGTCTGTTATGCAGTTGTCATTTTCCAGCAGTGGCTGAATCATTTCCAGCCTTGCCTGTTCTGCATCTGACCGGGTTTCCCGATAGTATTCTGCCAGGAACGGTTCCGGTGTCTGAATCCGCTCCATATTTTTGCTCTCTTCCAGACTAACGAAAAATGGGGTTGATGGGGAATCATACGAAATCAGCCATGCTCCAGCCTCTGTTTCTTTCAGGATACGGAAAACCTCACCTGCTTGCTGTACAAATCGAATCATCTTGTGACACTCCTTCCTTTGTGATAACCACTTTCCAATCGGAAATATCCAACGCCGCCCAGTACCGTCTGGACAGCTCCAGCTTTTCCACATCTGCGCGTTTGGTTAAATCCTGCTTATCCAAGATTTCACGCACACCGGTCCGTCCATCCGCATAGTGCAGCAGAAAATCTGTTGTCCATTTTTCTGCCAGATATGCCTTTCGGATATTCAGTGGACTGATGTGCTGGAATCTGTCCATTTGTAACAACTCACTGGTTTCATAGCCGATAACATGAGGCTGATCTTCCAGATACTTTGCATAATCCTTTGCCGCCTGGCTGTGGACGCAAATCATTTTCTGGTTCTTCTGACTGAAAAACCGGATATCCCGTGTGCGAACTCCTGATTTTTGCATTGTATAAATCCTCCTTAAATATTTTTTATGCTTTTGTTTTTTTCGCCTTAATGAAGTTTTCGGAATTTTGATTTAATTTTAATTTTTGCAAGGGTTTTTAGCAAAATCTTCATTTCATCCTTTGGAAAGTTACTACTTTAACGAAACTTATTAAACGCTTAAACATAGATTTTCATATTTTTTACGATAAATTATATACAATTTATCGTCCTCCCTTTATTTCTCTAATCCTTTAATGAATTTGTTATTTATCATCCTTATTTGCCCAAAAACACCCACAAAAACTCGATTTAATTGCAATTAACCTTAAACACCATGTCATCCTCTCTTGAGGAATTGTATCGTTCCTTCACAAAAAAAGCGTATTTTTCGTTTCCAATTCACCCGCTCAATTTGAAGGTTTTGTATTTTAATTTCCATTTTTATTGCCATGATTCTTGCTCAAAAATACCGTGCAGCCTCTAAAAATACTCGTATCTTGCTTTCTTTGAATGACAAAGTATTCTTGCATTCATACCCAGATTCTCGCCGACTGCATAAATGAGTGTGCCAGTATATTCACTTTGTTAGCTATATCATATCCGTATCAATCCCTGCTTATATTCCCAGCCACATCAGTGCGTGATAGGGGAGTAGGGGCTTCCATGCCAGGCTTCAGTTAAACACGGGGATTCTGCTTGATCTCCCCGCTCGTTTCGCAAAATGCAGGGGAATGGGCTTTTGCAAAGTCTGTATGAACTACACTGAAAAAAACACCCTTTTGCCCGTAATCGCCTGAATTAAGAGTCTATCCCCAAATAAAAGCATCTGTGGTATAATGTCAAAGGGTGATAGAAATGAGCGAAAAGAAAAGTTATCAATCATGGACAATCTCAGATGAATTTTGGCAGGCAATCAAGGACGAAATACCGAAAAAAGAACGAGATCCAGCAAAGAAATATAAGAACGCACCAGGGCAGGGAAGGAAACCAATGCCAGCGAGGAAAGCGTTGGAAGGAATATTCTATGTGCTGCGAACCGGGTGTCAATGGAAGGCTCTGCCTCGCGAATATGGGAGCGGCAGTACAGTGCATAGAAGATTTCAGGAATGGTTGGCCGCCGGTTTCTTTGAAAAGATTTGGAGTAAGGGTCTGGAGCAGTATGATGAACTGGAGGGGATCGGTTGGGAGTGGCAAAGCCTGGACGGCTGTATGGTAAAAGCCCCCTTGGCTTTGGAGTCCGTTGGGAAGAATCCAACGGACCGGGGGAAAAATGGGGACAAAACGCAGTGTTCTGACAGATGAAAAGGGACTCCCGCTGCCAATTGTGATTTCCGGAGCCAATACGCATGACATCAAATTACTGGAGGAAACGCTGGATCATATCGTTGTGCTGCGTCCGGAGCCGGATGAGGAGCATCCGCAAAATCTGTGCTTAGATGCAGGTTATACTGGCAGCGGAGAAGCAGTTGAACAGCGCAATTATATTCCACATATTCGACCCCGGGGTGAAGAGAAGAAGGCATTGGAACACAACCCCGATTTTCGCGCACGCCGCTGGGTTGTTGAGGTTACACACTCTTTTTTCAATCGGTTCCGTAAACTCCTGGTTCGCTATGAAAAGAAAGCTGCCAACTATATGGCTCTGCTTCAGTTTGCCTGTGCAGTGATTGTCTGGCGTAAGATCATTCGCGTTCATCGTTAATTTCGAGATAGACTCTAAATCAAAAACATAATCTTTTCATGCCCTCCATTACGAAAAGCAAAAGTATTCTCCAGTAGGGGATTCGCTATTGCCTGCTCTATTATCAGCACGCCCTTCGCTGAAATCAAAATGTGACTTTCTTACCCTTCGCCGCTGCATTATGGGAAACGCCAAAATAATAAAAAAGACCCATGACAGTCTTTCATAACTGCCATAAGCCTTTTGCTCTCTTTTGTGCCCCTTTATCCCTCTCCCTCTCCTTCACTCCTTTGATCCCCTTTTTGAGGGAGGTTGTAGTGGATTTTTGAAGGGTTTACATGGTGATTAAGGCAATTACATTATCATAAATTATACCATGGATAAGAAGATATTGCAACTCAAAAAACTGAATTACATGATAATTGTCGCTTACTGCAAATCACTGTCTATGAAATTTTTAATAATACTTATTATATGCAAACGGTGTAAAACAGGATGTTTTGTGTTATAATAAAAACAGCTTTAATTCAAGAGGTGATAGACAATATGAGGAAAAGCACAATTATCCGCAAAATACAGGAAGCTGCTGTGGAATTGGGCAGAGTGCCGAGGAAAAAGGAATTTTCCTATGCAGCACAAGCAGTGGAAGCATTTGGGTCATGGAACGAGGCATTGGCTGCGGCTGGTTATCCACATCATCCTAAAGTGACAGCGGAAACCTTAAAGCAAAAGCTGGATGAACGGGTTGAGGAGCTGGGTCGGATTCCAAAGGCGCAGGAATTTCAGCCGCATTATCAGGTAGCGCTAAAGCGATATGGCTCATGGAAAAATGCTTTGAAAGCGCTGGGGTATGGTGGATTTACACCGGAAGAACAGCTTAAGCAAGAGGTTTTTGCATTCTACGAAAAGCATAAGCGCACACCAAAACGGGGAGAGCTGGAACATGGCAACGCCATAGCAAAATGTTTTGGCAGCGGTAGTTTTAATCGGGCAATGCAGGCATTAGGGTTGGATCCAGCCACCGCAAATGGACTCAGTAATGATGATTTAATTAAGAAAATCCAAAACAAAGCAGAAGAACTGGGACGCATCCCAATAGCGACAGATGTAGAGCAGTTTTCCACAATTATGCGCCGGTTTGGTTCGTGGAATAACGCATTAAAAGCTGCTGGGTTTGAAACCTGGAAGAAAACACATAACAGCCATATTATGATTTCCGACCAGGAACTACTAAGTGACATTCAGATTTTAATCCTCAGCAAAGAGGGAAAACGACCGCTATTTCGAGAGTATGCACATGGCGGATTGTGCCTCAAACGGTTTGGAAAATGGAGCCATGCAGTAGATAAGGCATTGGAAGACCCGTATCATACAATGGAAGCAGCGAAACAGATTTGGGCGAAGCGACAGCGATTCTCGGAATGATATATGCTACACGCAGCAAGGGCAAGAACCTGAAATTCAGATTCTTGCCCTTTGAATGGTTAATGTTCAGTTTGTAGTGCTTTGACTTCATCAAGTGTTAGCCCGGAAATTTCAGCGATTTCCTCTAAAGCATATTTTCCTGATGCTAACATACGAAGTACTGTTGATACAATGCCTTGCTTGATACCTTCTTGTAGGGATTGATTCCGCATATCTTCCATGACCTTACACATAATTGAAACGCCCTCCTTGCTTTCTTTGAAAAATTTAACTCGTTCCGCCAACACATCGTAATACATATTTGCTGGATCTGTGCAGGAAAAGTCGTGCATCAGTTTGCCCAGCGATGTTTCATCCCGATATGCACCGTTTACATACAGGATATGAGAACCATCATTAAATTTTTCATTGGTATCAAAGATATATCTGCCAACATGATAGAGCGGCAGCCCTTTGCCAATCACATCATTTTCAGTGATGAAAATCACCCAGGTTTCCGGCAGCGCATTCCAGTCTTTTCCCTTTTGCAGCAGAGCTGCATCCATCATGCTGCTGTTAAACCGCGCTCGCTGGAATCCAGCGCCTTTATCTGAACGCTGAATTTCTATGTTGAACTTCTTTCCTGTACTATCAGTTGCCAAGATATCCAATCGTACAGACCGATTCAATAAATTTTCCATGAATACCTGTGTCCGCACATCTACAACCACCAGATTCGGCTTATTGAGTATAATTCGCAGCACAAATTGGATATACTGTGGATCACCTTCAAAACATTTTGTCATGAAGTCATCATCCATCAGGCAAAAGCCTCTGAGCCGCTGTAAATCTTCCTGATGCTTCAAATCTATCTGTTCTGTTATTGTCACCATAATCACCTGTCTTCATTTGCTGTATTCAGCATACCATAAACCTTATGTTTTTTCAAGTCAGGCACAAAAAAAGCCCCGAAAGCAGTAATATTCCTGTATTCGGAGCCTTTTTGTATTGGTGCATATTTTGCCTTGGGATTACATACAATATCTCACATGAGTTCTTTGTGGTGGAGTATGGATGTCACAATCACCCCACCACATACTCCCATTCCAAGCAGACAAACAGCGAACATCGCGGCAGGGAACAAAAATTGCAGCGTCCATGCAGGATGGATTTGCATAAGGAGCATACGGGCAGAAATAATGGATAAAATGAAGAAGACGACTGCCATAAATGAGAGTTTTGCAATCATGGAACCCATGCTTTCCAGTGCGTCGGAACCTTGTCCGTATACCGTAATTTCATCCGGATGATTCACAATATACAGCAGGGCATCGCCCGAAATGTATGCACCTTTTTCATCTGTGATGGACATCGTATCTTTATGATAAGTAAACAGATGATCCATCTTGTTTTTCAGATAAAACCTGTCCCCATCACTGATGTTGAGTATCCACTCAATTTTAGGAATTGTTGTCACTTTACTCATATCAAAACCTCCTAATGATGCGAAAAGAAAGGAATGCTGCATAATGCCAAGACCAAAACGCCCACAGACACTGGAAGAATCTTTAACCTTGATTTCCCGTCAAATCCTGAAAAATGAACAGGAACATGAATCCTTGCTGGAGCAGCAAAAACAACTGCAGGCACAGAAAGATTTGCAGGATTTCAACACTTTGCAGGCAGCATTGACCGCGAAAGGAATGACTATACAGGATTTATTAAGCCAGTTTTCCTCTTGATTTTATGATATGCAGCCATTTGGATATTCCCTAATGGTTGTTTTCTGTCCTTCTTTTTCCTCATGCCTGGTCGCATATGATAAAGCAGGATGCTGCTTTGTGCATTCCTGGAATATCAAGAGGAGGAAAGAGAATGGACAATCCATTCTTCTGATCAATATGATGATAGATTGTACAGGAATCCCGATCCGGGATCATGATTGTGTTGTAGAGCTGACCGAGGAATTTGCCCGGTATGGTGCAGATGGATTGGATTTGAATTATGGGATTGTTTATGGGACAAAATGGGTTCTGCCCTTGTATGGAGCGCAGAAAAAACAGATTGCATCTTCAGATTATATCCGGCTGCTGAAATCCGAGCTGATGCCAGAAATAGAAGAACAGCTATATTCGCTGTATGCGTATTACAGAAAATATCAAAGACTTCCGGCAGAAAATCAGGATATTGTGTCTGAAATGCGGGAAGATGTTGCCGCATTCCGGGCACAGCATATCAAATTCTTATCGACTTCCCCCTTTATCGAAGATACAACTTCCGATGCTGTAAACTGGACAGAATCTGATGATTTTGATGATGATCTGATGTTATAG
>CAXHNU010000159.1:0-6445 GCA_964017555.1 uncultured Butyricicoccus sp. | reverse complement strand
TTACAATATGATGAAGTGCTTTCAGGCACAGCCGGACGTATTGTCCGCGCCCAAAATGCCCGCAATTCAGATATGCCGTTTGAATATACCCAGTATACCCCAGCGGAAGACGGCGGTTCGGTCGTGATGACGGTAGATGAAACGGTGCAACATTATCTGGAAAAGCACCTGGAAACCGGTCTTGCGGATAACCCCAATGCCCGCGGCGGCATTTCCGGTGTTATCATGGAAGTCAAAACCGGCAATATCTTAGGCATGGCGAATATGCCTGACTTTGACCTCAATAATTATGGCACCATCAGCGCTGAAAGCAAATATTATACCGATTTGGTGAGTGAAATTCAGGCTTATTTCACCGAAGCTGGCATCAATGGCACAGTGACCGATGAATACATTTGCGAAAATATGTCGGCCGGTTTGCCGCAGGGGTTAACCGAGGAACAGAAGGAAGCTGTTGCCAAGCTCCGCACGGATAAACTGCAAGCCATGTGGCGCAACCATATTGTATCAGACTTCTATGAACCGGGTTCTACCTTTAAGCTGATGACGGTTGCCACT
This sequence comes from uncultured Butyricicoccus sp., assembly GCA_964017555.1. Taxonomy (GTDB): domain Bacteria; phylum Bacillota; class Clostridia; order Oscillospirales; family Butyricicoccaceae; genus Butyricicoccus_B. The sequence continues at coordinate 5,887 of CAXHNU010000159.1, read as the reverse complement.
GGTTTGGAAACCCATGCCATCAGTGAGGAAGACCCGTTTTATTGCGGCGGCGCAATGGTCATCCGCGGCTGGGATGAACCGATCAAATGCCACAACACCGGCGGGCATGGCCCCCAGACGCTGACAGAAGCACTGATGAACTCCTGCAACGTTGCGATGATGCAGATTGTATTTAAGATTACTCCGGCGCACTTTTTTGATTATTTTGAAGCGTTTGGGCTGACTGAAAAAGTCGGCATTGACCTGCCAGGGGAACAGAAACCTTCCGAAGCATTGTATTTTGATGAGGAAGAACTGACAAGGACGCCTTCTAACCTTGCGGTTACATCGTTTGGGCAGCGTTTTAATATCACGCCGCTGCATATGATTACCATGATATCCGCGATTGTTGACGACGGCAAGCTGAAAACCCCCCATATGGTCAAACAAGTGCTTAACGCAGACGGTTCTGTCCGGGAAACCATTGATACCGAAGTCAAACGGCAGGTTGTTTCTGAAAAAACCTCCGCGTTTATGCGGCAGGCAATGGAACGGGTTGTTGCTGATGGTACTGGTAAAAATGCGTATGTCGCAGGCTATCGGGTTGGCGGCAAAACCGCAACTTCAGAAATCTTAGGCAAACCCGGCGATTTGGAAGACCGTTACACGGCTTCTTTCATTGGCGTTGCGCCGATGGATGATCCACAAATTGCGGTGCTGGTTGCGATACAGGATTTGCCGTATAGCTCGCCGCATGGCGGCGGCGCGATTGCCGCGCCAATTGTTGGGCGTATTTTAACCGATATTTTGCCCTATCTTGGCGTGGAACAGCGGTATGATGATTCGGAAAGCGACCGCCGTGAAATGGAAATCCCAAGCATTATCGGGCAGACCAAAGAAGCTGCACAGGAAATGATTGAAAACGCAGGGCTGGACTGCCGGTTTGTCGGCGATGGCGATACGGTCACTGACCAAGTGCCGTCAGGCGGAATGCGTTTGCCATCTAAGAGTAAAATGATTGTTTATCTGGGCGGTGAAAAAACCACAGAAATGATGGAAGTGCCAAATCTGCTTGGCGAACATCCATCCACAGCAAAGGAACGGCTGGAAAGCAGGAATTTGTACCTGCGCCGCGCAGGCATCAAAACCAGCCAAACCAATAATAAAACCAATGCGGTACAGCAAAACCCATCGGCGGGCGCACAAGTGCCAGTCGGTACGGTGATTACTGTGACATTTGAAAACAGCACAGGCGTCAGCGACCGCTAAGCTGCTGAAAAGCTATCGGGAAAGAGGAGGAGCGTTTATCATGAAACTATCAGAATTGTTGGCAGGCATCCAGATTACCACAAACCAGGTATCCGGCGACCCGGAAATCCATGAGGTGCGTTATGATTCACGTGCCGTACAACCTGGGGATTTATTTGTTGCAATCCGTGGGTTTGAAACCGATGGACACAAATACATTGCCGCGGCGCTGGAAAAAGGCGCCCTGGCGGTTGTCTGTGAACAGGCTGGGGCAGATATCCCGGCGGTGATCACGCCATCTTCTCGGCAGGCGCTTGCCCAAATTGGTGCAAACCGGTTTGGGCATCCGGCAGAAAAACTCACAATGATTGGCGTGACCGGCACCAATGGCAAAACCACAAGCACTTATCTGATCAAACACATCCTGGAAAGCCAGGGCGCAAAAGTCGGGTTAATTGGCACCAACCAAAACCTTATCGGGGATGAAGCCATTGGCACCGAACGCACAACGCCGGAATCCTATGAACTGCACGCGTTGTTTGCGCGCATGGTCGAAGCTGGCTGCACCCATTGCGTGATGGAAGTATCTTCCCATTCTCTGGTGCTTGACCGGGTGTATGGCATTCGGTTTGCAGTTGGCGCATTCACCAATTTAACCCAGGATCATTTGGATTTCCATCACACGATGGAAGAATACCGGCAGGCAAAAGCAATTTTGTTTGCCAATTGTGACAAAGCGCTGATTAATATGGATGATCCAGCGGGTGAAAAAATGCTGCTGGACGCAAAATGTCCTGTAGAAACCTTTTCGGTTAAAGCGGACAGCGCCAGCATTGTGGCAAAAGATATCCGCCTGCACGCGGATAGCGTTGATTTCGTGGTTTCCGCTGAAGAAGGCATCAGCCGCGTCCATTTGGGCATTCCGGGCGGGTTTTCTGTGGCAAACGCATTGACTGCCCTTGGCGTATGCCGTGCGCTGGGCATTCCGCTGGATAAGGCGGCTGCTGCCCTCAAAACCGCCCATGGCGTCAAAGGGCGGATTGAAGTTGTTCCAACTGATACCGATTATACCGTGCTCATCGACTATGCCCATTCGCCGGATGGCGTAGAAAATGTACTGCGTGCGGTGCGCGGCTTTACCAAAGGGCGTGTCATTGCCCTGTTTGGCTGCGGCGGCGACCGCGACCGCACCAAACGCCCTAAAATGGGCGCGATTGCGGCAAGACTTGCAGATTTTTGCATTGTCACATCGGATAACCCACGCACCGAACAGCCGGACGCAATTATTGCCGATATTCTGGAAGGGATGAAAGATTCCCGCACCCCAAAAGAAGTGATTGCAAACCGCCCTGAGGCAATCCGCTATGCACTTGGTATGGCGCAAAAGGATGATACCATTGTCCTCATGGGCAAAGGGCACGAAACCTATCAGGAAATTAACCATGTCAAACATCATCTTGACGAAAGGGAAATTGTTGCGGCATATTTCGAGAAATAAGACTGGATTTTTGCACAGAATATGCTATGATATATGCTGTGAATGAAATTGCAGCGCCAAAAGGCAGGTTATTTTGCGCCTGCCGCTGATAGGGGGCAAAGGTATGGAAAGTATATTGGTATCATGGGCTGCGGCTTGGGCGCATGGCAAGGCAAAAGGCGAAACACAAATTGAAAACATTGTAAAAGATACCGGGGATATCACCAAGGGCAGTATGTTTGTTGCTATCAAAGGAGAACGGTTTGATGGACATGATTTTATTCCGCAGGCGATTGAAAATGGTGCGGCAGCGATTATGTCCTCCCGAAAAGATGAAAAATACCAGGCGGCAACCGTCTATGTCGATGATACCCGTCAGGCACTGCTTGACCTTGCCGGCGGCTATCGGGAACAGTTTGACTGCCCGGTTGTTGCGATTACCGGTTCGGTCGGCAAAACCACAACCCGCGGCATGACCGCTTCTGTTTTAAGCCAGAATTATGCTGTCCATGCAACCAGCGGTAATCTGAATAATCAAATCGGTTTGCCGCTGACCGTGCTTGGGCTGGAACATCAGCATGAAGCGGCTGTGTTTGAAATGGGAATGTCTGCTTTTGGCGAAATCGCGTCTATGGTGGACTGCGCGAAACCGACGATTGCCGTCATTACAACGATTGGCACTTCTCATATTGAATTTTTAGGTTCGCGGGAAGGCATTTGCCGCGCAAAAATGGAGATTTTAGACGGCTTAGCCGCCCGCGGCGGCATTGCCGTACTCAACGGTGACGAACCGCTTTTATGGGAAAAACGTGACAGCATTTATGGGCGGAAAATCTGGTTTGGCATTCATAATCCAGACTGTGAGATCCGTGCCAGCGATATCATCAGCACGCCGGACGGCTTACAGCTTACTTTGCACCTGCCGGACGCAGATTTCCCTGTGGCGCTGCATATCCCTGGCGAACATAATGCTGTCAACGCGCTTGCGGCGGCGGCGGTGGGCTGGCTGCTTGGCATTGATGCGGACGGCATTGCCGCAGGACTTGCCGCATTTGTACCCGAGGGCAGACGGCAGAAATTATATGAGCAAAATGGGTTCACCATTTATGAGGACTGTTATAATGCCAGCCCGGATTCAATGAAAGCAGCGCTCAAGGTGCTTGGCGGGCAGTCTGGGCGGCGGTTTGCCGTGCTTGGCTCCATGCTGGAGCTGGGCAGCTATGCCGCTCAGGGGCATTATGAAGCGGGCTGTGCCGCCGCAGGCAATGCCGATGCGGTATACTGCTATGGTGACCATGCCGCCGATATCGCACGCGGCGCACAAGACGCAGGGATTACAGCAATCCATATTTTCGACAGCCATGAAGCAATGGCGCAAGCCCTGCGGGCAGACGCCCAAAAGGGCGATGCCCTTTTATTCAAAGGAAGCCGTGGGATGCGGATGGAAAATGTACTGAAATTATTCCTGGGGGAGGAAGTTTAATTCATGAAAACCATTTTGCTGGCGGCTGCGATTGCGTTTGCCGTGACCGCTATCATCGGTTCGCCTGTGATCCATTGGCTGCGGAAAATGAAGTTTGGTCAGAAAATCCTTGAAATCGGCCCCAAGTGGCATATGAATAAACAAAATATCCCGACAATGGGCGGGTTTATGTTTATGATTGGCATTGCTGCCAGTATGCTTATCATGGGCATCTTGACTGGGCAATGGAAAGGCGGCGCCCATGCCACAGGCAATTTTTTTGCTGTGCTGCTGATTGCACTGGCTTATGGGCTGGTCGGCATGGTGGATGACTGGGCAAAAATCAAAAAGAAACAAAACGCCGGGTTAAGCGCCGGACAAAAATTATTGCTACAAGTGGTTGTTGCAGCCGTTTTCTTATCCTTGCTTCGGCTGACAGGCAGTTTATCCGATGGCATTTGGATTCCCGGCACCAATATGACCCTTCGCCTGCCTTGGATGGTTTATCTTGTGTTTGCCATTGTTGCAGTGGTTGGCTGTGATAATGCTGTCAACCTTACTGATGGTATTGATGGGCTGGCAGCCAGCGTCACATTACCAGTTGCCATTTTCTTTGCCGCAGTCGGCTACTGCCTCAATGCTCCCAGCATTATGGCATTTGCAGGCGCGCTGGCAGGCGCGCTGGCAGGCTTCCTCATCTATAACTTTAACCCCGCAAAAGTCTTTATGGGCGATACTGGCTCTTTGTTTTTGGGCGGCGCGGTCGCGGGGCTGGCGTTTGCCTGCGATATGCCGTTAATTTTGCTCCCCATTGGGCTGATTTATATCTGTGAAACCTTATCCGTCATTTTGCAGGTCAGCTATTTCAAGGCAACCCATGGCAAGCGCCTGTTTAAAATGGCGCCAATTCATCACCACTTTGAAATGTGTGGGTGGAGTGAACGCAAAATTGTCGGCGTTTTTACATTGATTACAATCGTGATGTGCATTCTTGCATGGTTACTCATTTGGCTGCCCCGTTAATTTGCAGCGCCATGCAGAATGGGAAAGGAGTATGCTTTTATGCCAGCAAGATCCATGCAGCTTTATGAACGGGAAGAACATCATCCCGTGCCGCGCAAACCAGCCAAAAAAACCGGTATAGGACGGCTGGATGCGCCAGCTCTGCTGATCACGCTGATGCTGATTGTTGTTGGGCTGGTTGCTTTGTTTTCTGCCAGCTATCCTTCTGCACTATATAAATTTGGAAAACCACTTTTATATATCCGCAGTCAGGCAATATTTGCAGCGATTGGCGTTGCCGCAATGCTGTTTGTGTCTATGCTGGATTACCATATTTACGCGCAGCTGCAAAAACCCCTTTTCATTGTCGGCGTTGTTTTGTTGGTGTTAATCCTTGTTCCCGGCGTTGGCAAAGGCTCAAATGGTGCGATGCGCTGGATTGAATTGCCCGGGCTTGGACAGTTCCAACCGTCTGAGCTGATGAAAACCGGCGTTATTTTATCCTTTTCCTTTTATGCTTCCCAGCTAGGCAAAAAATTGCAGAACATTCGGAATGTCCTCCCGTTTTTTGGCGCGCTGGGTGTGATCGCTTTTTTGCTTTATAAGGAACCGCATTTGTCCGCAACTGTCATTATTCTTGGCGTTGCGATGTGTATCCTGTTTGTCGGCGGCATGAAAATCTGGTATTTCTTTGTGCTCGGCGGCGGCGCCAGCATTGC
>CAXHNU010000158.1:0-6485 GCA_964017555.1 uncultured Butyricicoccus sp. | reverse complement strand
ATATATCTTACTTTTTCAAGATAAATGCCAAAGAATTCATCCCATTTACAGGTTGTAAGTTTGCATCCCCTGTAAACTCTTTAATTCAAAGCACAACCAATAAAAAGATGTTCCTGTGCTTTATCATATGAACTGCCAAAATAGTTGTGCAAAGTTTGTGCAATATGCCAACGAAAAATGGAAATGTTTTATGAAAAATGTTACCCGCATATACCTCTTTTGTGCTATACTGTTATTGATCCAATCTATATTGTAAACACCATTACACTGCGCTGATAAACGAAATGTAGATTTTGAAAAATAGTCACACCGATTTGTGACACGGATTGTGATGATTCCAAGCGAACAGTTAATGTCAAAATATCAATCCTGAATTGTTTTCTATTGTTATAGATTAAAGCAGGATCTTCATGTGTTTCCTACAAATTCAGCCAGAAATCATTTGATAGTATCCATTAATAGTGTATTTTGCATATAGAATTTAATGAAAATGATTTTCAAAACGGCAATTATAGCGCCGAAAAGGCAAATCTACTGTGCTTATGGGAATGATACCAAAGCACTTACCAAGGTATCCGCGATAATATTATCGCGTTAACAAACCATGCCTATAAGTGGCCTCTATTAGGAGTATCTAAACCATAGGCCGGGATGTATAGATTTTGATTTTATAGGGAGGTTTATGAAATGCTGAAAAAACTTTTAGAGCACATCAGCATCCCAACACCGAAACATTTGAAACCGGAACCCAGAAAGCGTGTATTAATGCGCCGTTATCTGGCAGTGGTGTTATGTGGATGTATGATAGTGCCAACCATTGGTTCGATCGCTATGGCAACAGAAGACCAGCTGGCAAAAGACCCAACCGGTTTATGTGAACATCATCCGGAGCATACTGCCGATTGTGGTTACGCAGAAGCTGTCGAAGGTACAGACTGTCAACATATCCATGATGAAAATTGCGGTTATGCAGAAGCAGTCCCAGAGATCCCCTGCAATATGGATTGTACAGATACCGATGGTGATGGTATCATTGACCATGCCGAAGGTTGTGCCTATACGCCTGCAATAGAGGAAAAAGCGTGTCAGCATAGCCATGACGACATATGCGGTTATGCAGAACCTACAACGGAGCAGTCTTGTACATTTGTCTGCGAGATTTGCGACAAAGAAGAACCTGAAAACAATCAAACTGCATCGTTAAGTATAGAAAACAACAATCCTTTGGAAGCGCCAATCACCAGTGAAAAACCAGCCAGTGAAAATAAAATAGAACTGGTTACTCCGCAAACGATGCCGACTCAAGGAAATGAAACGATAAACTTACTGGATGGCGTATTTGTTCAGGACGAAAATAAAAATCTTGTTGAAAATGCTCAAATCCAGTACTCCATCACTGTAAATGGAACAGCCGTGCCTAACCCGGAAGGACATTTTCTGGGATTAGCATGGAATACCGAATATACCGTTTCCTATGAAGCGTATTTAGACGAAACCCTTCTGGCAACCAATACATGGACATTTAAAACTGAGGCAGAACCTGAGGCAAATCAAGTTTCATCCTATAAGGAACTAAGTGATGCGATTAAAAGCGCTGGTAATAACCCAACAATTATCACAGCTATCGAGTCCTTTGAACTTAATGGATACCTTCAAATTAATAATGGGCAAAATATTACTTTGACAGCCAACGATGGGGTCACTCTGCGCCGGTCTGATCATGCAAAAGGTAACCTTTGGGTAAATGGCGAACTTACCCTGAAAAATATTGTGATTGATGGTGCAAATGTTCAGAGTCCATATGCCTTAGTACATATTGTAAATACCGGCAATGTTACATTAGATGCAGGTACTATTATTCAGAATGGTTATAATAACTACTCTGCAAAACAATATGGCGGCGGCATTCATAATACAGGCAATCTGATTATGAACGATGGTGCTAAAGTTTGTAATAATACTGCCAATTCATATGGCGGCGGTATTTGTAACTATGGCACTTTTACCATGAATGGAGGTACGATTTCAGGCAACAGCAACCCAACCTGGTATGGCGGTGGTGTGTACAATAATGGTACATTTACTGCATCTGGCGGTGAAATCAGCGGCAACAACGCAACAAATTCAACGTATGGTTATGGCGGCGGTGTGTACAATAAAGGCACTCTTGCTATGAATGGCGACGTCATTTCAGGTAATACTGCTAATTTGTATGGTGGCGGTGTGTACAGCACTGTTGGCATCAATATGTCGGATGTTACAATTTCCGACAACACAAATGGCGGCGTCGAGATTGGTGGCGCTTCTTTAGATGCTTCTGCAGGTGAATTTATATTGAATAACCTGACTGTCACTGGTAATACTGGGAACCGACCTGCATTAGGTGTTTTCTCCATTGGTAAATGGAATATTACCAACTGTGAAGTTACTCAAAATACCAATACTAAAGGCAGTGCGATAGAAATCTTGCAGACAGGGGTAACGCCTGCACAGATAGATGTTGCAAAAGAATCAAAAAGAATCTTAGATCACTGCTTGATCAGTAAAAATACATCGAATCATGCTACATTACGTATAAACTGCGGATACGGTACAACTGCAGTTACAAATTGCAACATTACAGACAATAGTGGTAAATATAGCGGCGTTTATGATGAAAGCAGCGATATCACTACGCTTGGTGTGGGTACCAGAATCGAAAGCAACACAGGCATTACAACTGGTGGCGTTCACAATCAACGTACCAGTAACGGGACTGGTTGTCTAAAGATTGATGGTGCAGTCATTACAAACAACAAAGGCGGTACAACTGGTGGCGTTTATACAGCAGGTTTCAGTTTTGAATTCGTTTCCGGTGCAATTTATGGGAATGAAAAAACTGGTGATCGTGCTGACGGTGGCAATGATGTTTACGTTATGCAAGAGAAAGCAAGTTATTCTTTAATTAAAGCCAGTGATATGTCCGATCCAGGCGAATGTGATTTTGCTGGGCAGCAATATTCCTGGATGGGTGCGCCTGCTGGAAAAGAAACAGAATCCTTAAAAGATGAAGGTTCTGTTAGTTTGACCGCTATGCCAAATATCGAACGGATTTATGCTCGAATTGGTGAGGTTGAATATCAATCGTTGGAATCTGCTGTAGCTGCTGCTCAAGAAAACGACACGATTGATGTTGTCTTTGGTGAAGATAACTTTGGGAATAAGTTTAGTGTTCAACAGCCAATTCTAATTGATAAATCACTCATTCTCAATTGGAATGGTCAAAGCCTCCTTGCAAATGGTGGAGATCTATTTCAAATTACTGAAGGTAAAGCCTTAACCCTTCAAGGCACAGCCATGATGGATGGGCAGATTATTGTAGATAACAATAGCAGCCTGATTATGGATGGCACCATTAAACCCTATGCTTATAACAATGGCATCGTTTCCAAAAAAGACTTTATCATTGATGTAAAGAACGGCAATTTTACGATCAATGGTATTGCCGCAACAGATTATAAATCCAACCCGCTTAAAGTAAAACTGGGCAAGGGTCAGCACATTACAGCTGGTGAAGGATTTAGTATCCAGAGCAGTATTCAAATCCAATTAGATGATGAAACTTATTATACATTTGATACTGCCAATGGCGAAACGGAATTAGATCCATATGTATTGATTTCCGGCTGCAATAATGAAAGTATTCTTTCCCAAATTAAATTTTTTACTCTGTTTAACAGCAGCTTCCCAAAGATTGCAGCAACTAAAAATGATATTGTACTGCAAAAGCTGGTACTCAAAGGCGGCGTATATCTGGATGGCAAAGCTGGCAACGATGAGAATAGTGGTAAAAGTTCTTCAGAACCAGTGAAAAGTTTTGAGAAAGCTTTACAAGTTCTCAGCGGAACAGATTTGAATACAATTTATATCTGTGGTCAGCTTGATTTCAGCGGTACACTGGATGGCGCTCTTTCGGAAAATCAAAACGTCATATTGATGCGTTACCTGGGGTATAAAGGTCATCTTATATCTGCATCATCAGATTTAACCCTGACGAATATTACCTTGGATGGTGCATCTGATTTTGGCGTAAAGGATGGCAAGTCCTTGATTTATGTAAATGGTGGCAATGTCACGCTTGGTAAAGGTGTTGTGCTGCAAAATAATGACGTTAGCGAGCAAAGTGCTTATCCTTGGCACTATGGCGGCGGCGTTTATGTTGGCGGCAGCAAACAGTTAATCATGGAAGATGGTGCTGAGATTACAAACTGTACCGCCCGTGATGGTGGTGCTGTTCTGGCAAATGGCACATTTACAATGAATGGCGGTACGATTAAAAATAATCAGGCAGTTCTTAGCAAGAGCGATAACCGAAGCGGTTATGGCGGTGGTGTTGCTGTTCTGACAAACAGTGGCACTATGGTCATGAATGATGGTCTGATCACTGAAAACCAAGCAGCTTCCAGCGGTGGCGGTATTGCACAGCCCTATACAGATAATAATACTCTTGAGATTTATGGCGGCACAATCAGCAAAAACACAGCAGCTTCCAGCGGTGGCGGCATTTTTACCCAATGCACATGTAAAGTAACCATTGGTGAAGAATCTGCTTCTGCAAACAAAGTATTTATCGAAGGTAATGAGGCTTTTGGTAAATCAGTAAATGGCAATAACGACAGCCAGTATGCTGGTGGTGGCATCTATGTCAATGGCTCCAAAGGTGGTTATGTAAATGGTGTCCTTCAGCTTTATCGTGTCGTAGTCACAGGAAATACTGCTGATCAATATGGTAATGGTTTAGGCGCTTGTCCAACTGGAACATTAGGAATCTATCTGACGAATGGCGGCGCATTCTATAAAAATCCTGGTTTTACTCATGATGATGTATTCATGGTTGGTATGACAGGTATGGATCAAGTAGGCTCTACTTCTTTCTTTTTATCGCCTACTATGCTGGGCGGCGGTGCAAGCAATTGGAAGCACACTCCAAATGGATGGAATACAACAAACCATCTTGATTTAGGTGCGGATCTAAATATGTTAAAGGGTTACGGCGCTAGGATGGAATATTATAGTGATTGTAACCAGGCTGCTATTGATTCAGCTGAAGGTACAGCGAATGTTTGGATTCGAAATAACATCAGTCATTCTAATGGCGGCGGCATTGGTACAAATGGTACAGTCATAATTGGTACAGAAGGTGGATTTGATGAAATCAAAATCACTGTTGGTAAAAAATGGGATGATGTAGGCTTTGAGAATAATCGTCCGGATTTCATTGATATCATGATTTGCAGAAAAGTTGCAGATGGTACTGATGAAGATTTTGGTGTACTTCGGCTTTACAAACAATCTGGTTGGACAGCAAAATTCGACCTTCTCCCCAAAAATGATCCAAACGGAAATCCTTACATTTACAGTGTCAAAGAAGTTTTTCTCGGCAAATACGGCGAAAATGGTGCGGAAAAACACATATATTCTTATATTGTTAAGGTTGAAGAACGGAATTTTGAATCAGATGGCTCTTTTGATCTTTCCTCTATTTCTGGTATTTCCTTCGATGTAACCAATAAACCTGCTGGTAAATTGACGATCAATAAGGTGCTCGCTGGCGAAGGTGCTGCTGCGGGTGAAAATGAAACCTTTACCTTCAAAGTCACTGGATCTAATGATTTCAGCAGGACTGTTAAAATCAAGGGCAGTGAAAGCTATACTTTAGAAGGCTTGGAGCCTGGTGAATACACTGTAACAGAGATAGATGTTCCCGTTATTCGCGGTCATGCCTGGACAGTTTCTGGTGATGGCAGTACTGTATCGGTAAAAGCTCATGAAACAACCGAAGTCACTATTACCAACACCTATGTGCCGACAAGTCTGACCATTCATAAAACGGTAACAGGTGCTTCAACAGATGAACCATTTACATTTATCCTCAAACTGACTCCACCATCTGGAGCAAATTTAGATGGTATGGTATTCTCTGATCACAATAAGATTGCAGCGAATGGTGCCATTGCAAATGAGTACATTGTAACACTAAAGGCAGATGAAACTCTTGTTGTTTCTGGTTTGCCACAAAATACACAGTACAGTATTGTAGAAACTGAAGCGAATGGTTATACAGTAATATTGCGGAATCAAGACGGCACACCATTGTTGGATGCACTTGGAAATCCAATAATAACAGCAGAAGGCACGATAAACGAACCCAATATGTCACCATACATTGAATTTGTTAATCATAAACCGGAAAATCAACCGCAGTTTGGCAACCTGACTATCAGTAAAACTGTCAGTGGCAACCGCAGCAGTACCCAGCGTGATTTCACTTTCACCGTTACCCTGCGCGATGCAAACGGTAATTTACTGACTGATACTTATCCATATACAGGTTCGCGCGAAGGAAGTGTCGTGAATGGTACTGCTACCTTCCTGCTCCGTCATGGGCAATCAATTACGATTTCCAACCTGCCAGTAAACACACGCTATGAAGTGAGTGAAGAAGC
>CAXHNU010000157.1:0-6538 GCA_964017555.1 uncultured Butyricicoccus sp. | reverse complement strand
AATTGCCACAAATGTGCGCCAATCGTATGATACCATGGTAATGGGATATGAAAAATATAAACCAAGTTGTAACATATGTGATAAAGTATCATAGAAATCAGCGTAAATCCACGCAAAGTATCCAATCCTGTAAAACGGTTGGATATATGCGCCCGTTCTGTGGTCACAGGCGGTTTCTCCTGCATCACAGGCATAGAAAATCCCCCCTGTCCGGCAAATATTCATATAGCCTTTTCATGTTGTTTTTCTATTCTATCACAACTCTTGCAAAAAGGAAACCATTAAATTCTCTTGTCAGGTAAAGCAACTTTATCCAGTATGCCTTTCAGTTTGGCAATCAATACGCCATAATTCGTAATGGGCACATCTGCTTGTTGTGCCTGCCGCACACGTGACAACAAATAGGTGCGGTTAAACATACATCCGCCACAATGGATGATTAAATCATATCCAGCCAAAGAATCTGGGAATGCAGTACCGCTGACAATATCCACTTGAATGCCCTCCCCGAATCTTTTCTTTAGCATAGCAGGTATCTTAACCCGCCCAATATCTTCGGATAATGGCGCATGGGTACACGCTTCTGCAATCAATACCCGTGATTGATTTGTAAGATTGTCAACCGCTTGCGCACCTGCCATAAATGCAGGCAAATCCCCTTTACACGCGGCAAATAAAATAGAAAATGAGGTTAAACGGCTTTCTTTCGGTGTCTTTTGATAGACTTGCTCAAATGCTTGTGAATCTGTAATAATCAGCGCGGGCGGTGTTTTCAGGCTTGCCAGCGCTGATTCCATGGTGTCAGGTGTTGCGTTAATAGATATACAGCCAGTATCTAGTAATTCACGGATTGTCTGCACCTGCGGCAGGATAAGCCGCCCTTTGGGCGCTTCACGATCCTGCGGCATCACCAACAAAACGGTATCCCCTGGCTGTACCAGCCCGCCTAAAATAGGCTGGCTTCCGAAATTTTCTGGCACAGCGCGTGCCAACGCTGTCAGCAATGCTGGAATCCCCATCCCGGTTTTTGCGCTGGTAATCACCGGTTTTAACTTTAATTCCTGCTGTACAGCAGCGGCTATGGCCTGCACATCGCTGCAATCCGCTTTTGGAACCACAGCAATCCGGCGTATCCCTGCCGCTTTCAGCCGTTCATCCCATGCGCGTTCCTGAGATAGTTCGGTACTGCTGCATACCAATACTGCAATATCTGTTTTTGCAATCGTTTGTGCTGTTTTTTGTACCCGCAGAGAACCCAATTCGCCTTCATCATCAAAACCGGCGGTATCAATCAGCATACAGGCGCCTAAACCACGGATTTCCATTGCTTTGCGCACAGGGTCTGCTGTTGTCCCTGCAATTTCCGATACCAATGCAACCGTCTGCCCGGTCAGCGCATTGATCAGCGAAGATTTCCCAGCGTTTCGTTTGCCATATATCGTAATATGCAGCCGATTTGCCGCTGGGGTTTCGTGTAACGTTGGCATCAGCGTACCTCCTTCCCTTAAAAACGGAAATCTCGCATACCGCCATCCATATCGTGCAAATGACGGAACACAGTATCCCGTACTTTTTCATTCGGGATTGATGCAGCTTCTTTTTCAATCATTTGCAGTGCAAGACGTTTGGTATCCTCACTCGCATAATCCTCTGCAAACTCCTTCAAAGTCATCAGCGCATTTGGCAAACAGCAATTCCGAATCTGTCCGGATTTCACCAGCGACATAAACCGATCGCCAGTACGCCCTTCCCGATAGCACGCGGTACAAAAAGATGGAATATGACCGAGTTCCAGCAGCCAATGGACAACCTCATCCAGCGTCCGATTATCACTGACTTCAAATTGAGAGGAATCTTCTTCTTCGCCGCCGTCCGCATAACCGCCGACACTGGTGCGAGATGCTCCACTGATTTGGGAAACACCATATTTGATGACCATTTCGCGGGTTTTCTTGGATTCACGGGTGGAAACAATCAGTCCGGTATATGGCACAGCAATGCGCAAAATCGCAACAATTTTTTGGAACAGCGCATCAGAAATGCCATTTGTAAATGTAGAAGCATCAATATCATCTGCATTGCGCAAGCGCGGCACACTAATCGTATGCGGCCCAACACCATGCACCGCTTCCAAATGTTCTGCGTGCATCAGCAGCCCTACAAAATCATACTGATATAAATTCAGCCCAAACAACACCCCACAGCCAACATCATCAATCCCACCTTGCATTGCACGGTCCATCGCTTCCGTATGCCACGCATAATCATGTTTTGGACCAGTCGGGTGCAAAAGTTCATATTGTTCTTTGTTGTAGGTTTCTTGGAACAGGATATATGTACCAATCCCTGCTTCTTTTAATTTCCGATAATCTTCCACAGTTGTCGCCGCAATATTGACATTGACACGACGGATTGCTCCATTTTTATGTTTGATGGAATAAATGGTTTTTATAGATTCCAACACATAGTCCAGTGGATTGTTTATGGGGTCTTCTCCGCATTCCAATGCCAGCCGTTTATGCCCCATATCCTGGAGTGCAATCACTTCCCTGCGGATTTCTTCCTGTGTCAATTTTTTGCGCGGGATATGCTTATTTTTCATATGGTAAGGGCAATAAGTACAACCGTTGATACAGTAATTGGATAAATATAGCGGCGCAAACATCACAATACGGTTACCGTAAAATTCTTGCTTAATTTTTGTTGCCTGCGCGAAAATACGGGATAATGCCTGCTGATCCTCACATAAAAGCAACACCGCAGCTTCCCGATGGCTTAACCCTTTACAGCGGTCTGTTTTATCAATAATCTGGTTCACCAGTGGCAAATTATCCTTATTTGCTGTAGCATATGCTAAGGTGTCCAAAATTTCTTCATGGCAGATAAATTCCTCTGCTTTTAAAGAACGCGGATTGTACATAAATTTTGTTCCTTCTTTCTTTTGGTTACAATGGGATTTTGCCGAGTGCTTTTAACTGTGCTTCTATTTTGCTGCGCCCTTCTGTAATGGTATCCGCTGTAAAATCAGCCGGATATATCTGATATAGCTTGCGCAGGCTGAGCGGCGTCACTTTTTGCATGATTACATTACCGCCACAGCAAAAGACTTTATCTGCAAGTGTACGGTCAAGCACACCAAGCGCTGTAGTTACTGGCAGGTTGGCATGGGGCAATAATAAGCGCGCAAGAGCGACAGCGCGCAGTGTCAGCAGGGCGCTGCCATGCGGCAAGCTGCCCAGTGGAGTATCTGGATGCGGCAAAAACGGCCCAATCCCTGCCATATCGCAAGGGATTTGGGCAAGCAGCAGCAAATCTTCCGCAATGGTTTGCAGGGTCTGTCCCGGCAAGCCAACCATAAATCCGCCGCCGGTTTCCAAGCCTGCCGCATGGATATCACGCAGGCATTGCAGGCGCTGGGCAAGGCTGCTGTCTGGATGCAGAGCGGCATAAATATCTGGGTCTGCGGTTTCATGCTTGAGTAAATACCGGTCTGCCCCACAAGTTTTGAAAAACTGATACACCGCCGCTGGAAATTCCCCACAAGACAATGTAATTGCCAGGTTTGGGCAAGCGGTTTTAATCTGCTTTGTGATATCCCCTAAGATTTCCGGTGTAAAATATGGGTCTTCCCCTGATTGCAGGACGACCGTTTGATAACCGGCTTGCGCCGCTTGGACAGCGGTGTTTACAATTTCATCTGGGGTTAAGCGAAAACGTACCAATTGGATATTGGTGCAGTTCAACCCACAATAACGGCATTTTCGCCTACAATAGTTTGAAAACTCCAATAATGCGCGGATTTTCACTGTATTCCCGAAAATTTTCTGGCAGACTTGCCCTGCCTGCGTAAAAACCGAGGCAAACTCCGCCGCATCGGCTGATAAAAGTTCTGTTAACTTCACTGCGTCAAGCCGTACCATGGCTGCCTGCTTTCTGCATCACAGTTTTTACGCTGACACCACGCAACATTCCCAGTTTGCCAGAAAGCGCGCTGACTACCGTTTTGGGCGCATCCATCACCACACTGATAATGGATATGCCCTTATCTGGGCATGGAATACCCATGCGCCCAATAATATACTGCCCATATTCATGCAGGAGCCGGTTAAGTTTTTCTACAACGTCAGCATCTTCCACAATAATGCCAACAAGGGCAATGCGGTATTCTTCCATAGGCATATATTCCTTTCAAAAAATAAAAATTCCCATACCCCCACGGTACAGGAAATAAAAAGGCTCTTTATAGCAGGGCTTTACATGCGCCCAGCCATGCAGGGACTGGTTATTTCTCCGCTTCCGCAGGCGCACCTTTGTAAGAGGATTCATTCTTGTTTACATTTATTATAGCAAGAATGATATGTATTTGCAACTATTTTTTCAGCAGCAAGGGCTGTCCGGGAATATTCTGCTGTTTTTAGGGGGATGTCCGACAAAACCTGTCCGTTTGCTTTGACAAAATATTCCTCGCAAACCGATATATAATAAAACCTGGACAAACGGCTTATGGGGAGGGATGCGATGCGGGTTATTTATCTGGATGTGCTGGCAGCTGTAAACCTGGCAATGGATTATTTATTACTGGCTGCAGCAGCGCGGCTTTCCGGCATATACTGCACCCGTTTGCGGTTGCTTTGCGGCGCAGCCACTGGCGCTGGATATGCGGTGCTTAGCTGTTTGCCAGGGCTGGGTATATTAAGCCTGCTGCCTGCTAAAGCGCTTGCTGGGTTTATGATGGCACGCATTTGTTTTGGTGCACGGCGGCTTGCCGAGCTGGTACGGCTCACATCGTTGTTTCTACTGGTATCCTGTGCCGCAGCAGGCGGCGCGCTTGCGCTTGGCAAAATCAGTGATGCCGCATTCCTTGCCGGTGGCGGGTATTATATTGATGTGCCATTCCGGGTAGTTGCCGTTGCGGCGGCAGGATGCTGGGTGCTGGCAGGGCTGCTGCTGCGCAACACCATGCGTCCACAGACAGCAGCACGCATCCATTTAGATTTTGCTGGGCATAAGGCGGATTTTTCTTTACTCGTGGATAGTGGTAATGAATTATGCGATCCTGTCAGCGGCAAACCTGCTTTGGTGCTGGACAAACGCGCAGCAGCGCGTATCCTGCCGGTAGAAGCCGCTGTGGTGCTGGCAGAGCTGCAAGCGGACAATGCACCTGCTGTGCTGTCTGCCCTGCCTGCAAATTACCGCGCTTACTTTCAACTTGTGCCTTACCATGCGCTTGGCAAATCCAGCGGGCTGCTGCTGGCTTTCCGCCCAGCTAAAGCGCTGCGTGATGGCGAGCCCTGGCAAGGGCTTGCTGCCATTTCGCCGCAGCAAATTGCAAACGGACAATATGAAGGACTTATCGGACTGTGAAAGGGGACGAAACCATATGTTGGTTCAATGGATCATAAAACTTTTTGCCCGGCTTGGGCTAGTAAAAGCCGATGGCATTTATTACATCGGCGGGAATGAAGTTTTGCCGCCGCCTATGAATCCAGAAGAAGAAGCTGCAGCATTAACTGCCTTGCAAAAAGGCGAAGGCTGGGCACGTGATAAACTGATAGAACATAACCTGCGGCTGGTGGTTTATATTGCCCGGAAATTTGAAAATACTGGTGTTGGTGTAGAAGATTTAATTTCCATTGGCACCATTGGGCTGATCAAAGCAGTTGGCACATTCAAACCGGATAAAAAAGTGAAACTAGCAACCTATGCTTCACGTTGTGTGGAAAACGAAATCCTAATGCATTTGCGGAAAATTGCAAACCAACGTGCGGAGGTTTCTTTTGATGAACCGCTTTCATCCGATTGGGATGGCAATGAATTATTACTTTCGGATATCCTTGGCACCGATCCGGACAGTGTTATGCGCCCGATTGAAGACGATGTAGACCGGCAGCTGCTGCGCCGCGCCCTAACCCGCCTTCCTCCACGTGAAATGCAGATTATTGCGATGCGTTTTGGTTTGGGCGGGCGTGACAGCCTGACTCAAAAAGAGGTTGCAGATAAACTTGGAATCTCTCAATCTTACATATCCAGGTTGGAAAAGCGCATTATCGCGCGAATGAAAAAAGATATCCTTAAATGGGTGTAAATATTAAAAAATCCTCTGCAACTTCCCTCAAAAAGGGAATAAAAAGAGTGAAGGAGCGTGTGCTCTTCCCGGTTTAAAAAACAGTAAAAAAGTAAGAAAAACAGAATGAAACGCAGGATATCGCGCCGTTACTCATTTAGAGCAAATCTCAAAATAAACGATAACTGGCATGGAAAAAACAGCCAAAGCAATCATGAGCGGAAACGCAGCGAAAGGCAAAGCGAACCGCCGCATCAAGCGCAGCGGGGGAACGGACTCGAAGCTTTCTCAAAACAGCTTTTACCTTAGAACCTGTTTAGCATCTATCCAAGCATCTCAGGAAGAGGTATAATAGGGGATGAAGGGTGGGGAGATGGATATGAGGAAAAGTTATCCGAGTGACATCAGTCAAGAACAATTTGAAGAAATACGAGAGGAATTAGCGGGAGCAAAAAAGGCAACACATCCCAGAAA
>CAXHNU010000156.1:1275-6547 GCA_964017555.1 uncultured Butyricicoccus sp. | reverse complement strand
TCCCCATTCTGGCAATCGTAACAGACTATTTTCTGGCACGTTATAAGGGCAAAAATGCTAAAAACAGCCTTCAAATCATCGTGGACAGTGCATCGGGATTTTGCTTAATGATATATAAAAATAATGATTTAATATTAATCTATTATATATATTCTGCTATTGTTTCCCCAGCTTGTGGGCGAAAGTAAATATATCCCGCTTGCACTGTCTAATTATAATTATTGGTGTCATTGAATTGGTGACACCCAGCGCACATAATCCATGCCTCGCGTTTCACGAGGGATGGGCAACAAATAAAATATGATCGGTGTGGTGGCGTTTCACCACCGCATAACTTCAAATAGAAAGGATTGAATAAAGTTTGCATCAAAAACTTGTATTTCTAATATTGTACCGTTATAATAGAAGTTACAGCAACAAGGGTAATCTATGCCTGTCAGAATTGAGAGGTGCCAAATGACAGGTAGCCTAACAATAAAAAACAACAAATACTATGTAATTGTTCGTGTTCCAGATGAAAACGGCAGGCTAAAGCAAAAATGGATATCAACCAATATACCAGCCAAAGGCGGCAAACGTAAAGCAGAACAAAAACTGCGTCAAATCTTGTCACAGCTTGAGCGGGATTCTGATTTATCCTATGCTGATATGCTATTCAGTGAATGGCTTGCAAAATGGCTGGACATAAAGAAATTGCAAGTACGACAAATCACAATTGATGGATATCAATCATATTTAAGGGTTCACATCAATCCTTACTTTGACAGCCACAAAATAATGCTGAAATCCATTAACGCGCAGGATATTCAAGATTATTACATTGCAAAGCTGGCAGATGGTTTGTCCCCTAACAGTATAAAACATCATCATATTGTTATCAACAGCGCATTAAAAGAAGCTGTCCGTAAAAGGCATATTCATTTTAATCCTGCGCAATACATCACATTACCAAAACAGCAACCATATGAAAGCAAAGCATATACCGCAAAACAAGCGGCACAATTATTATCTGTGTTAGATAATGAACCATTGAAACCCGCCGTTATTTTAGGTTTATATTATGGCTTGCGGCGTAGTGAAGTATGCGGGTTGCGCTGGCAGGATATCGACTTTCAAGCGGGTACAATGCAAATCTGCAATACGGTTGTAAGGTGTACCAAAACAATTGAGCAGGAACAGACCAAAAGCAAAGCAAGTAAAAGGAAAATGGTTTTAATTCCTGCAACTGTTCCATATCTGCAAAAACTACACAGCCGCTATTTAAGCAATCTGCAAGCTGATCCAATCGGTCATGTATGTGTAGACAGCAGCGGCAAACCATTTGCGCCCGACTATATCACAAAAGGTTTTCAAAAACTGTTAAAGAGGCATAACCTGCCGCGCATCCGCTTTCATGAATTGCGGCACACAGCGGGCAGTATATTGCTTGACAATGGTATGAACCTAAAGCAAATTCAAGAATATTTAGGGCATGGGGATATATCCACTACAGCAAATATTTATGCACACCTTACTATTGAAGGCAAGCGGCAATCTGCGCAGGTAATGGATAAAGTGTTTTCTTCCAGTTACGTGTTAGATAAATGTTAGATGAATCCAGAATATGCAAGCTTAAATCGCGTGAAAAGTTATAAAAAATCCGCATAATTTATCAAATATTCAGTTTAAATAGGTGAAAATATGAACCGATTTGTTTTGGCGCTTGACCAAGGCACAACCAGTTCCCGCGCCATTTTATTTGACCAAAACCAACATATGATTGCTTCTGCCCAGCGGGAAACTTCCCAGATTTATCCGCGTGAAGGCTGGGTCGAACAAAATCCAATGGAAATCTACTCCACACAATACGCTGTGATGATGGAGGTGCTCGCTGTTGCTGGCGTTTCCAGCCAGGATATTGCTGCCATTGGCATGACCAATCAGCGTGAAACAACAATCCTTTGGGACCGTGCCACAGGTATGCCAATTTACAACGCCATTGTTTGGCAATGTCGCCGTACTGCGGCGATCGTGGATGATTTATGTGCAAAAGGATTGCGGGATTACATTCGCCAAACAACAGGGCTAATCCCTGATGCTTATTTTTCTGGTTCCAAAATTAAATGGATTCTTGATCATGTGGATGGCGCGCGCGAAAAAGCAAAACGTGGTGATATCCTATTTGGCACTGTGGATAGCTGGCTGGTTTGGAAACTAACAGGCGGCAAAGTCCATATCACTGACGCAACCAACGCATCCCGCACCATGATTTATAATATCCATACGCTGGATTGGGATGATACCTTGCTGGATGCACTGGATATCCCCCGTGCCATGCTGCCCAAAGTCTGCCCTTCCAGCATGATTTATGGAACAGTCCCCCTCCCTGGAGCAGAAGTCCCGATTGCTGGCATTGCCGGCGACCAGCAGGCTGCTTTATTTGGACAAACTTGTTTTTCTGCTGGCGATGTGAAAAATACTTATGGCACAGGCTGTTTCCTGCTGATGAATACCGGGAATGAAGCGGTTGCCAGTGAAAATGGGCTGCTTACCACCATTGCGATACAAATTGGTGATGAAGTTCAATATGCACTTGAAGGAAGCGTCTTTGTTGGCGGTGCCGTTATCCAGTGGCTGCGGGATGAACTGCGATTTTTTCGCGAAAGCTGTGACGCAGAATATTATGCCGCAAAAGTTGCAGATACAGGGGGCGTATACCTGGTGCCTGCTTTTACAGGGCTTGGCGCACCGCATTGGGATATGTATGCACGGGGCTGCCTGATTGGGTTGACCCGCGGCACAACACGGGAACATATCATCCGTGCCGCACAGGAATCCATTGCATACCAGTGTAATGATTTGCTTCGTGCGATGTCCCGCGACTGCAATGCGCCGCTGACAGCATTACGTGTAGATGGCGGCGCAAGCCGGGACAGCTTTTTGATGCAGTTCCAGGCTGATATTTCCCATTGTCCAATTTGCCGCCCTGTGATAAAGGAAACGACTGCACTGGGTGCAGCTTATCTCGCTGGACTTGCTGTGGGCATTTGGTCAAACCGGGGACAATTGCGTGACTTATGGCGCTGTGACCAAACGTATCAACCTGCTATGTCAGAATCCCGCCGCATGACATTGCTTTCTGGCTGGGAAAAAGCGGTTGGACGCAGTTTGGGCTGGGCAAAATAAAACCACACTTTTATGGAGGTATTTTTTATGCCATGGTGTCCGCATTGCCGGGTAGAATACCGGCAGGGATTTACTCATTGCGCCGATTGCGGCGTAATGCTTACTGATACGCTTGATCCCCAACCTGTCGATATCTGCCGCCCTGCACAGCCCGTGCCGCTTACTCACAATGCAACAACTTTTGAAGCAGATAGTATGATTGCACTTTTGCGCGGATTTGAGATACCATGTTTTTCCCAACCCAATTCTGGTGCAGAAAAATTATATACTGGCATCTCTCTTACAGGAGAAACCGTTTTTGTCGAACAGTCACAGCTTATGCAGGCAAAAGAAATCATCCGCGGCTATCAGAAAGGCGGCGCAAAACTTGATGCTGATGATGTATCCGCCTTAACCAAAAAAGCACCGCCAGATGAGTCACCAGAAGAATCCGCTGCACTGCTCCCCTCATGGGTAATCCAACTATTGGTTGTGTTGCTGGCACTCCCCTTTTTGGCGTCCCTGTTGCTGCCGCGCCTTTTCCGTTCCTGATTTTGAAAAAATAAAGCCCTGTTCGAGTTATATTTTTCTCAAACAGGGCTTATCTGTTTTTATTTAGACGCGATAACGTGTCCCATATTGTATAAACCAGGTTGTGTCTGTGCTGCCAAATAAGCAGCGGCATCCACTGCTCCAGCCGCAAAAACTTCACGGGACAAAGCAGTATGCTTGATTTCAATCAGTTCATCCCGTCCCGCAAATAAAACTGTATGTTCACCAACAATCGTGCCGCCGCGCACGGTATGAATGCCGATTTCATGGGCTGGGCGTTTTTCCCGACGTTCATGACGGTCATATACATAATCTGCATCGTATGGCAGTGCCTCAGATACTGCGTCAGCAAGCATCAATGCTGTGCCGCTGGGGGCATCCAGTTTTTGATTATGATGTTTTTCTGTAATTTCCACATCATAACCATCACCTAAAACTGCCGCGCATTTTTTCAGCAAATCCATGATCAAATTAATACCAACTGACATATTCCCTGAACGGAATACGGGGATTTTTTCTGCCGCTGCACGGATTTCCTCCAGCTGTTCAGGCGAATGTCCTGTGGTGCAGATGACCACTGGTGTGCGTGTTTTGATACAGTAATGCAGAAGCTGGGTTGTAGAAGATACATTTGAAAAATCAATTACAACATCTGCCGCGCCTGAAAATTCAAATGGGTCAGCATAAACCGGAAAATCACCCAATTTCACCGTATTGACATCAAACCCCGCAACAACCTTCATGTTTTCTTTTCCAGCGCAAATATCAGCGATAACTCGCCCCATGCGCCCATTGCATCCTGAAAGTGCGATTTTCAGCATTTTTCAAAACTCCTTGCCGTTCACATGATCCCAAATATCTAAATTCTTCAGATTTTGCAGCCCATTTTCTCCAGCTCTGCTTTCAGCAATGCGGTATGTTCTGCGGTAGGTTCTACCAGTGGCAAACGCAGCGGCCCTACATTCCAGCCAAGCAGTTCCATCGCTTTTTTGACCGGCACAGGGTTGACCTCACAAAACAGGGCATTAATTAAATCCAAATACTTTAACTGCATTTGGGTGGCTTCTTCATACTTCCCATCCAAACAAAGCTGGCAAATTTCATGGGCTTCACGCGGCGCAACATTGGAAAGCACTGAAATAACCCCTTTGCCGCCCAAAGACATCAGCGGGACAACCTGGTCATCATTGCCAGACCAGAAATTCAGTTCATCGCCGCAAAGCGCACGCCCTTCCGCAAGCAGAGAAAAATTCCCACTTGCCTCCTTAACGCCATTGATGTATGGGTGCTTAGAAAGTTCATAATATGTCTGCGCGGTAAAACTGATGCCTGTGCGGGAAGGCACATTATACAGGATAACCGGGCATTCACAATCCGCAATCGCATTAAAATGGGCAATCAGTCCACGCTGGGTGGACTTATTATAATATGGTGTAACAGACAGCACGCCATCCGCCCCACTTGCTTTAGCGCTTTTGGTCAGCTTAATTGCTGTACGTGTATCATTAGAGCCAGCACCTGCCACAACAGGCACACGCCCATTGACATATTCACAGCAGAACGAAATCGCGGCTTC
>CAXHNU010000156.1:0-1175 GCA_964017555.1 uncultured Butyricicoccus sp. | reverse complement strand
GTATCATTAGAGCCAGCACCTGCCACAACAGGCACACGCCCATTGACATATTCACAGCAGAACGAAATCGCGGCTTCATGTTCATCCTCTGGACAAGTTGGGGATTCTCCCGTTGTGCCCATCACAATAATGGCATCTGTACCATTTTCAATCTGGTGGTCAATGATTTTCTTAAACTCATCGTAATTGATTGAACCCTTTCCAGTGAATGGGGTGACAATTGCCACACCTGCGCCTGTAAAAATCGGTTTTTTCATAAAAAATCATCCTCCAAAAATCAGTCCATATACCCTTGGGCGCATAATAGTTCTGCCATCAGCACGGCGCCGCCTGCCGCGCCGCGCAGCGTATTATGGGACAAGCTTACAAATTTATAATCATACAGCGCATCTTCACGCAAACGCCCAATTGATACGCCCATGCCACCTTCCAAATCACGGTCTAAGCGTGTCTGTGGACGGTTTTCCTCCTCAAAATAGGTCAAAAACTGCTTAGGCGCACTTGGCAGGTTCAATTCCTGTGCTGTACCCTTGAAGTTTTTCCAACGCTCTATCATGGTTTCCTTGGACGGCTTATGCTTAAACTTCACAAATGCTGCTGCCATATGTCCATCTGATGCCGCAACACGCAGGCACTGCGCGGTAATCACCGGCAAAGCCGCTGGTTCAATATGGTCGCCCTCAATGTGCCCCCATACTTTCATAGGTTCTTTTTCGCTTTTTTCTTCTTCGCCGCCGATATATGGAATGACATTATCAACCATTTCTTCCCATGTATCAAAGGTCTTGCCTGCGCCAGAAATCGCCTGATACGTGCAGACAGCAACCTCCGTTGGCTCAAAATCCATCAGTGCCGAAAGGGCTGGCACATAAGACTGAATCGAACAATTAGACTTTACCGCGATAAACCCGCGTTTTGTGCCAAGGCGTTTGCGCTGGGCAGGGATGATTTCTGCGTGTGCAGCATTGATTTCTGGGATAATCATTGGAACATCTGGTGTCATGCGATGGGCAGAATTGTTAGAACAAACTGGACATTCCAGCTTTGCATACCGTTCTTCCAAAGCGCGGATTTCATCTTTTTTCATATCCACTGCGCAGAAAACAAAATCCACTTGGGCGGCGATTTGCTCCGCATCAGCAGATGCGTCATACATCACCATATCTTTATATTTT
>CAXHNU010000155.1:0-6555 GCA_964017555.1 uncultured Butyricicoccus sp. | reverse complement strand
CCGCAGAATCTGCCGCGTACATACATTGATAAATCGCTGCTGCCGATGACCCGCGAGCTTGCAAAAGCCGAAGATGGGGAAGCTTTGCAAATGTTATATGGTTCGGCGGCAAGCACATTATCACAACTGATTCGGACAGCTTTTATCCCATCCCCAGGTAATTTATTTGTGGATGCGGATTTCTCCGCTATCGAAGCACGTGTGATCGCGTGGCTGTCCGGTGAACAGTGGCGGTTGGATGTATTCCGTTCTCATGGCAAGATTTATGAAGCATCCGCGGCGGCAATGTTTGGTGTGCCGATTGATACCATTGCCAAAGGCAAGGAGAATTATGCCCTGCGTGCCAAAGGGAAAATCGCGGAGTTAGCGCTTGGCTATGGCGGCAGCACAGGCGCGCTGATTAACATGGGCGCTTTGCGTATGGGCTTATCCGAAGATGAACTGCCGGATATAGTCGGGCGTTGGCGCGGCGCAAACCAGCGCATCCGGCAGCTGTGGTACGCGCTGGAAGGAGCTGCGCTGGATACCCTGCGCACCGGGCGGCAGAATGCGGCGGGGCACTGCGTGTTCTCGCTGGAAGGTGACAGGCAAGGACAACTGTTTTTAACTATACTTCTGCCTTCCGAACGCAAACTGTTTTACACGCAGCCATTTTTGACGAAAAATAAATTTGACCGCGAAAGTATTGGCTATTGGGGGCTGAACCAGTCCACCAAACGATGGGAGAAACAAGAAACCTATTCCGGCAAATTGACCGAGAATATTACACAGGCAATTGCACGGGACTGCCTTGCGGAAAATCTACTGAAACTTGAAGCCGCCGGGTATCCTGTGGTTTTTCACATCCATGATGAAGTGGTTATTGATATCCCCAAAGACCATGCGAATTTAGATGCCGTCACTCAAATAATGAGCCAGCCGATACCATGGGCGCCAGATCTGCCACTTGCGGCGGATGGCTGGATTGGCGAATATTTTACAAAGGACTGATAACCTGTGAAATGGATATTTGCAATCTGCTATCTTCTCTTTATTGCGTTTTTATGCGCACATTTCAACCATTGGCTGCCGTTACTGCTACTTCTTGCGCTTCACCTAAACGAGTAATCAATTTCTTTTGCGAAAGCGAGGGGTTTCCTTGCAATATAACCGAAAAATCACGATTTCGGCGGGTGAAAGCCGAAAGTCTATCAATTGGCAGCCGCAGATTATGTGGCTATCCGAATTATATAAACGGCTGGAAACCCCTGTCCGCAGCCCGGAAACCCGCCGCGAATATTTAGCGATGAAAAAGCCTAAACAGGATGCGCTGAAAGATGTTGGCGGGTTTGTCGGCGGTACGCTGAATGGTCCGCGGCGCAAGGCAAGTGCCGTAACAGGCAGGGATTTGCTGACACTGGATTTGGACAATCTGCCGCCAGGATGTACAGATGCTGTACTGCAAAGACTTGCTGGGCTTGGATGCGGGTATTGCGTATATTCTACCCGTAAACACGCCCCAGAAGCCCCACGCCTGCGGGTTATCCTGCCGCTTAACCGCACAGCCATGCCGGATGAATATGAACCTTGCGCACGCAAGCTGGCGGAGCTGATACAGCCGGAAATGACATGGTTCGACTCAACAACTTTCGAGGCTTCGCGGCTGATGTACTGGCCATCTTGCTGCGCGGATGGGGTATATGTCTTCCGCATGGAAGATAAGCCTTTGCTCAGTACGGATGATGTTTTGGGGCTGTATGATGGCGGCGCATGGCAGGATTTACGTAATTGGCCGCAAGTGCCGGGCGCGATACCAATGGCGCGGCTTGCAGCAAAGCAAGGTGACCCACTTGAGAAAACCGGCATCGTTGGGGCATTCTGCCGCACTTATGATGTACCCGCCGCCATGGATAAATTCTTACCTGGTGTGTATGAAAAATGTGATACTGACGATAAACGTTATACCTTCACAGGAGGTTCCACGACTGGCGGCGCGGTGCTGTATGATGATGGGAAATTCCTGTACAGTCATCATGCAACAGATCCATGCAGCAATAAACTTGTGAATGCTTTTGACCTTGTGCGTCTGCATCGTTTTGGCGATTTGGACGATGAAGCGAAACCAGAAACGCGGGGCAACCGTCTGCCAAGTTATGAACAAATGAACCTGTTAGCCGCGGCAGACAAGACTGTAGCCGAACTTTTGCAGCGGGAGCGATACGAACAGGCATCTGCTGATTTTGCAGGGCTTATGCCAGAGAATGCGCCGCAGGATTTGGACTGGCTTGGACAGCTAAAAACAAACGCCAAGGGTAAACCAGAAAGCACGATTGACAATGTATGGATAATCCTTGAGAACGACCCAAAACTCAAAGAAAAGTTTGCACTCAATCAATTTGCCGGGCGCGGGGAAGTATTTGGCGCATTGCCTTGGAACCCGGCAGAAGATCGCCGTCCTTGGGAGGATAATGACAACCACGGTGTGTATTGGTATATAGAGAAGATGTATGGTATCACAGGTGCAAGTAAAATTGATGGGGCGTTAAGCCTACATGCTGCTAAGCACGCATTTGACGATGTAAAAGATTATCTTGAAGCCCTTGTTTGGGATGGCGTCCCGCGTTTAGATACACTTTTTATTGATTATTTAGGTGCGGAAGATACCGAATACACCCGTGCGGTAACACGGAAAATGTTTGCCGCGGCAGCGGCGCGGGTATTCAACCCCGGCATTAAATTTGACACGATGCTGATTCTCAGTGGGGCGCAAGGTCTGGGCAAATCAACAATACTACAAACCATGTCGCATGGCTGGTTTAACGACAGCATCCGTACATTTGAAGGTAAGGAAGCAAGTGAACTATTGCAGGGCGTATGGCTTGTTGAGATTGCGGAATTGCAGGCTTTCCGCCGCACAGATATCGACCGTATCAAGCAGTTTGTCAGCCAGCGGCATGACCGTTTCCGAGCGGCATACGGTAAGCACGTGAAGGAATTTCCGCGCCGCTGCGTATTCTTTGGCACAACAAATACAGCGGAGTATTTACGCGATTTGACCGGCAACAGACGGTTCTGGCCCGTGGATGTTGGCTTGCATCCTGTGATAAAAGATGTGTGGTCAGACCTCCCAGAAGAACGTGATCAGATTTGGGCGGAAGCTGTACTGCGTTGGCGGCTTGGCGAAAAACTGTATTTGGTTGGCGAACTTGAAGAAACCGCAAAAGCAATACAAGAACAACACCGGGAACATTCTGTGCGGGAAGGGATTATCCGTGACTTCCTGGAACAGCCCATCCCTGTGGACTGGAACAGCCGGGACTTACTTGCCAGACGAATGTACTGGGATAATCCAACAACATACGATAGCGAACTTGTGCCACGTATGCGCGTTTGCGCTTTGGAGGTCTGGTGCGAAGCGCTTGGGGGCGATGCACGGTTCATCAAAAATTCTGATTCGGCAGAGATAAACGCCATTATTGAGATGCTACCGAACTGGAAACGGATGCGCAGCCCGCAGAAGTTTGGTTACTGTAAATCGCAGAGGGGTTTCACTAAAATCTGATACTACAAAGTATGCTGAAAAACACACGTTCGACTACAATCTCAAAACTACAAAACTACAATCCATTTGAGATTGTAGTTCGCATTTGTAGTCGGGGGGTAAAAGCTGTTTTTTTAAGAAATCGCTTTAAAATACGAACAAAAATCATCTCTAAACGCTAAAAACTACAAAACTACAATCTTTTCTAAGAAACTTTTTAAATTTGGAGAATTAGGAGATTTAGTATACATATACTGGTATTTATCCTTCCTAAATGCCCAAATTGAATAAAGTGTTTAGGTAGCTTGTAGTTTGTAGTCAAGGCATCAAGGAGGGCGAAAAAGAACGCATGAAAGAAAAGGAAATCGAAACATATTTAAGGATGCGAATTTCCAGTTTTGGCGGGCGTGCTTATAAGTTTATCAGCCCTGGCAACGATGGTGTGCCGGACAGGTTGGTGTGTCTGCCGGGAGGAAAGGTTATCTTTGTGGAGCTGAAAACTACCGGCGGAAAACTCCGTCCCTTGCAGGCTGTGCAAATTCATAGGCTTCAAGCGTTAGGCTTTTCTGTCCTGATCATTAACAGCAAAAATCAAGTCGATGAACTTATAGAATCTCTTGGAGGTGACGCACCATGATTTTCAAACCACACCCATACCAGCAATATTGCATCGACCGTGTGGTTTCAGATCCTGCGATTGGGTTGTTCCTTGATATGGGTTTAGGTAAAACTGTATCTACCCTGACTGCGGTCAATGAACTGATTTACAACCGTTTCCAAGTGTCCAAAGTGCTTGTCATTGCGCCGAAGAAAGTGGCGGAAGCAACCTGGGCGCAGGAAGCTGCGAAATGGGATCACCTGAAGATGCTGCGGCTGTCCTCTGTGTTGGGCAGCGCACAGCGGCGGATACGGGCGCTTGCCACTCCAGCGGATGTCTATGTGACAAACCGGGAAAATGTCGTGTGGCTGGTGGATTACTATCGCAATGACTGGCCTTTTGACATGGTGGTATTGGACGAAAGCAGCAGCTTTAAAAACCCGCAGGCAAAACGGTTCAAGGCGTTAAAGCTGGTGCGCAGCCGCATCGGGCGTATTGTGGAGCTGACCGGCACGCCTGCACCAAACAGCCTGATGGATTTATGGGCACAAGTTTTCTTGCTGGATGGCGGTGAACGTCTTGGCAAGACCATCACCGGGTACCGTGAAAGGTATTTCGTGCCGGATGCACGGAACGCGCAGCAGATTTTTTCGTACAAGCCCAAACGGGAAACAGAAGCTGCTGTACACCGCCTGATCGGCGATATCTGCATCAGCATGAAAGCGGAAGATTATTTGCAGCTGCCGGATTTGGTCAGTGTGAATGTTTCTGTTGCGTTGGATGCCGCAGCGAAAAAGGCATATGAACGTATGGAGCGTGATATGCTTCTTGAAATTGATGATGAAACCATTGACGTCGGCAGCGCGGCGGTATTGTCTAACAAGCTGCTGCAGCTATGCAATGGGGCAATCTATGGCGCAGAGCATGATGTGCATGAGGTTCACCGTTGTAAGCTGGATGTCTTTTTGGAAATTATCGAAGCCCTGAATGGCAAACCTGCACTTGTGTTTTATGGCTTCCAACATGACCGTGACCGTATCATAGCGGCGCTGGGCAAATCCGGTTTACGGGTACGGCAATATCAAAAGCCGCAGGATGCGGATGACTGGAATGCTGGGAAAATTGACATCCTGCTTGCGCATCCAGCAAGTACGGCATATGGCTTAAACTTGCAGCAAGGCGGCAACCATGTCATCTGGTTTGGGCTGACCTGGAGCCTGGAGCTATACCAGCAGGCAAACAAACGCCTGCACAGGCAGGGGCAAACGGAAAGAGTTATCATACATAACCTGGTTGTGTCTGGCGGCATGGATGAAGATGTTATGAAAGCACTGGAAGGCAAAGCAGATACGCAGGATGCCTTGATGGATGCGCTGAAAGCGAGAATCCGTAATGTGAAAGCGAAAGCATAGCACAGGCAGGCGTAGATGCCGTGTACGGCGTTTACGCGCTGCCTGCAAAGAAACAATACCAAAACGGTTCTCAGCCGAAAATGGAGGGTATACGATGAAAACTTGTAAGCGTACACATTGTGTCGCAAATTTTGATGGTGAATGCGTGGCGGGCAAATGCCGCGGGGAGATAATCGCGATTGATCTTCCCGCCTTATCCCGCGACCAGGCTGTGCGGCATTACAACATGGCGGCAGAATTTTTCAAGGAGGACACGAAATGAAAACAGATAATGAAAAGATTTGTGGAAGTACAGATTGCATTGCGAATATCAACGGCAAATGTGTGGTGGATAAATGCCAGGGTGTATTAGCCAGAGGTTGGGGCATATTCATTTGTCTTGATATGCCTAACCGCTTGGCGCCAGAAGATGCGGCTGCGATTTATGGGATCGGTATGCGGCACTTGAAAGAAAATCTTGAGAATAACAAGGAGGCGGTTATGTAGATGAAACACCCATGCAATGGCTGCGTTTATTGGCAATATTTAAACCATAGTCAAAGCACGCAGTTAAAGGCTTGCCATTACTGCATATACACTGGACAGCCACGGGGATGCAGTGTAGATAATTGCACACGCAAGACAACAAAACGCGTCAGGAAACGCTTTGGCAATCAGGAGATTGAAGTTGTTGAAGCGTCAAAGGAGGACAACCATGAATCGTAAGATATTATTCCGCGGCAAACTTACAAGCGGCAGAGGATGGTCATACGGCAATTTGAACATCAGACCCAATAATATTACCGTCATTACGCCGTTTAACGGTCATATTGGGGTATACGGTCAGGTTATTCCTGATACAGTTGGTCAATATACCGGACTAAACGACAAGAACGGCAAAGAGATTTTTGAAGGTGATATTGTTCGAAATAAAAATGTTTGGGGCACGTATATCGGCGTTATTGTATTCAAAAATGATCGGTTTATGGTTGATTGGCACTTGCCTTGCGGGTGGACAGGTCTGCGCCTTTCCTTCCATACAATTG
>CAXHNU010000154.1:0-6722 GCA_964017555.1 uncultured Butyricicoccus sp. | reverse complement strand
CTTATATGGGCTAATTCATTGGCACATAATAGTTATATATGATAGGTAAAATTATAAAGTCGAAAATCTTGGGTGGATCGTTAGTGCTAGGTCGCTTTCTTTGCTCCAACGTAAATTTGTTGTCTTGTGATATGTCACTGACTCCAAA
Source organism: uncultured Butyricicoccus sp. (assembly GCA_964017555.1). Classification (GTDB taxonomy): domain Bacteria; phylum Bacillota; class Clostridia; order Oscillospirales; family Butyricicoccaceae; genus Butyricicoccus_B. The sequence continues at coordinate 6,574 of CAXHNU010000154.1, read as the reverse complement.
ATCGTTTTTAATAGCTGGTTACGCTGCAACGGTTCTGCCAGTGTGTCATATATGTCGATAACGTGTTGAATACGTGGGGCAAATGATTCGCGTTCCCGGATAATTCGTTCAATGTCCGCAATTTCGGAAATCAATGCGGTTTTGCTCGAAATGAGTGCGGCTCGTTCCGCTGTTAATGCTTTTTGCCGTGCTTCAAATATTTCCGCAGTGTATACGCCAGTTTCGACTAATTCATATGTCTTTAATTGGCGTGTTTCCAGCCCGGCAAGCTGTTTGTCAATTTGCGCCGCTGCGTTTCGTTTGTCTTCAAGGTCAGGCGCAAATTGTGAAACCGTCCGTTCTTCGATTTTGAAATTTTCCAGCCAGCGCTTTAACTCCGCAATAAGCAAACGTTCTATTTCTATTGCATCATGTGATACAGTAGGACAACCCTTTGTCGTGCATATGATTTGCGCAATGCGCCCGTGCTGGAAAGGACGGCGCTGCATTTTCTTGCCGCAGAGATCACACACAATTAACCCGGACAGCGCATTTGTTGCACCGTGTATCTTAGGGATTGGCGGCGCTTTGTGCGTGCGCAAAATGGCAATCACACGGGCATAATCTTCTTTGCTTACAAGCGCCGGATGCCGTCCTTCATATAATTCAAGGTCAAGATTCTTGGGGCGGGTTTTAACCAATTGTCCGTCGCGCATGACCTTTTTTTCCGGGCGAAAGCCGGAAGATGTATATCCAGCATAATGTGCGTTGCGCAGTAAGTCACGGATTGTTGCCACTGTCCACTGGTTGCCGCGTGCTGTTGGAATTCCGCTGGCGTTTAATCCTGTGGCAATTGCATTTTGCGGTTTTCCCGCAAGGAATTCTGCAAAAATTCGCTGTACAACTTCTGCTTGCTCTGGGATGGGTTCCAGTGTGTTTCCTTTTTCCCCTTTTAACTTTACAATCTGATAGCCGTAAGGCGGAACGGATCCAATATATTTGCCCTCTCGCATGGAAGCTTGTCGCCCCGCTTTTAAGCGGCGGTTTATCATCTTGTATTCCCGCCGGGACATAAACAGCCCAAACTCGAAATATTCTTCGTCTGCTTCATCATCCGGATCATAGACCTTGGAAGGTGTTACAATCAGTGTGCCGGAATACTTGAATGTGTTGGCAACAATGCCTTGATCTGCGGTGTCGCCACGTGCAAGACGCGGCACCTCTATGACAAGAACCGCTTGCCATGAACCTGCTTCTACATCCGCCAGCAGGCGCTGCATCTGCGGGCGCGCCGCAATGGTTTCACCGGATACTACTTCTTCGTAAATTTTACCGATACATAAGCCCGTGCGCTTTGCGTATTCCAACAGCTGCGCACGGTGACGCGCTAATGTGTCAGCTTCGCCGCGTGCTTCTGACTCCAGATCGGCACGCGATTTGCGTAAGTACATTGCTGTTGTTAGCCCGTTCAGATCTTTTTTCATTTTATCACCTCATTTTTATATATGCAAAACCCGCGCCAGTTTGCTGGGCTGTGCGCGGATTTTGATTTAGAAAGGAATTTTTAGTTCTGGTAGCTTTGGCAGCCCGGATGTGCATTTTTGACACGGCGTATAACCGCGGTTTTTGGCTTTTGTCAGTGTTATTTTTCTTGAGTTGCTCCCACCGCAAGTTGGGGAAAAATGATAACGGATTCCGCTGGGCGTAATGTATACCGTGATTTCTGTTGGGTTGTAAGTTGGCTTTGGCGCTGGGTTTGCGGTTGGTATGGTTGGTGCAGTGAAGTTTTCATATTCTGGTAGAGTTGCTATGTAAACTGTTTGTGTGCTCGCGTCCCAGCGTACTTTCGCATTGCTGAATAGCCTGAAGATTGAACGGGCAGATAAATACATACAGTCATTATACATTTGCGCTGGCGCGTCAATACCGATGTCCCCGGTATAGCCGGATTCTGATGTAATGATACGCACAGCTTTGGCATATGGCGCAATTCGTATGCCCAATTTGTCTTTGTAAATGGTTGCTGTCTGCGTGCTTGCGTCCCAGTCAACCAATGCGCCTAAATGTTCTACCAAAAGGGGCATTGGCGCATAAACATGACCATCAACGGTAATCGGTTCTGTATCTAGATGCTTATCGTTGACATATAGCCGGATGGCGGATGCCTGCGTAAATAAAAGCGTTAGCGTAAGCACTAAACTGATGATTTTTTTCATTGCTTGCTTTTCCTCCTTGGTGTTGCAGCACTGGGGCGGGTTTGATTTATGTAACGTTTATCGGTGGGAATTTCGTTGCATTCTGCCAACGGTAATGCAAATATCATGTTATCCTAATGAACGGAAAGTATCTAAGTCAACATCCTGATAACCTAAATTTCCGCCTGCTACATCATAAAGCGATAAGGTATAACCGTTGTAGTATCCATCCTGATAATAGAAACAAAATAAATCATCCGCTTTGAAACAGGAGGTAGTATCACCAAACAAATCAGTATCACCATACCACTGCAAACCAGTTGCGTAATATATGTAGTAATTGCCCAACGGGACATCAATATCGATAGATTGTCCAGGACAAATGAAAAAAGAAAATTCCGTAAGGTTTGTATCTTGGCTGACCAATTTTATATAATAAGCGTTGCTTCCTTCTGGTTTCGTATTCAGCGTTAATGGGGCGAGGCGGTCTTTCGGTGTGTTGACGATAACTGAACCGTTTTCTGGATATGAATTGCGGGCAAGATAACCATCTTGCAATCCTTGCTGATAATCGCCTTTCATCTCCTCGATCTGATTGCGGAGATCCTGACGTTCGCTAAGTAATTGCTTGTTCTTTTCCTCCAGGTTTTGGACTTCCGCCGCAGTTTCACTGACTTCCATTGCATATCCATAGGATATAAAGAAAAAGACTATGCAGGCAAGAGTCAGCACAGCGGTGAGTATTTTCCACTTTTTTAGAGATGTTGGGTTGAAATCCATTGCTTTTCCCCCTCGAATATGGTAAAATATTGTCGGGAGCACTGCAATGTGCTTTCAAAGGTATTTTTTTATTGCCTGCCCTGGTGTGCCAGCACCGGGGTGGGCTTTTCTTTATAAAAAACGGTCAAAAAACTTATTTATTTTAAATAGTACATACCAAGCGCCAATTGTTGCTAGAATCCCGATAATAAAAAGCATTGTGCTGTTTTGGGGCTTTGGTTCATGATAATTATCCTGTTCATCAAGATAATCTTCATTACCTTCATCTGGGGGATTCGTATAATCTGTTGTATAATCGGTTTCATAGGATTCATATAATTTCTGTTCCTCTGCCGCTTCTTCGGCTTTATGGCGTAAATCGGAACAATAATCATCAAAATCTACAAGCGCGGAACTGTAACCTTCATCATAAGCATCTTCCATGCCAAAGGATTCATCTGGCATAGTTTCTCCATCTTCGGAATATTTAATATAGGCATTATAAGCGAAAAGATCATCTTTGATACTTTCGGTGCTTGGAATATCTTCGCCTTCAATGCCGATTTCTCCGGCTTCTTGCAAACCGTCAAAATAACCTGCTGCGTAGGCTTCTTCCAGCGTTTCGCATTCGGATAAATCCGGATATGCCAGTGCAAGGGATGTCAAAATAAACGTAAACAAAAATGCAAAAATAATTCTCTTTTTCATTGCATTGCTCCCTCGAATATGGTAAAATATTGTCAGGAGCACTGCAATGTGTTTCTAATCCCTATTTTTATTGCCCGCCTTGGTGTGCAAGCACCGAGGTGGGCTTTTCTTTTGTTAGAATTCGGTGCGCTTTATGCGCTGCCGGATTTTTCGGAACGATATAATGTTGTCCCTTTTTCTTCCGCTTCCAGTTCACGGCGATATGCCTCCACTTCTTCATCAATGGAAAGTCGGGCGGTTGCCTGTGCTTTACTTTCATAAGGTTCGCTATGGCTGTTTTTATTCATATCCGCAACAATTCCTGTGACTAGTTCGGAAAGCATTTTCCATTGTCCTTCGCTTAAAGTTAGTATTTTTTCTATCACTGCGCGCCCAAAATGGCTAAGATTGTATTCTTCTGCTAACGCATCTAGTGTATTGTTGGGTATGCTTTTAAACATTTCGCCATTGCCTGTGCGGAGCCAGCTTTCAGAAACATTAAATTCCCGACAAATTAAAATTACTGCTGCATCACTTGGATTGCTTTTTCCAGTTTCGTATGTTGCAACAGTGTTTCTTTTTATGCCTAACCTGTCCGCAAATTCTTGCTGCGTAAGATCAAGTTCTTTACGCAGTTTTTTTATGCGTGCGTTCAAAACAATATCCTCCTTTCTATCTATAACTATATCATTTGTTTTGTGGCAAGTCAACAAAAAGTTTTATAGCCACAAATTCACCCTTGACTTTTGACTTATTGCCACGTATAATTGTGGTATAAGAACATTGACTTTTCTGCTAAAGGAGGTGCAATAGTGGATATCAGTATGTTGACAGCAAGTCAAGAAGAAAGAGCACGGAATTTGTTGAATAAACTGGATGCGCTTTCTCCTGACCGAAGGGAAACGGCTTTAACTATGTGCAATTTTTTTATTGATGGAATGAATGCGCAAAAGCGACTTGAACAAGCTACAACGGAAGCGGCGGGGTGAACGCCCCGCCCAGCACGAAAGGAACTGGTGAAAATGCGCTTTTTCCGATGGCTGGAAGAAAGAGGACAGCAAAAGACGGAAGATGAATTGATTGAAAAATTCGTGAAAAACGGCGGCGGTTTGAGCTTTGAAGAATTTTTGCAGCGCGAAACGGAACGGCTGAACAGACAAACAGAAGCGGCAACCAAAATATCAACTATCATGATTGCCGCTACGGTGGTTGTGCAGATGCTTTCGCTGGTGTTTGCAATAATTGGAGTTTGCAGATAAACGCAAGGAGGCAACACAACATGGAGCAAAATTTGGTGAAGCATATGGAACGGCTGCGCCCCGCTGAAACCGGGAAGTATGGAAAAACGTGCATGACGCTGGAATATGCGCTAATTCGTCTTGAAAAAAAGATGGATTTGTTTTATCCATACCCGACGATGCAGGAATGGAACGAAAGCTATCGGCAAATGCTGGTGAACGCGCTGAGGGAAGCGGTTATACATGAAAGGATGATGTACAGGATGACCGAAAAGGACGCGATACGCGAAATGCTTAAAATGACACGCGAGGACGCACAAACTGATGATGGCGCGTGTGAAATTGCGCGGCGAGTGATTAAAAACTGTGCCCAGCTGCTGGAAGTGCAGCAAGGTGACGCAAAACTGGTGACGGAATGTATTATTGCGGCGCTGGATCATCTGATCAATAAATGTGAAAAGCAAAACAGTTTGAAAGAAGCTCCTTGAAATATTGGACAGGCTGAAAAGCATAGGCTGGAACAAAGGAGGTTTTTACATATGGCGATAATCAGTAGCCGGCGTGTGCCGCTGAAATGCGGCGCGTATGCGACAATCCGAATTGATGATGACACATTTGCTGATGTGCCGGAAGCGGAACAGGCGCGGCGCCGCCAGTATTCCAAAGACCTTGCGCAAAGATTTTTATTTGAACAGGAAATGAAAAAGGCAAAAGAAAAAGCTTGATGGAATTGCGGTTTCTGGCGGTTTCAACGTAAAAACCGCCAGAAAGAAAACGAGGGAAAACAATGAGAAAATTAATAATACCAACAATTATTGAAATCATCTATGGAAAGAGCTTGTCCGGCAATGCCGGTTGCAACAATGGAAATTATGATATTCCTGTTTGCATCCGGTTTTCGGATGGCACGTGTATACTGGATTACACTTGCCGCTGTGGCTGCGGGTGTAATGATACCTTCCGGGTGCGTGGGCTGGATATCGGCGATTCAGCCGAAAAGGTGCTGGCATATAACCTTTGGACGTATGCCGAGGAGCGGACAACAAAGGAAATTGATGCTTTCTTTCTCAATTTACACCCAGACGAATTGGAGCTAGTAGAAGAATTAGAACCCCTGGAACTGTAAGGAGAAACCTGCGGTTTCCGGCGGCTATGCGCGCAAAACGCGCACATAGTACCCTGTCGGCTCCTGCCGTCACCTGCGGTTTCCGGCAGTTCACCGCGATAACAAAAAAGCTGCTTCCATTCGGGGTGCTGTTCATGCTGGAATTTATGAAAAAAGGATGGTGAAATCCCTCCCGTATAAGACTCAATATCCCATACCAACCGAGGGCATAAGGTTGCATGATAAACTTCTTACACACAACCGGCAATGACAGTTTCCCCGCAAAACGCGGACGCACGTAAACTGAAAATCGAAGGGAGGTGACGGGTTTTTCCGTTCTGTTTAACGCATCCTTTCCATATTTTTTATAACCTATTCGCTTTCCTGTGCGTCCGCTTATGTTGATTTCTTTCAAAGAAAGTATACATATAACAAAAACATAAACGCAAAGAAAGGATTAATGTTATGAAAAGAAGTTTCGCCGCTGCGGAGCGGCTGAAAGCATGGAACCGGAAACAAACCGGCAAACTGCGTGCGCAGTATTGCGCGAGAAGCCATTTGCCGAAACCCACAAACGGCGTTACCGAAGAACAGCTTGCAGAAGTGCTGGA
>CAXHNU010000153.1:0-6730 GCA_964017555.1 uncultured Butyricicoccus sp. | reverse complement strand
CTTGCAACATCACCAGTGCATATGCAGTATAAACTGAAAATGACGCCGGAAGAAGTGCTGGAATCTGTTGCGCATAATGTGGCATATGCCCGCAAATATTGCCCGGATGTAGAATTTTCAGCAGAAGATTCCACCCGTTCGGATTTGGATTTCCTGTGCCGCGTTTTTGAAACCGCCATTAAAGCGGGCGCAACCACACTGAATATTCCAGATACGGTTGGCTATATGATCCCGCAGGAATATGCGGCACGTATTAAATATCTGCGTGAACATACCCAGGGGATTGAAGATGTCATCCTGTCCTGCCATATGCACAATGACCTTGGCATGGCAGTTGCCAACACACTGGCAGGCGTAGAAGCCGGCATCAGCCAGGTGGAATGCACCATCAATGGCATCGGCGAACGGGCAGGCAATGCCTCTATGGAAGAATGCGTTATGGCGCTGCGCACTCGAAAGGATTATTTTGACCTTGACTGCCATGTGGATACCACCCAAATTTACCGCGCAAGCCGTATGATTCAAACCATCACCGGTGTGCCGGTTTCCCCAACCAAGCCAATTGTCGGCGCAAATGCGTTTGCGCATGAATCCGGCATCCATCAGCATGGTGTGATGAGCAAGAAAGAAACTTATGAGATTATGACGCCGGAATCTGTTGGCATCCCGAAAAATGCCATTGTACTCGGCAAGCATTCTGGGCGTCATGCGTTTGAAGACCGTCTGCGTGAACTTGGTTATTCACTCAGCCCGGAAAAATTGGATACCGCGTTTAAGAAATTCAAGGTGCTTGCAGACAAGAAAAAGACGGTTAAAGACCGTGACCTGGAAGCCATTATCGGTGTTGTGCCGGTTTCTGGCGCGGAGCGCTATTCGCTTATGAATTTTGTCATCAATTCAGGCAACGCGATTACTTCTACCGCTGTCATTAAGGTGAAAAAAGGCGACGAAACCTTTGAGCGGGTTGCGGCTTCAGATGGCCCAATCAACGCGTCTTTCCGTGCCATCAATAAGATTGTCGGCAAGGAAATTGAGCTGGAGGATTATTCGCTGAAGTCCATGACCGATGGTGAGGACGCACAGGCAGAAGCAATTGTAAAAATTCAGGTGGATCAGAGCGGCGAACAAATCACAGGTCGCGGCGTTTCGACCGATATTGTGGAAGCGTCCATCAAAGCGTATATCAATGGCATCAACAAATATTTTATGGAATAAGTGAGGGATAAATTGCAATGGCTATGACAATGACCCAGAAAATCCTCGCAAGCCATGCGGGGCTGGAAAGCGTGGCTGCCGGGCAGCTGATAGAAGCGGATCTCGATTTAACGCTGGCAAATGATATCACAGGACCGGTTGCTATCCGTGAAATGGAAAAGGCAGGCTTTGAAAAGGTATTTGATCGCGCAAAAATTGCGCTGGTTATGGATCATTTTGCACCGAATAAGGATATCAAATCTGCACAGCAATGCCTGGAATGCCGTGAATTTGCCCGCAAGCATGATATCATCCATTTTTATGATGTCGGTGAAATGGGGGTTGAACACGCATTGCTGCCGGAAAAAGGTCTGGTCGCTTCCGGTGAACTTATCATTGGTGCGGATTCCCATACCTGCACTTATGGCGCGCTTGGCGCGTTTTCCACAGGTGTAGGCTCCACTGACCTTGGCGCAGGCATGGCAACCGGCAAAGCGTGGTTCAAAGTGCCAAGCGCAATAAAATTCGTGCTGGGGGGCAAAAAAGCGCCATGGATTTCGGGCAAAGATGTAATCCTGCATATCATTGGCATAATTGGCGTGGATGGCGCACTGTACCAGTCAATGGAATTTGATGGTGAAGGCGTCAGCGAACTTTCTATGGATGACCGTTTTACCATTTGCAACATGGCAATTGAAGCGGGTGCGAAAAACGGTATTTTCCCAGTCGATGACAAAACCAGGACATATATGAAAGACCGTGTCAACCGTGAAGTGAAAGAATTTGCGGCAGACCCAGACGCGGTATATACCGCGGTTTATGAAGTGGATTTGTCTGCATTGCACCCAACGGTTGCCTGCCCGCACCTGCCGGAAAATACAAAAACCGTGGATGAACTCGGCAAAATTGAAATCCAGCAGTCGGTCATTGGTTCCTGCACCAATGGGCGCATTGAAGATATGCGCATTGCGGCAGAAATTCTGAAAGGCCGCCATGTGGCGCGGGACGTGCGCACCATTGTTATCCCGGCAACTCAGGCGGTATATCTCCAGTGCATTGAAGAAGGGCTGGCAAAAATCTTTATCCAAGCGGGCGCAATTGTTTCTACGCCGACCTGTGGTCCATGCCTTGGCGGGCATATGGGCATCCTTGCGCAGGGGGAACGATCTGTTTCCACCACCAACCGCAACTTTGTTGGGCGTATGGGGCATGTTTCGAGTGAAATCTATCTGGCAAGCCCGGCTGTAGCAGCTGCTTCGGCTGTGATGGGTTATATCTGTTCGCCAGAGGATTTGAAGTAAGGAGGCAAAAGGGAACAATGGTTGTAAAAGGTTCTGTTTTTAAATATGGCGATAATGTGGATACCGATGTTATTATTCCGGCGCGTTATCTGAACATTGCCGATACCAAGGAATTGTCCTCCCATGCGATGGAGGATATCGACACGGAATTTGTCAAGAAGGTGCAGCCGGGTGATATTATTGTGGCAACCCGCAATTTTGGCTGTGGTTCCTCTCGGGAACACGCGCCGCTTGTGATTCGGGAAAATGGCGTATCCTGTGTTATTGCATCGTCTTTTGCACGCATTTTTTACCGCAATGCAATTAATATCGGTTTGCCGATTTTGGAATGCGAAGCAGCGGCGCAGGCAATCAAAACAGGGGATACCGTTTCGGTGGATTTTGATACTGGTGTGATTACCAATGAAACCAGCGGTGAACAGTATCAGGCAGCGGCTTTCCCGCCGTTTATCCAGAATATCATTGCGGATGGCGGCTTGCTGAAAAGCCTGAAAAAGAGGGGGTATTAAGCCATGGAATTTCGTATTGCGGTCGTCAAAGGCGATGGCGTTGGTCCGGAAATTGTTTCCGAAGCCATGCTGGTGCTGGATAAAATCGGCGCAAAATATGGGCATACTTTTTCATACGATGAAGTCATTGCGGGCGGCTGCTCCATTGATATCAATGGTGTTGCCCTGACACAGCAGGCAATCGATATCTGTAAAGCGGCGGATTCCGTGCTGCTTGGCGCGGTTGGCGGTCCCAAATGGGATCATAATACCGACGCGGCAAAACGCCCGGAACGGGCTTTGCTTGGGCTGCGTTCCGCGCTTGGGCTGTTTGCCAATATCCGCCCGGCGATGATGTATAAAGCTCTTGCAGACGCTTGTCCGATTAAACGAGAAATCATTGGCGATGGGTTTGATATTGTCATTTGCCGGGAACTGACAGGCGATGTCTATTTCGGTGAACATGGCAGGCGTGAAAGCACAAACGGCTGGGGGACAGTCGGCTATGATGATATGAACTATTCGGAATATGAGGTAGAACGCATTGCCCGCCGTGCGTTTGAAATGGCACGTGTCCGTTCTAAAAAAGTGACCTCAGTGGACAAGGCAAATGTGCTGGAAACTTCCCGCGTATGGCGTGAAACAGTTGCTCGCGTTGCGGAAGAATATCCGGATATTGAACTGAACTATATGTATGTGGATAATGCTGCCATGCAGCTTGTGCGCAACCCAGGGCAGTTTGATGTTATCGTGACAGGGAACTTGTTTGGCGATATCCTGTCAGATGAAGCATCAATGATTACAGGTTCTATTGGGATGCTGCCATCTGCCTCGCTCAACGAAAGTGGGCGCGGGATGTATGAACCAATTCATGGTTCTGCGCCGGATATTGCAGGCAAGGGCATTGCAAACCCGATTGCAACCATTTTGTCCTGTGCAATGATGCTGCGGTATTCTTTTGGGCTGCCTGCGGAGGCAGATGCCATTGAGAAGGCTGTGGAAAAAGTGTTGGATGAAGGCTACCGCACTTCAGATATCGCCGCAAAAGGGGAAAAAGCTATCGGTACCCATGAAATGGGCGAACTGATCCGCGCAAATATTTGATTTTTCCGGGGGCTGCTTTGTAGGCAGCCCCCGGCTTTGCGTTTTGCCACAGAATAGATAAATTTGCTTTTATAAGCAGTCTGTGGTTTCAGTCTTGCAGTTTTGGGGAAAATGATATACAATAAGATTACTTATGTCCCCGGTAATGGGGATATGGTTTGTGAGGGATATGATTTGGACAAAGCAAATATTATGGGCGTTTTATTTGACGCCGTGACATTGACACAAGCCGTAGATTGTGCGCTGGCGCAAATGCGTGCCCGCAAAAAAGGGTATGTCGTTACGCCAAACCCTGAAATTGTTTACCAGGCGATGGAGGACAAGCCTTTTTGCGATTTGATTAACCATGCGTCATTGGTGCTGGCGGATGGGATTGGCGTTATCTATGCCGCAAAGATTTTGGGTGAAAAATTGCCGTGCCGTGTGCCAGGGATTGATTTTGCCGGTATGCTGATGCACCGCATGGCACAGGAAAAAATGACATTATTCCTTTTGGGCGCAAAACCTGGGGTAGCGGAACAAGCAGCAGAAAATTTAAAGAAAAAATATCCTGGTTTAATCATTACCGGCACAAAAGATGGTTATTTTAAAAATGACAGCGAAGCGGTTGCGGCAGTCAATGCCGCAGGCGGCGCAGATGCAATGTTTGTCTGTCTTGGCGCGCCAAAACAGGAAAGATTCATGTCAAAATATCAGAAGGATATGAATGTGACATTATGTTGTGGGTTAGGCGGTTCGCTGGATGTTTTTGCGGGCACCGTGCAGCGTGCGCCAGATATTTTTATTAAACTGGGGCTGGAATGGTTTTACCGCCTGTGCAAAGAACCCAAACGCATTGGGCGCATGATGAAACTGCCGCTTTTTATGCTGCTGGTTATCCGTAAAAAGCTGTTTGGAGGGAAAACAAAATGAAAGTGCGCCTTTTGGCACATACGCCGGAGCCGGAACGGCTGATTGCGGCAGCAGCAAAAAATTGCTATTCTGCAAGCGGTGTGGATGATATTTTGGATGGTTTGGATGAAGCGAAAATCCAATCTTTTTTGCAGATGCTTGCCAGTCTTGGGCATGAAAGCCCAATTGAACACGTCAGCTTTACGTTCGCCATAGAAGGGGTATCCCGTTCGCTGCTGGCGCAGATTACACGTCATCGTATTGCATCATATAGTGTGCAGTCACAGCGATATGTACGTGAACATGGATTTGAATATGTTGTTCCGCCGGAAATTGAAAAAATCCCTGCGGCAAAGCAAAAATTCATTCAGGCAATGGAAGACGACCAACACACTTATGAGGAATTGACAAGCATATTAATGGAAAAACACTTACAAGAATTGCTTGCTGCGGGCGTGCCTGAGAAAAAAGCGCGCAGCCAAGCAGAAAAAAAATCCATTGAGGATGCGCGCTATATCCTGCCAAACGCCTGCACGACCCGTATCGTGATGACTGCAAATGCACGTTCCCTGCGAAATTTTTTCCGGCTGCGCTGCTGCAATCGCGCACAATGGGAAATCCGTGCGCTGGCATGGGAAATGTATCGACTGGTATATGCGGTTGCACCAACATTATTTGCTAAATGTGGTCCCGCCTGCGTGGATGGCACTTGCAGTGAAGGGAAAATGAGTTGTGGACAAGCAGATGATGTACGCATGAATTTTCTTGCGCTGCGTGGTAAAGAATAAATCAAACGATATACGAAAGAAAGAGGTTTATGCTGGAATTTCGAGATTTGACACTGGAGGATAAACCGCGTGTGGAAGAATGCGCACGTGCTTATTCCTATCATCTTTGTGAACATTGCTTTACAGATTTATTTATTTGGCGCGGACATTATCAAACCAAAATCTGTTTTTGGGAAGGGTTTTTATTTGTCCGTATGATGACGCTGGATGAGCAAAAACCGATGTATTTGGCGCCAATTGGCAGTGGGGATTTAGCAGCAGCAATCAAATTATTGGAACAGGATGCGGCAGAACGGGGCATTCCATTTACCATGTGTTCTATTGCGGAGGATATGAAGCCGCGTATTGAAGCGGTATTGCCGGAACGGTATGAATATGATACCGATGAAAGCGGCTGGGATTATATCTATTTGAGTGAAAAATTGCAGACGTTATCCGGCAAAAAGCTACAATCCAAACGCAATTTGGTCAACCGTTTCAAAACAGCTTATGAGGGGCGCTGGACTTATGAGGACATGACGCTGGATAATGTTCATGATGCGTTTGATTTCCATATCAAATGGTGTGAACAAAATGGCTGTATGCGCGATCAAGATTTTTGGGGGGAAACCTGTGCGATTGGCACAGGGCTGAATCTTTTTAAAGAGCTGGGTTTGCGCGGCGGGCTGCTGCGGCTGGATGGCAATGTCATTGCATTTACCTTTGGCAGCAAGGCTTCGGATGATATGTTTGTTGTGCAGATTGAAAAGGCTGACCATAATATTGATGGGGCTTATCAGATGATTAACCAGCAGTTTGTGCAGCGCAACTGCACAGAAGTGAAATATGTAAACCGTGAAGAGGATTTAGGGCTGGAAGGATTGCGCAAAGCAAAGCGGTCTTACCGTCCTGAAATGATGGGGGTGAAATATTGCGCCAAACCCAAGAAGGGATACTAATCCGTTTTGCCACAATGCAGGATACG
>CAXHNU010000152.1:0-6751 GCA_964017555.1 uncultured Butyricicoccus sp. | reverse complement strand
TATCGCAGCAAAGGCAGGCTGCCAGTGATATGGCTGACAAGACTGTCTTCCCCAAAAATCGCAATGCCATCATATATAATATCTCGTGCAGCACTCATTTTTTCGATGAACGCTGGATAAGTACGGCATTTCCGCGCCAAACGCGGGAACCCAATAACCGTCAACCTTTTATCTTGTTTTGCTTTTTCATACAATGCAGACATTGCTTCTGGTGACTGACATAAAACCGGCACAGGATATTCTGTAATCCCCGCATGGCGCTTGCCATCTGCTGTATAAACATCCGCCCCAACGATGTGCGGCAGTGTTTTGCCAATGGTAATCCCTAAAATGGCTGCTGTATTGGCTTGCAAACCAACCGGCAGCCCTCCCGGTAAAATAATGGTACATTTCATCTGACAGTTTGTCCCCTTTCTGAAATCAGCAGCCCGGCAAGTGTAAACCCAACACCACAGGCTGTCCGTATGGTAAATGGTTCATGTAATATCAGTACCGACGCGATAACGGTAACCGCTGGCACCATATAAATATAAATGCTGGTTTTTACTGCGCCTAATATTTTAACGGCATAACCCCATGTGAAAAAACATAACGCAGATGCACCAAGCCCTAAAAACAATAAATTCAGCGCATAAACAGGTTCCAGCAAACGTGCCAGGGCAAACCGGAACCCCATCCATGGCAAAACAGGAAGCATAAACAGCAACCCGTATAAAAATACAATACGGGTTGTCCGAATGATGGGATAACCATAGCTGGCAATTTTATGCGTCAGCAGTGAATATGCTGACCAAGCCAGCGCCGCCAGCAGCGCAAGCAAATCCCCAACCGGATGCAGGGAAAACCCATCCTGAAAGCTAATCAGCCCAATGCCGCAAAACGCAATGGCAAACCCAATGAAAAATAACACATTCAGTCGTGTTTTACCAACAATCCGGCTGAAAATCGCGGTGAAAAATGGTGATGCCGAAATAATGACGCCAACATTTGACGCAAGGGTATCAGTCAGCGCAATATTTTCCAGCAAATAATATAAAGTTATGCCGCAAAATCCCGCCGCTGCAAATACAAAATGCTGTTTTACTGTGATGCCATGCAAATGATGCCAATCGACAAGCAAGAGCGTAAAAAATCCCAATACAAAACGTAAAAATAAAATTTCTATGGGCAAAAAGGCTTGCAGCAGAATTTTTGTTGCAATAAAGGTTGTGCCCCAAATGAAAACTGTGATGCCAGCAAGCAAATGTCCGATTGATTTTTGATCCTGCATCCCTGGCTCCCCTCCTAAAACATGGCACGGTACTGCCCTGGCGTTAAGCCAATGAGCCGCATAAAAAAATGACTGAAATGGCTTTGGTCAGAAAATCCTGTCAGAAACGCAGTTTCTGACAGCGATGCCCCCTGTTCCAACATCTTGCGGGCATGGCTGATCCGCACGGCTTCTAAATAACGATATGGCGTAATGCCTTTTGTTCGGACAAATGCCCGTAATAATGAATATTTATTCAGCCCTGCAATATCCGAAAGCTGTTCAAGCGATATCGCCTGCCCATAATGGGTTTCCAAATAATCGCAGACTGTTTCAATCCGGCTGTCCGCGGGCACAGCCCCCGGCAATGCGCCCGCATATTCCGCAATCAGCCTGCCCAGCAAAATATAAAATGCTTCTTGTTTTTCCAGCAAGCTGCCATCTTCTAATATCATCCGGTGCAGCCGGCAAAATAACGCCGCATATTCTGCGTCCCGGATTACAGGCGCCCGGAAATGCGGTAAAATATCCAGCCCGCAGGTTTCATATGCCGCGTTTTTCATCACTTGCTGTGTGATATTCAGGCTGCGGTAGCGAAATGGTTCTGTGCCCACCTGCTTGCAGGCATGACAGTCCCCAGGGTTAAAAAATATCATATCCTGCCGCATCAGCATATATTTTTCATTCCGGCAATCTAAACGGCGCTGCCCGGCTTCTAAAAACCCAATGACATAATATTCATGAAAATGATTGGGGAAATCCTGCATGACACCTCGGAAATAATATGCTTCGAGCTGTAACCCTTCATCAAACCATGTATCCCGCTTTTGCATGATCCTGATTCACTCCTTTGCCATGCTGTTTGATTTATCTTATCACAGCTGCGCGGCGGCTGTCTTGCAAGATATTGACCCAAAACGGAAAACCAAATGTGAAATCATTGTGAAAAAAGCCGAATATTTTATCTGAAAGCATTGTAATAACAGACAAAATGGAGTAAACTGAAAAGAGAATTTCCCGCCCACAGGCGGGGCTTATCCCATAGAAAAAACTGGCGGAACTTCACAGGGGTAAACACGATGACGCAAAAACGATTACAATTGGAGCAATTAAATCAGTTTTGGCTGCCTGCCGCTGGGCGGGCTGGCACTTATTTTTTCCGCATTGCCGGTTATAGCGCCGCGGTACAAGCCTTTTTAGAGGACGCTGTGCAGCGGCGGACTTCCCAACCGGTATTGCTGCTTGGACAGCTCCGCAACCCGGATGAAAAACAATTATCTTATTTCCGTGAAAACATGGGCACTGATTTTACTTGCAGCACCGCTTTTTTTGACAAAGCATTACGGCGCTGGCTGCCACGGCTGAATCATACCCAGCGGGCGCAGATTTCTCAGTCAATGGATAGGACATTATCCGCCCTGCGCACGCAGGGCAAAACCGATAATATGCTGCGCAATGCGTATATTAAATTCATGTGCTGGATGTATTATCGCGCCGAGCAAATCCTACACCGGCTGGGACAAGACCCTTTGCCGAAAATCTTGTATGACGGCATACTCACTGCCCATGAGCTGCAATTTTTCTGTGTGCTTTCTGACGCGGGATGCGATATCGCACTGCTGGAGCCGCATGGCGGCGCCGCTTATCAATCCCTTGACCCGCAAGGGCTTTATGCCAGCCGGTTTGACGGCGGCAATGAACCTTATCCGGAAGGTTTTTCCTTAACCGCACTGGTCAAACAAGCTGGGCAGCGCCAGCGCATGGCGCAGTTATATGGCGCGGAAAACCTGCCGGTTTCCGCGGCAAACACCTGGCTTTCCGGACAAATGGAAACCGATATGCTCAAAGCGCCGAATGACCGCGGCAATGACCCCCGCTGTTTTTACAACGCGTTTATCCGCATCCGCGGCGTAGAAGATAAACCAAACTATGTGCAGTCGCTTTTCCGCTGGCAAGGCAAAATCAAAGCGCAGGGACGGACATTTTCTGTGCTGGAAGCGCTACCAATCCCAACGCCGGAAGAAACCGCGCCGCTCAGCGGCTGCGCCGCCCAATCGGTGGACAAGCTGGTGATGGGGCTGATGCCCGCGCTGAAATCCGCCGCGAAAGCGGCGCTGGACGGCATGTCGCGGCGCGCCTTTGCCGAACTGCTTTATGCCGAGGCAAAAAACGATGCCGAACGGCTGGGGCGGCTGAAAAACAAAGCCATTTACCTTTTGTGCTGGTATAACCGGTATATGCCCATGCTGTTTGATGGATGGGATATGGCAAAAATGCCGGCGGTGGTCTATTTCGGCACTTGCCAAACCACTTTTGAAGCATTATTTTTGCGGATGCTTTCTTATATGCCGATTGACGTTTATGAAATCTGCCCACAGGCAGACGCGGCGTGCTGTTTGCAGGATAACAGGCTGTTTGACTGCAAATTCCCGCAGTCCTTATCACTGGCGCATTTCCCGGATTCTCCGGATGAAGCTGCAATCGGCACTGCCGCTTATCATGCCGAACAGGAACTGACTGAAATCCTTTACCAGGACAGCGGCATTTACCGCAACCGCCAATACCAAAAAGCAACCATTGTTACTTTGCAGACTATGTATGAAGAAATTCCCATGCTTTGGGGAGAAGAACCATCTATGCGTCCTGGGTTTTCCATTTTGGATGGCGATACTGTATTGCTGCCTGTGATTACAGCAAAAATTTCGGGTGTGAAAAATGGCGATACGGGCGCTTATTGGAACGATTTTCGCCGTTTGCTTGGTGAAGATACCCATTTGATCCGTACCCTGCCCTATTGGCAGCCGGATCAAGTGCCTGCCCATAATGCTGTGCCATGGCTGAAAAATAAACGCCTGGTGCGGCAGAAAATCCGCGACAGTGCGGATTATCCTTATGGCTTGCTGCGCGAAGAAACCCAAACCTTTATTTTCGATAAATTACAGCAGCTACTGGACAGCGGACTGATTCGCGGCACATTCTCCCAAGGGGTGGAATATAAAATCCTGTCTGTTGTGCTGCATTTGCCAAAGGAAATCATCCGCCTGATCCAGCGGCATGATTTTACAGCTTGTCCGCCCAAAGTGGTTGTGCTTGCCACTGGTGAACAGGGATGCAGCCTTGAAGATGCAATCCTATTGGCATTTTTGCATTTCGCAGGATTTGATGAGGTATTATTTGTGCCGACTGGTTATCAAATTGCCGCACGGCACTATACACAGCCGTTGTTTATTGAACATCAGGCTGGGGAATACCTATATGATATGACGCCGCCATACCTGCCGCCCTCCGGGCAGGCAGGTAGCAATCGCGGCGGCTTGCTGGGGCGTATCTTCGGCAGGCGGTGACAACATTTTTCTATTTTTAGGAGGAACACCATGAGTATTCAATTCGGCAGCCAGCCTAACCCCACGCCGTCCGGCGGCGTTTCTGAAGGGCAGGAAATCGTTCCATATGATATGCAAAAAGACCGGGAAACCCTTTCCCAAGCGTTGGTCGGCTCGCAAGAGGTTGATAATATTGTCAGCACCATCAGTGTATTTGATCTGAGCACCATTGTGGAGTTTGGCGGCGAAGTGGCTGGGGAAATCTCCAAATGCTCTGACCAAGTGCTAAGCGGCATGAATATGCGTCAAATTGATGATTCCGGGCAAATGCTGACCGCGCTTGGCAAAATTATGGATCAGTTTGACATTGATGAAATCAAGGATGACCCTGGCTTCTTTGGCAAGCTGTTTGGCGGTCTGCGCCGCCAACTGGATAAAATTCTGGATAAATACCGCACCATGGGCGATGAAGTTGATAAAATTTATGTGCAGCTCAAACAATATGAATCTGAAATCAAGGAATCCAACCGCAAGTTGGAAGCTATGTTCCAAAGCAATGTCGGCTATTACCATGAATTGGTGAAATATATCCTAGCTGGCGAACAAGGCATCAAGGAAATTGAAGATTATACCGCACAGCGCCGCGCGGAATTTGAACGCACAGGAGATAATGCCATTCAGTTTGAACTGACTTCGCTGGAACAGGCACAAATGATGCTGGAACAGCGTACCCATGACTTGCGCATTGCTGAAAATGTTGCGATGCAGTCTATCCCAATGATTAAAACCATGCAGTTTAGCAATATGAACCTGGTGCGCAAAATCAATTCCGCATTTATTATTACACTGCCGGTGTTCAAGCAGGCGCTGGCACAAGCCATTCTGCTCAAACGGCAGCGCATCCAAGCGGATGCCATGGCTGCTTTGGATGAGAAAACCAATGAAATGCTGCTGAAAAATGCCCAGAATACCGCGGAACAATCCCGCCGCACCGCACAGCTTGCCTCTGGCAGCTCGGTGCGCATTGAAACGCTGGAAAGCACATGGCGCACCATTGTGCAAGGCATTGAGGATACCCGCCGTATCCAAGAAGATGCCCGCCGCAAGCGGGTGGATGATACCGCAAGACTTGAATCCATTAAACAGGATTTTGAACGGATGCTGAATGCGCCCCGTGCGCAGCAGATAGACAACAACCACTAAGGAGGAGTATAATTATGCCAATCAGTTTGCAGAAAGGGCAAAAAGTTGACCTGACAAAAGGGAATCCTGGGCTGAAATCCATCATGATCGGTTTGGGCTGGGATGTCAACCGGTATGATGGCGGCGCCGATTTTGACCTGGACGCTTCCGCGTTCCTGCTGGGCGAAAATGGCAAGTGCCCCACCACGGATGAATTTATCTTCTATGGCAACTTGAAGCATTCATCTGGTGCAGTGGAGCATATGGGCGATAACCTCACCGGCGAGGGGGAAGGTGATGATGAACAAATCAATGTTGATTTGACCCTGATCCCAGCAAATATCCAAAAAGTCGCGTTCACCGTTACCATTTACGAATCGGATGTACGCCGCCAGAATTTCGGGCAGGTTTCTAATTCTTATATCCGTATCTTGGATACTGTGACAAACCAGGAAATTATCCGCTATGATTTAGGGGAAGATTTTTCGATTGAAACCGCGATTGTTGTCGGCGAAATCTACCGCCATAACGGCGAATGGAAGTTTAACGCCATTGGCAGCGGGTTCCAAGGTGGTCTTGCCGCACTCTGTGCCAATTACGGCATTGAAACCTGCTAAGGAAAGGAGAACATTTTTATGCCAGTATGTCTGCAAAAAGGTCAAAAAGTCAGCCTGACCAAAACAAACCCGGGGCTTACCCATGTGATTGTCGGCGTTGGCTGGGACGTCAACCAGTTTGATACCGGCGGCAGCTTTGATTTGGATTCCGCCGCATTTATGCTTACCGACAGCGGCAAAGTCAGCGCACAGGAAGATTTCGTGTTCTATGGCAACCTGAAACACCCCTCCGGTTCGGTGGAACACCTCGGCGACAACCGCACCGGCGAAGGGGAAGGCGATGATGAACAAATCCGGATTGATTTGTCCAAAGTGCCCGCGAATATCTCTAAAATCGCGTTTACTGTCACCATTTATGAAGCGGATACCCGCCGCCAAAA
>CAXHNU010000151.1:0-6792 GCA_964017555.1 uncultured Butyricicoccus sp. | reverse complement strand
GGAAAGATATTTCTTTATGTCAACCAGGATATTTGTGCCTGTGTACCGCGCCACCGTATCCGTATGTCCGAGCCTGTGAACCCGGAACATTTGCTGGCAGCAGTAAAAGATGCTTTGCTGCGCTTCCCTTATTTAATGGTCGGTATCGAAAAAAGCAAAACACAATATGTTTACCGTTTATTAAGCACTGACCCCGTTGTGCTGCCATTTGATGGGCAAACCATGCGGTATGCCATTGGGTCAGAAGATACCCATGGGTACTTATTCCTTGTTGGGTACCAGAATGACGAAATTTTCATGGAATACCAACACAGCATCAGTGATGGACGCGGATTTGAAGAATTTATTCGTTGTGTATTATTTAACTATTTACGCCATTGTGGACATCCAGTTGAAAACGATGGCACTGTCCGCACATTGGATACCTTCTATTCACAGGAAGAAAGTGAAGATGCTTATCAAAAGCTGGATGAAAATTACTCTTCCGAAGGGATTTATACCAAGCCAGAAGCACTTCACGCCGATGCGCTCAGCGATTTGACAGACGCACCAGAAATTGTGACTGAAGTGACATTCCCATTCCAGTCTTTGCGCACTGCTGCACATGAATATGGTGTATCCCCATTAAGCATGATATCCCCATTATTCTGCCGCGCCTTTTATCAAAAATTTGGACAAGGTTCCGAAAAACCTGTTATCGCACAAATCCCAGTGGATTTGCATCCTTATGTACCCAGCGTCACCAATCGATATTTTATCTGTTTTCTGGATTTGCCATATGAAGCATCTTATGAAAACCTACCGCTTCCGGAGATATTCCGAAAAACCAAGGACTTCCTAAAAGCACAAATGGAACCTGAGCTATTGCTCTACCGTGCGAAAGCTGCAAGCGATGCCTGCTCTGAAATCCATAACCGGGATATCCCACTTGCAGAAAAAGAAACTGCCGCACAAACTTTGGTGCATAATTTTGTACATGGGGATAGCTTTTTAATTACCAACGTTGGTGAATTTAAACTGCCCGATTGTATGCGCCCCTATGTTCTGGATTATGGTGCAGTACTGCCCAGCGCCTCCCAGCCGTTTGGTATGTTAATCAGCTCTTATGGCGGAAAAATGAAATTATCCATTGCCCAACGCGACCATGATATGCAGGTTTGCACCAATTTCGTAAAGCTTTTAAGTGAAATCGGCATTGATGCTGCCATGAAAAGCTATCCATTTGTTGTCACTCGTTTCAGCGGACAAGCCGCCTGCCCACAGTTCTAATATTACTCAGCAAAAAACGCCTGTTATGATTTTGTTCATATCAGGCGTTTTTTTATGCAATTATTTTTTATTTTTGTTTCATCAATTTATCTGCGGCAAGCAAAATTCCCGCTTTTCCGGAAGAGTATGTTAAGCCGCCCTGCATATAGCATACATACGGTTCACGCATGGGCGCATCAGCGGAAAGCTCAATGGATGCCCCTTGTACAAATGCACCTGCTGCCATAATCACAGGATCGTCATAACCCGGCATTGCCCATGGTTCCGGCGTCACATAAGAATCAACTGCCGCGCCAGCTTGTATCCCTTCACAAAACCGCCGCAATGGTTCTGGTGCGCCAAATGCAATGGTTTGAATAATATCATATCGTGGGGTTTCGGGCAGCGGGTCTACGGTGAAACCCAAATCGCCCATAACTTGTGCGCAAAAAATTGCGGTTTTTATCGCCTGCATTGTGATATGCGGCGCCAAGAATAACCCTTGATATAGCATCCGGTTTTGCCCCATCGTACAGCCGCATTCGCCGCCAATTCCTGGTGCTGTCAGCCGGTATGCAGCATTTTCTACCAAATCAGCGCGTCCAACAATATAACCACCTGTTGGCGCAAGCCCACCGCCTGGATTTTTAATCAGCGAACCTGCACACAAATCCGCCCCAACCATTGTTGGTTCCAAAGTTTCGGTAAATTCGCCATAACAATTATCCACCAAAATCGCAGCATTAGGGTTGACTGCTTTTATGGTATCACAAATTTCGGCAATTTGCTTACAAGATAAGGTTTGACGCACCGCATAACCCCGCGAACGCTGGATGAACACCAATTTAATATTGGTATCTGCCGCCGCCTGCCGGATAGCAGCAAGGTTTGGCAAACCATTTTGCAAATCCACTTGGCGATAAGCAATGCCATACCGTTTCATGCTGCCTGCACAATCACCTGTAATGGTATTCATTAACGTATCATAGGGCGCACCAGTTACACTTAAAATAGTATCCCCTGTCTGCACGGCTGAAAATAACGCGCAAGACAGCGCATGGGTGCCATTGACAAACCCAATGCGTACAAGCCCTGCCTGTGCGCCAAAAATATCAGCATAAATTTTATCCAGCGTATCCCGTCCCTGATCATTATATCCATATCCGGTTGTCCCCGCAAACATGGTATCAGATACCCGGTGGCGACGGAATGCGCTTAACACTTTTTCTGTATTCCGGTCACAAATCTGTTCAAGCCGCGCAAAATAAGGCGCAATTTTGCGCTCAGCCGCACGACCGAGCGCATATGTTTGTTCTGATATTCCCAAATAATTTTCCATAAATATTAAAACACCTAAACCCATTCAATTTGATTTATTTTCTGTGCCGTAAACTGGCGCAAATTCACCAGGCAAGATAAACAAAGCATCTAACGGCTGTTCCGCACTGACAGCGACATCCACCGCACGGGTCATTTTGCCATCCTGTGAAAAGGAGGCAGTCCGTAACAGCCCAGTCTGCACGGAGATCTTATAAATACCAATATTTGTACCATCCTGGGTATCCACCGTAATAAACAGTTCTTCCCCTTCCTGCACCAAAGCTGCACCAATGATTTGCTCTGGCGGCAAAGCACAAACTGTTTCATAAGTTGGCAGCATTGCCTGCTGATCGGTGGTAAAATCCCCTTGCACGCCCTGATAATAACGTCCTGCCCCACTGCGCCAAGCATAATATGCACCACTATATAACAATTCGGTATATTCTGCTGTACCCGTTTGGGACAAATGGTCAATCCGGTGCGCACCATTGCGCACCGACAACCGGCTGACCCGTATACCAGAAGTTTCGCCATAATAAAGTCGGCTGGTCACAGTAGCGATATAACTTTCCGCCCGTGACAGACTGGCAATCACACGCTGGACATTATTGGGGTCAATTTGGACACCGCCCATGATTTCCATGTTGCGCCCAGCAATTTTATCTGTTTCGGAAGGTTGCGCCTGCCCAGATAAATAAGCAATTTGGGATTCATCTGGGCGATATGCCGCTGTTGATAAAAACAAGCTTAAAAAGAGTGCGCCAACCAGCAATAATGCACCAATTGCCGCAATTAAAGGGGCTTTTAGTTTCATGGGACAAAGGGTTCGGGCGCATCTGCCCGTTTGCCGAAATACTGCTCAATTGCCTGCACAATACGCTGTGATGTTTTGCCATCGCCATAAGGATTGACCGCGTGTGCCATTGCCTCATAAGCCTCTCTGCTGTCAAACAAAGTGGATGCCATTTCAAATATTGTTTGTTCCTCTACCCCTGCCAATTTTACCGTACCAGCTTCTATGGCTTCTGGACGTTCGGTTTCCCGCCGCAGCACCAACACAGGTTTGCCCAGTCCCGGGGCTTCCTCCTGCAAGCCACCTGAATCGGTCATCACAAAATAGCATCGTGCCATCAGGTTGTGCATTTCATCCACCGCAAGCGGTGCAATCAAATGGATATTGGGATTGCCGCCCAAGAATTTTTCAGCAGTTTCACGCACATAGGGGCTTAGATGTACAGGATAGACAAACTGAGCATCTGGATATTGCGCTGAAAGGCGCGCAATAGCACGGCAAATATTTTCCATAGCTTCGCCATAATTTTCGCGCCGGTGGGCAGTGACCAGAATCACACGGTTTTTCTGAAAGTCCAATGCCTGCAAAGCAGCGTCACGGAACTGAAAACTAGATTTCACGGTTAAACCGATTGCATCCACCACCGTATTCCCGCAAACAAATACCCCATCTATAATAGATTCCTTTGCAAGGTTTTGCTGATTCCGAACCGTTGGGGCAAAATGCAGCGATGCAATCTGCCCAACCAATTTCCGGTTCATCTCCTCCGGGAAAGGTGAATATTTATCAAATGTGCGCAAACCAGCTTCCACATGACCAACTGGGATTTTATGATAAAATGCGGCAAGCGCCCCAGCAAAAGTTGTGGACGTATCGCCATGGACAAGGATAATATCCGGTTTTGCCTGTTCCAGCACATTATCCAGCCCGCGCAGGGCTTTTTCTGTAATTGTGGCAAGGGTTTGGCGCGGTTCCATAATATCCAGGTCATAATCCGGTTTTATCTGAAAGATATCCAGTACCTGGTCAAGCATTTGCCGGTGCTGCGCAGTTACACAAACAATACTTTCAGTATTGGAGCATTCTTCCAACGCATGAATCAACGGTGCCATTTTAATGGCTTCTGGACGAGTGCCGAATATTGTCATCACCTTAATGCTTCCCATTATTCTCCTCCTCATGCGACTCTTTGGTTTTAGCACTTGCTTCATTTAAGAGCTGCTGCACGCGCGCGCGCGATGCACGCCGCCGGTTCACCAATATCCAGCCGCCAACACAAACCGCCAATATCACAGACAACAATAACAGCATTGCTTTTGCTTCGCCGCTGGTCGTCAGCACAACGGCAGCAAGCCCCAACGTACCACTGACCGCATATAAAATCGCAACCGCTTGTTTTACATTGAAGCCCATATCCACCAATCGATGATGCACGTGCCCGCGGTCTGGACTCATTGGGCTGCGCCCTTCCATCACACGGCGGGTAATGGCAGAAATGGTATCAAAAATCGGCAAGCCTAAAATCAGCAGCGGCACCGCAAATGATATGACCGCATAAAATTTAAAGAAACCGCTAATTGACATGGTTGCCAGCATAAAGCCAAGAAATGTGGAACCAGTATCACCCATAAAAATTTCAGCAGGGTTAAAATTATATGGCATAAAGCCCAAACAAGCGCCTGTCAGGCACGCCATCACAATTGCAACCCCAATTTCATTGTTCAGCAAACCAACTGCAAGCATGGTCAGCGATGCAATTGATGATACGCCAACCGCAAGCCCATCCAGTCCATCAATCAAATTGACTGCATTTGTGATGCCGACAATCCAAATAATTGTAACCGGAATGGAAAATACACCAAGGAAAAAATATGGGCTGCTGGAAAATGGATTGAAGCTGGTAAATACTTTGATTTGCAGCCCACCGACACAAACCGGAATTGCCGCGGCAATAATCTGCACCACAAATTTAAATTTTGCGCCAAGCGCAAGCACATCATCAAAGATACCGAGCACCACAATCAACATAGAGCCAAGCAAGATGCTGAGCATTTGCATATCAAAGCGATAAAATACCAAAATCGCGCCTAAAAAACCGATAAAAATCGCCAACCCGCCCAGCCGCGGGATCGGTTTTTTGTGCATACGGCGGTTATCCTTTGGCACGTCTATTGCGCCAATCGCATAAGCAAACCGTTTGACAAGCGGTGTCAGCATATAAGCCAGCACGCCAGACAATACAAATGCACCAATGATTGTCCAGATAACCTGATATTCTGACATGATTTCAAAATCCTCTCAATCATATATGACAAAGTTTCTTTGCATTTTTGTAAATAACAAATCTTTTTATCGCTTTACAAAGCCAACTTTCCGATAAACCTTGTCCATCGTTTTTCGTGCAAGATAGCCGGCCTTTGCCGCGCCAGCACGATAAACCTGTTCCAAATAATCTTTATTTTTCAGCAAATCTTCTGTTTTTTCCCGGATAGGGCGCAACAGTTCAACAACTGCCTCACCAACCGCAGGTTTAAAATCACCATAGCCTTTGCCAGCAAATTCTGTTTCCACCGCTTCGGTTGTTTGCCCTGTGGCAAGCGCATAAATGGAAATCAAATTGGATACACCAGGCTTATCATCTGCTACAATAATACGGCTGTCAGAATCAGTTACAGCACGTTTAAATTTACGCATAATATCTTCCGGCTTGTCCATCAGCAGGATAAATCCATTCTGGTTTTCGTCGGATTTGCTCATTTTGCGAACCGGATCAGCCAGGCTCATGATTTTTGCCCCAGTTTTCGGGATGTAAGGTTCGGGCATAACAAAAGTATCCGGATGGATGCCATTAAATCGCTGGACGATATTGCGTGCAAGTTCCACGTGCTGCCGCTGATCCACGCCAACTGGCACCATATCCGTTTGATACAGCAGGATATCTGCCGCCATTAAAACAGGGTAGTCAAACAATCCAACATTGACATTATCCGCGTGTTTTGCAGACTTATCCTTAAACTGAGTCATACGTGAAGCTTCCCCAAACATCGTAAAGCAGTTGAGTACCCATGCAAGTTCGGCATGGGCTGGCACATGGCTTTGCACAAACAAAATACTTTTTTCTGGGTCTAAGCCGCAGGCAATATATTGCGCAAGCACTTCAAGCGTTTGGCGGCGCAGTGCAGCAGGTTCTTGACGCACAGTAATCGCGTGCATATCCACAACGCAATAAATGCAGTTATATTCCTCCTGAAGAAGCGGGAAATTTTTAATTGCCCCTAAATAATTGCCAAGGGTCAGCTTGCCAGAAGGCTGCACTCCAGAAAAGATTGTTTTTTTATCGCTCATTTTTATGACTACTTCCTTTGCTC
Source organism: uncultured Butyricicoccus sp. (assembly GCA_964017555.1). GTDB lineage: Bacteria > Bacillota > Clostridia > Oscillospirales > Butyricicoccaceae > Butyricicoccus_B. The sequence continues at coordinate 63 of CAXHNU010000151.1, read as the reverse complement.
TATTGAAGATGATATAGCATATCAGTTGCTATACCTATTTTTATCATATCATAAACTGGCGCA
>CAXHNU010000150.1:5768-6879 GCA_964017555.1 uncultured Butyricicoccus sp. | reverse complement strand
ATTTCCAAATAAAAATTTGAAGCACCAAAGATATCAAGATAAGTTTGCAGTGCAGTTTCTGCCTGATCCATTTGCCCGGCGCGGATATATTTTGCGATTGTACCCGCAATACAGGCGGAAGTAGCGATCAATCCATTATGGTTTTCCCGCAGCTCCTGGAGTAGGATATGTGGTCTGCCGCCTTTCATATGAGTATAAGCATTGGAAACAATTTTCATCAAGGTATGATAACCTTCATCATTTTCTGCAAGCAGGATAAGATGGTCACGGGAAAGTTCATGAGATAAGTTTTCCACATACACTTCACAGCCGATGATCGGTTTCTTGCCGGCTTTTCGCATCTCCTTGTAAAATTCAAGGAAGCCATACAGGACGCCATGATCTGTCAATGCACCTTGCGGGACGCTGAGCCTTGCCATATCCTTCACTTTGCAAATACCATCCAGCAGAGAATTGTCGGAATGGCGGTGCAAATCGGCAAACCGCGCAATGCTGACAACAGCATGAAGCGGCTGGACTTCCGTCACAATGCCATCATATTCAGGCTGCTGCATCACTGTCGGCAGCATAGAAACTGCCTGACCTTGATAAAAAAGCTGATTGCCTTCCCGGTTAAATTTCAGCACTGTACCGGTATTCAGTTCGGGTACATTTGTTAAAAGATCCATCGAAATTGTTACGAGCATTTGTGTAGACCTCCTTTGAAATGTTTAGGTTATTATATGCAAATATGAAAAGAACCTGGAATGCAGACCGCCTCCAGGTTCTTTTGTTTTATTTATCGCCGTCATAGAGTAAGTAAGCAACACCTTTACTGTACTGCTGGTCAAACCAATGCCAGATTTCCTCCCGATGTGTCCCAGCTGGGAAAGTGAGGAATGCTTCTTCCATACATTCGGTTTCCGGGTTCATCGGGATATCCTCCAGCATACCCCACAGCAGCTCCAACATCTCATCTGTCATTTCCCTATAGCAATAGGTAATCCTTTGATATCATCGCCGGATTTTCCCCTGCTCCACACCGTGCATGAGATTTTCATACCCACACGGCGTTCCATCGATTAGCTACTTTCTCTTGTCGAAATGTGTATAACTTATCTTCATGCTTTTA
>CAXHNU010000150.1:2529-5586 GCA_964017555.1 uncultured Butyricicoccus sp. | reverse complement strand
TCCGTGCCACCTTTGCTTTTTGGCATCTTATGGTGACAGTGGATTTCCTCAGTAGTTTGAAATTCCCTACCTGTAACAGCACATTTACCCCATTGCGCAGAAAACAGTGATATCCGATTGTCCGAATACTCTGTGTTGGTGTTATAAAACGACTTCCTCATCAGTTGAAGCATCAATTCCGTGTTAATCCTAAGATTATCATGGATTTCCGCTCTACCTTCCGGGGTATACCGATTTATTGACCTTTTCCTGTTCATCGGGTTTTTGCACTGTACATATCCAATCGGGTATATCGGCTCTTCTGAACCAGCAACATAGCGCATCATTTTGGATTTGCCATATCGCTTTCGTTCGGCATCAGTGAGTTTTCTACCCTGTTTGCGAAGCCTTCCCTTTTTCTGCGTTCCCAACCGGTTTTTAAGCACGATGTTTACCGCCCGCTGCAAGTCACTACAGTCGATATTAACATTCGTTGCTATGCAGTAGTAATTTTGCATTCCCATTACCTTTTCGTTGTAGAGTTGGATTTCTCCATACTCCTTGCGCTTGGTTCTGGGTCTTGCAATCTTTTTGGCTTGCTTAACCAGTTCGTTACGCATTCTTTTCAGAGCTTTATCACAAATATGTGATGTGACTACTTCCTTTTTACCCTTTTTGTGTACTTTCATCTTGAAACCAAGAAATTCTGAATACCTGCGCTTCAGATTGACCACTTTTGTCTTTTCAGGGGAGATTTCCAAACGGAGTCTCTGAGATAGCCAATCTGTGACCGCTATCTTCACCCTTTCCGCCTGACTTTTGGTCCGGCAGAAGATTCTGAAGTCATCAGCATAACGCACGATATACATTTCCTTGAGTTTCGTTCTCTTCATCGCCCTGTATGCTTTGCTCTTGTCCAGGGAACCGTTCTTATGGACTTTTGCCGCATAGTTGGCTGTAGCCGGGTTATCTTCCCAGTTACTTTCCACCCAGTGGTCCAGTTCATTCAGGCAAATGTTAGCCAGCAGGGGTGAGATAATCCCACCCTGCGGCGTTCCTTTTGTCGGATGCACCAGTCCACCTGGTGGCAACTTTATAGGCGCTTCCAGAATGCGACTAAGTACATACAGAAGTTGTTTATCCCTGATTCCCATTGTCCATATCTGCCGCATCAGCTTATGGTGGTCCACATTGTCAAAGAAGCCTTTGATGTCAAATTCCACTACATAGTGCAGCTTCGTTATGTTCATCAGGAAGTAACTCCTTGCAATTGCGTGTTCCGCTGATCGTTCGGGGCGAAAACCATAACTGTTGTTACTGAATTTCGCCTCACAGATAGGTTCCATGACCTGCTTGATACATTGCTGTATCAACCGGTCCCACATACAAGGGATACCCAAAGGTCTTGTGGACCCGTTGGGCTTAGGGATTTCTTTTCTCCTTACGGATTTAGGGTTGTAGCCATACTTGCCTGTTACGGCAAATCTAACCTTTTCGACAACATCATCCGGCTTGCACTTTCCGATATCATCAATGGTCAATCCATCCGTTCCCGGCGTCTTACTGCCCTTGTTCGCCTTGATGTTCCTGTATGCCAGCAAGATGTTTTCCCTACTGAGAACCACATCCATCAGATTGGTGAAGATTTCACCATCTTTGCTTTTAGCATACAATCCGTCAAAGGTTTCCTGAAGACCGTAATATTCCGTGTGTCGGATGTCATCTACACTTTTTGCCTTCGGATTTGTCATGTGGCATCACCTCACTTTCAAAACTTGAGCAAGATGAGTCCTTTTTGTCATGCTCGAAATCCACATACTACACATTGACTTCAATTATAGCAATCGACTTGAAACCATTCCTCCATTCCCATTACAGGAACTTCAACGGTTCGATCTCTACTTTTCAGCAGCAGTTCAGATGCTTATTATTCTTCGTCACCCTATATCTCTATAAAGAGATACCCACTACTTTTCCTTGTTCCGATAACCCTATCTTTGCATATACCTTTAGGTTTCCGCTATGAGCCTGTTAGCTTGGATGTGCCTGTAACACATCATGGCATTTCATGGAAACAATTCTTACTTTGCCACACTAACGGGGATTGCTCCCCCGATACATTTCTATACCTTCTGCTTTTAGACCCGTACATTCGCGGATTCGTCAGTTTCGTTGAAATATTCTAACCTTGGGTATTTTATAGACCCCCGACCTATAGGTGACACCGTCCACCGCTGGACAGCTTTCCACAGCTTTACCTGTTTGGGTCACTCTCAGCCGACTTTACCAGGCATCGCACGGTCAGCGTTTCCGCTTAGACCGCACGCCGGGAGTTTCAGGGTAGGCGTTTCAGGGCGTTACCCCGTCATTCCACCTATCGGATTATCAGTTCTATAGGTTGATTTACCTATAGCTCCTTCTCACCTTTACGGGCTTAAAGGAGAACAAGTCGCACTGTTTCAGCGGTCATATCCTTTTCCCTCCTTCGTAGTTCCGAATGATGACTTCATCCACTGCGCCGCGTTTGGCTGCATTTGCATTGACAGCCCGCCTGGCTTTTACAATAGTGATATCATATCCAGAATATAAATCTTCAATAAAATCGGTTGCAGAATTGGAAAGCATAAATTTCACTTTCCTGTTCGTCAGTTCGTCACAGCATTCTTTCAGCCGGATTTGCTGATTCTGACTGAACCCATCTTTGTTGTAGCTTGTAAAATTTGCAGTGTTGGAAACAGGATCATATGGCGGGTCAAGATATACAAAACTGCCTGCCGGACACCGGCTGAGTACCTGCTCGAAATCCCCGCTGCAAAATTCAATTTTGCTTTCATTCAGAAATTTGCTTACTGCCCGCAGCCCGGCTTCATTGACAATATCCGGATTCTTATAGCGTCCATAGGATGTATTGAATTTGCCGGATTTGTTCACCCGAAACAGCCCGTTAAAACAGGTTTTGTTTAAGTACAGCAGCCGGGATGCCTTTTCGATTTTGCTCATCGCCTGATATTGTTCCGGATTTCGGTCAAGATCTCGTATCTGATAAAAATACGCTTCCGTATTTTCATGCTGTTTGAG
>CAXHNU010000150.1:0-2519 GCA_964017555.1 uncultured Butyricicoccus sp. | reverse complement strand
GCCTGATATTGTTCCGGATTTCGGTCAAGATCTCGTATCTGATAAAAATACGCTTCCGTATTTTCATGCTGTTTGAGCGATGCAATCAGCGACTCCACATCATCCCGCACGGTTTCATAAACTGCAATCAAATCTGCATTCAGGTCATTTACAACCGCATTTGCCGGCTGGACAGCAAAGAATACTGCTCCGCCGCCCAAAAACGGTTCACAATATGTTGTAAACTTTTCCGGGAGCAATGGGATAATCTCATCCAGCAGCTGTCGTTTCCCACCTACCCATTTTACAATCGGTGCAAGTCTTTCTTGGCTCATGTGATAGACCTCCTGATATTTTGTTTGTTTATGATATGCAAAAAAGAATCCCTGTGCATCAAAACACAGAGATTCCTGATGGCAAATCACAGATTCATTTTGCATTCCTGCATTTCTTGCAGCGGTATCACATTGTAATGTCCACTTGCAAAATTCTTTTGCCAAGCCTTTGTCTGACAGCTTAATCTAACAAGCTCCCAAGGGTCTAATGGCAATGTTTTTTGAATGATTTCATCACAGATTTGCTGGCAATCCCTGTTTAGTCGTTCAGTCGTTTGCTGGACATAAATATCATCCAAATGGATGGGATTTGATGTATATCGCTTAAATCGCAAGTAAATATCATACACAACAGCCCCGTGTCGCCAGGCTTCTATTGGCGCATCAAATGCCGGAAAACCATATTTCCGCAGATGCTGCAGTTGAATATAATATAGAACATTTTGCAGTTTCAAGTTGTTTACTGGTCTGTTTTTATCCTCGCATTGCCGGATAATGTATGCTGCAATTGTCAATGCCTGCATACTTCATGCCTCCTAACCGATTGTTTGAATCAATGAAACAGGAATGACATTCTCGTTTCCTGCACCATTTCGATATGTCTTATCCCATGCACCATTATTCTTGTTGGTTTCTGCACATAGAATCCAAGGCGGCAGCGTCCGTTTGGCTTCCACAATATTGTCTACAAGCTCTCTGCCATCTGGGTCAATTTCATGCTGCCCATACAAATGAGAAATGGGCATTGCGCCAAAGCCACAAAAATAGTAATACACTTTGGGGATCACTGGGCCAAACGGCCAAGCCTGGATGCTGTCCTCAAAAGCTGGACAGCCCCGCTTTTGCAAAAATTCCCTCTGCACAAGATACAGGATCCTTTGCAGCTGCAAATTGCTAATTTGACAATCATCCTGAATACATTTTGATACAATATACTTTGACAGTTCCAATCCATCATACATTTGTAAATCTCCCTTTATCTTTTTCTTATGATATGCAAAAACGCACCATGAGCTTCTTTCTCACGGTGCGTCTTTGTCGATCATTATTTTCTATTTACTCCCCTATTATCTTATTTGAACAGTTGCTCCATAATCTTACGCACATTCACCAGATCAAAGTCGATCATCACACCCCAAACGGTAAATTCTTGCGCTTCGCCAGTGCTGAAGAAGTGGCAAATATAGCCGCCATCCCCATAACCAGAGCTTGATACAACACCGTAAGGGATGACTCCTGCATTGTGTTCTGTTTTGAGTGTCTGGTGGCAGCAAAAATTGTACCAACGATCATCACTAATTGGATCTGGCACATCGGAAACGACAGCCTGATCCTGATAATGAGCGCGGTCAAAAATGCCAGCCTGACCGCTGTCCACACCCACCCCAAAATGGGCTTCATGTTCTGTCAGCAGTGTTTTGTCTGGGCAGTCTTTGTGGCAGGTGGCAAGATAAGCCACTCGGTCGCCCCACTTTTTATTGTGGCATATACCGATTTGCGCCGTCCAAATGCCAGGTTTTACATCCAGGATTTGTCCCATACACCATGTACCCGGCTCATAGCACGGGTCAGAGATCACCAGCACATTGTCTGTTACCTCAAATTCACCAATTTGAATCTGTTCCAGTTTCATAATTCAGTCCTCACTTTTTTCATTGTAGCCGTCATCGCAAGCCGGTTCTTCGTCGCAGTGTATTTTTGTAATGCTAACCTATCATACTTTTGTGAATCCTCCATTCATATTTTTCTTATGATATGCAAAAATGCGCTATAGGATTTATTTTCACAGTGTATCCTTGCACCAAATCAAAGTTTCTCCACACCCTGCCGTACCTGCTGTGCCAGTTTCGGACGCCGGATAATCATTTCGATCGCTTCTGAATATCCAGTCTGTGCTTCACCAGCAAGATTGCCGGGACCGCGCAGCCGCATATCTTCTTCCGCAATCAGGAATCCATTTGTATGCCGGCATAGGATATCCAGCTTTTCCGAATGTTTATCGGACATTAAATAGCAATACCCTTGTTCCTGGGCGCGACCTACCCGCCCCCTGAGCTGATGCAGCGCGGCAAGTCCAAATCGTTCCGCACTCATCACCATCATTGCGGTGGCATTGGGGACATTGACGCCCACCTCCACAATTGTTGTGGAAATCAGAATGTTAATTTCACCTTTGGCAAATGCTGAAATCTGCTGAAGAACTGC
>CAXHNU010000149.1:0-6966 GCA_964017555.1 uncultured Butyricicoccus sp. | reverse complement strand
CCACAGGGGGGCGGGCAGCCTGCCCTGCCGCCGCGCGTGCCGCGCGGGCGGCAAGGCTGCTTAACTCTGTCACCAGGCTGGTATTGCGGCGCAGCCGCGCCATCTCACCCGAAACCTGACGCTGTACGGCAGCTTCTGCCTGTCGCCGGATAATATCAAGCTGGGTAATGCCCATTGCTTTGCCCTCCCTGCTATAGCTCTAAACTGATTTCCGCTGCCGGGTTTTTTTCAAGCTGGTCAGCAAGATACAAATAATACCGTGCGCCGCCATCCCGCGGGTTATCATGTACCAGCTCGAGGAAAATACGTTTTGCCGTTACAAAATCGCGGCTATACAGCGAAAATACACCTTGTGCAAACTTTTTCCCTGCCGTTTCTTTATCCCGGCGCAGGGAATAAACATCCCCGTCATAAATTTCATAAACCCGCACCGGGCTGCCGCCCTGGATGCTTTTGCCCATATAACGGTTTCCATATTGTTCCGCACCAGCGATCACATTTTCTGTACATAAAATGCCTGCGTCCAACCGGCTGCATAATGCAATCAGTCCCTGTGCGATTGTAAAACTGGAAGAAATCGTCGTTGGTTCCATTTGTGATTCATCCCCGACAATGCCAAACATCACTTCTCCAACATCAAGTGCAATGCGCAGTGTGACCGGCGGCACACCGCGGATCATGCGCTGTTCATTGATGGAAAGGATCTCCTGTTGTATGGCAACCGCCGTACTGACTGCCTGTTCAGGCTGTCCCTCCAGCGCGACATGATAACCACTATGAGAAAAATTAAATACTGTGCCGCCCTTTTGAGCAATGATAGCGCTGGTGCGTTCAATGATTTCATTGATGCTGTCAAACAGTGCCCGTGTATTGTGGTCATATACCCGTTCTGGGAAAGCAAACCAAACGGTCATGACTGACATTTGCCGCACAGCCAACGTATGGCGGTCGACTTCCAAAATGGAACTGCGCCCCAGCAGCCGCAATACCTGTTCAGGGACAAACCGCAGATATGCCCGGATTAGCCCTTGCTGCTGTTCTTTTTGCTGCCGTATGCCATTTGCCATGCTGGCAAGGGATGCGGACATCCCTTCGAGTTCATCGCCCGTATACAGCCGTGGGATATCTTCTTCACCAGCGGCAACAAGTTCCATCGCATATGCCAGTGTACGCACCCGGTGCCCAATGAGCAATAATGCCAGCAGGAAGATAAACCACAGCAGTCCAAGCCCTGCCGCCATACGAATAACCGCATTTGCTTGCTGGGCGGCGGCACGCGCCGCCAGCATCTGGTCAGGCACACTGATCCGAAGGATTTCGCCTTGCTCGTTTAAATAAAAATCAATACTGCCGGGCTGCCAGGCAAAAGCTTCACCTTGTTTTTTCGCCTGCTCTGCCAGATGGACAGAAAACCCGGGGGATAATCCGGCGCGGCTGCCGGCAGGCAAGCCGCCAGCCGCACGGCTGATATACCATCCATCAAACATTTTATCATATGCTGTGGCTTTTGCTCCAGCATAATCGCCATTTTGCAGCAAACCTGCCGCAATATGATCCAAGTCATCTTGTTCCGCTGCGGCAAGTGATAAGATATTTTCCGCTTGTTTTGCCAAATTGCCCCGAATCGCGGGACGCAGGCAAATCTGATACAGCACCAGCCCGCATACCAGCACTGCGAGTGCGGTCAGACTGCCCCAGCGCACCACAAGCGGCAAATAACCTTGCTGCTGCGCGCAAAAACAGCCCCATACCAGCACTGCCAGCACCAGCACAACAAACAAAAGCCCTATCAGAATGAGCACACACGCGGCAGGCGTATGGTAAAGCAGTCGGTTTAACTGCATACTGCCGCTTTCCTGCACAAGCTGAAGCTGATGCCCATCGCGCAGGATGAGCAGCCGCCCATCGGGTAAAAATGCCATACCCGTTATTTTATCCAGCATGGTATCCAGGGAAAATGCCTGCACTGCCTCTGTTCCGGTAAGGTCGTTAAAAAACACATCAAAGCTGGCGCTGTCAATATAAAAAAATCCAGAGCCAACTTGTGTAAGTTGTGTAACTATTTGATTTTCTACTGGGAACCATACCGGCTGCCCATCAATGGTCAGCATTCCTTTGCCGCCAAGCGCAATGCTGCCATCGGACAGCATTGCGGCACAAACCGCGCCATCTGCCACGCAGGATTGCCCTTCATATAACCCGCCTTCTTCTGATGTATGATACGCCTGTACCATCCCTTGGTCAAAAAGCGCAAAAGATACCTGTCCATCCTGCTCGGTAAAGCCGGAAATACGGCAATCCGCCATGCGCTGCGCAGGGGTATCCCCTGTGCAGGGCTGCAATAGCAGCCGTTCAGGCGCGCCTTCGCGCGGCAGGCGGTACAGCGCAAGATTTGCCGCCGCGCCGGTGCCCGCTTCGGGCAAATATATGGGCAGATAAATGCCATCTGCTGCCGGGTAAACCCCGGCAACGCTGCCTGCGGCAGCTTCCGGCAGGTCTGCTGTTTGGCTGCCCTGCCGTTTGCCGTCAGCCGTGCCAAAGGTAAACCGGAACCCATTTTTCTCCTGACTTACGGCACAAATCCCACTTTGCCCCGCGCCAATGGCAAGATATTGCCGGCTGCCGCAACCGGTTTGCAGGATAGAAATGCAATCGCCAATCAACGGGCTGCAAACCATCGCCATAGCTGCCATGATGAACAGCACCACCACAGCAAATGTCAATTTCCCCTGTTTACCCACGGCGTTCCCTCCGCTTCCGTAATTGCCGTCTGCATTGTTTCCACAACAAAGCAAACCACCGTTTAAACTTATTTTTCTTGTCCAGCGCTTCATATTCTTCACGCATTTGCTGGGCGGCACGCCGCCACGCGGCATATAAAGGCACAATGGAAACAAATTCCCCACGCCGCAGCCTTGCCGCGAACGCGGCTTCGGCATCGCCCTGCGCAAAGCGCGGCGCAAGCACTTTTTGTGCTTGGTCGCCTGCCAAAAGCGCAAATTCACGGGCATTCATGCCTGCCATCGGGCGGATGCGCCAGCGCAGCCCGACCCGATGGTTATCCCTATCTATGCAGACATTTTCGCTCAGCCATGCCGCACAGCTTACCGCGGGCGGCAAATTTGCCATGCTTAACGCCTGATGCAGCAATAATTCGGCATATTCCAGCCGCTGCTGCCAATCCCAAACCGCACCGCGATAAAATACCTGGTTAATTGGCAGCCCTGTGCAGGGCAGGAACGCAGCAACCAAACTTTCGCCGCATAAAAACGCTTCACAAAACGCGGTATGTTCCATCTTTGTATAAACTGCGGCATATGCGGCAGCTTGCTGCCCTTCATAAATATTGAGCAGGCGCACAGGCATTTCCCGGTCAGTGATATCCACCGTTTCCGCAAACGCATAATCCCCACCGGCTTCCAGCACCTGCACCACTTTATACCGTTCCCGTATGAGTACCGTTTCCATGCGCCCCTCCTTTCATGATCAGTCCACAATGACAAATGCGCTGGCGGTGATCTCTTCATCTACATTAGCGCTTGCAATAATTTCATACGTCCCCGGCAGTTCGGGCGCCTGATAAATGCCATTGCGGTCAATACTGCCGCCATTTTGTTCACGCACCTGCCAGTTCACGCGGGTATCCTCACTGCCGGTCACTTCCGCTTCAAAACGCAGGGTGCCGCGGCGGCTGACATGAGAAAATTCCGGCGTAATGGCAAGACTTACCCGCCGCTGTGCCAGCAGGCGGCTGGTATCGCGTTCGGGTTTTTGGGCGAAATAATGCACAGTGACACGGTTGCCTTCCACCGTATCATGCAGCCATAACCCAATCCGCATGGTACCCCGTGCGGGATAAACCAGCGCGGCAGCATCTGCCCAAATCGCATTGCCGGGTGTATTTTTGCCGCGGAACACTTCACTGTTGCCATATAACAGCGTATCTTCCCCATCATCCTGACACGCAATGCTTAACCGGATATCCACCGCGCCCGGCCCCAAACCATGGGGGATTTCCTCGGAAAATACCCGGCTGTTCACCCGGATGCCGCCAGGCAATGTCAGGTCAACCGAACCATGCGCCACCGCATAATCATACTGTTCAGGGGATGGGATGCCAAAATCAAAATGCAGCGCACCGGTTGCGGGCTGATAAGCCGCGCGAACATCAGGTTTTTGCCAATATTCCAAACTACGCACGGATGTGGTTACTTCTTGTGGGCCGCCCGCGTTTTGGGTGGTATGTGCCGCATGGTCAAGCGCCTGTCCAAAGGGCAAATCGGTGACTGATGCGACAAATACACCGCCTGCTGAATTGATTAACTCCAGTTTTGCCAAATAAATCGGGATATCCCGCCCACGTAACCGCCGGTCAAGGTTATCCGCTGTGCGGGTACGGGCGTCCAAATCTGCCGCACTGCTGCAAAGATGAATCTGAGCGGGGATTTCGATGTAATTTTTATAGTGATGGCTGCCCAGTTCCAAATCCAATTCGCCGCCCGATGGAAACAAACCGCTGTCCATATCCCGAAGCTGCCGCGCCTGAAACTGGAATGACGCGGTATAGACACAACGTTTTTCCTCCGGGCTTTCGCGGAACTCTAAGCAAAGATGTCCATTTTCGCTTTCAATAAAGGGGCATTCGCCATCCAGCCGGAAATGTACCGGCGGTGTTTTCTCATTTTTGACAACCAGCACTTGTATTTCATATCCGCTGCCGCCGCAGGCAAGGGCTGGCGCAGACAGCACCAATGTCAAATCCGCACTGGTATACAGCACCACTACATTGTCATGACCAGCAGCTTCCAGCATACCCTGATATTCGGGCGGCTGCGCCGTCAGATAAATGCGGCAGCCTTCCCGTGTCATATTAAACTGACGGCTTTCGCCGGTATCCGCGCCGACCGCGTTGACCGGTTCCATATCGGTTTCATCATAGCGCAGACATAAATACCCAGTGCTGTGACCGGGCAGGGTTTCCTGTCCTTCGATCATTTGCAGTTTGCGCAAAAGCGGTTCTTCCAGCACGACCATACGCCCTTGGTAATCCAGCGCCATACCGTTTTCAATCAGCAGTGTTGTATCATCGCTGGCGGCTACGCCAAGCCCGCATACCACGCCTGCCCCAAAACGCAGCCGGTTTAAAAGCTGGCTTTTGCTGCGGTGGTAGCGCTGTTCCAGTTCAAAATCGCGCACTGTCAGCAGTTTGCCATAAAAATAGCGGTTGCGTTCCAGCGGGAAAAAGTCAGCGTTGCTCATGGTTTGGCTCCTCCAATCATTGTATCATAATGGATTGTCACCGTTTCATTGATGACCGCAGGGATATGGCTGCCTACACAGGAATTGATGCCTAAATAAGTATGCCAATCAAGCTGCACACAAGGTTTTAATAATACCAGTTCGAGTTCCATGCCAGCGGGAATGCGCTGCTGCATCCGGCTTAAAAACCATTCCATCTGGTCACGGCTGGAAAAGGCGTCCTCTGCCAACAGTAGGAAAAACCGATAAGGATTTTCACCATATAACCTGCGGTAAAGTGCAGGGTTGCAGCAGCCTGCCAAATTGGGGTCAACCATAAAATGTTCGATGACAAATGGTTCCTGCCCGGTCAGGCGTTTGACACTGCGTTTGACGCCTTCCACCGTATACATGGATTCATAATCCTGCAAAGCGGTGCGAATCCGGCTGCGCAGATTGCCGCCATCCGGCGCCGCGCATACCCAGCCTGCCAAATAAGCAAGCATTTCTTCCGGTGCTGCCATGGCATCAAAATCATGCGGCAATGCTTCAACGGCATCTTCCATATCCTGAAATATCGTATTGAAAATTGATAAATAACGAGTGGTAAAATCCTGTCCCTGATAAATGGCAGGCAGATAATCCACCATATGGTCGCCGCCCATGCGCAGGGATACCGCATGGATTTGCGGCGCGCCGCCGCCTGTGGCGGCAAGCGCCAGCGCGATCCATAGATAGCGCCCCTGCTCATGCAGCCAGCAATCTGTGCCAGATGGCGCTGGTGCGCCAAACTGCGCGTCAAGCGCCATATCCCCGGCGGCAAAGGCGCTTTGCAGCGCTTGCCAGCCCGACCACTCCAGCGTATCCGCGGCATAAGTATAAACCCGCAAGGTACAGTCCTGCGGCAGCAGGGCAGAAACCGCAAGGTGGCTCCAGGCAAAGCCTTTTTCGCCGCTGTCCACCGGCGGCAGGCAATATGCCCCGGCATGGCAATGGGGTGATAGCTGCAATGTATCTCCATTGCATTCCATCTGATAAAACAGCCCTTTTTGCCATTGTTCCCGCAGGCAAATGGACAAATGATCTTCAATTGCACTCACAAGCAGCCCTCCTTCCGCTTATACCCGGTCACAGGTAAAATCCAGCCGTTCCAGCACAGCAATGCAGTCCGGCGGGATTTGCAAATCCCCAGAAGCTGCCAGATATATGCCATTGCCGCTGCCATGCAGCTCAAGCTGCCGGATTTCCAAAACGCCCGGCAAATGCTGGACACACGCGGCGATATCGCCGCGGCAGACCGACGCACCAATACCGGTGCGGGATAAGCCAGCGGCTTCCAGCCGCTGGGCAACCTGCGCCCCATCCAGGCGGGCAGATGCCCGCAAATGCAGCGTAATGGCAAACTGCACATAACGCGGCGGCACAGCCTGCACCTGTATGCCAACCGTGCGGCAATGGTCAAGCTGCCGCTGGACAGCCGCCAAAAAGCGGCTGTCCGGCATGGGGCAGGGCTGCTCGGATGCGGGCAGCACCACCACCGCGACCTGTGCGGGACGGCGGGCGCCGGCAGGCGCCGCCGGGTCATAGCCCGGCAGGGCTTTTGCCGCTGCCACCCGCAAACCAGGCGTGCGGCACGCCTGCGCTTCATAATCGGCGGCGGACAGGCATTTGCCTGTCTGCTGAATCATCCGCAGCAGCCGCCCACGGGCGGAAAGATTGCTTTCCGCC
>CAXHNU010000148.1:0-6999 GCA_964017555.1 uncultured Butyricicoccus sp. | reverse complement strand
AGGTTCCGGGAAACCGATGAGGAAAAACGGCTGATGTATGTTGCCATCACAAGGGCAAAAGAACGCCTGATTGTCACCTATCCGCAAAAGCAAGGTCTGGTCAGACTTTTGCGTGACTGAACACAAAATAAAAATCCCCCGGCAAAGCCGGGGGTATTTCATAAACGGGCAAAGCCCTATATTACTGGCGGCGCGTCATGCCGCGCAGGACGGTCTGTCATCTGCATAAGTTTGTTGTTGGCTACCCGTAAACGGGGTTAAAAATTCCCCATAGTCAATTGTTCTCCTGCTTTATCCTCCTCCAGTTGATGACGGATATATTCCTCAATTTTTTTCGCATTTTTGCCTGCTGTATCGACATAGTAGCCGCGGCACCAAAATTCCCGATTGCGATATTTATATCGCAATTCCGGAAACTTTTCATAAATCAGCAGGCTGCTTTTCCCTTTCAGGTATCCCATAAATGATGATACCTGTACCTTTGGTGGAATTTCCAGCAGCATATGCACATGATCCGGGCATACTTCCGCTTCTATGATCCGTATTTTCTTCCATTCACACAACATCCGCAATATCTTACCGATTTCGCGTCGCTTTTCTCCGTAAAATGCCTTTCGACGGTATTTCGGTGCAAATACTACATGGTACTTGCAATTCCACTTTGTATGTGCTAAACTTTTTACGTCATCCATTTCCTGATGACCTCCCTTTGCTTTTTGGTGCAGTTGACCGACCGCTCTTTTATTTTAGCAAAGGGAGTTTTTCTTGTCTACATTATCGTCAAAAGACTTCTTTTGAACCACTCGCCTAGCGAGTGGTTTTCTTTAGACAAAAAGAACGGCATAGCAATTAAGCTATGTCGTTCCTTTTTTTATGCCGTTAAATTGTCTGTTGGTTGATTTCCATGGTTGTTTCTGTATTGACAGATGTTACAGGGGTTTCTGTGGGAATCCCGCGAGGCTGCCCCCGCCGCTGCTGTCTGGCAGCACGGTTATGCTCGGCTTCCGCCTGCTTGATTCGTTCTGTAGGTGTGGGCGGCTGTGGCATCGGGTTTGCATTCCGATACGCCGTCACGGCTTTTTCTTTTGCCGGCGCATATTTCTTTTCAATTTCCTGATGGGCATTCGCTTTGATTTGTTCCTGCGTTTTCTTGTCGGCATGGAAGAAAGCAGCGCTGCCCACAGTTGCCGGCTGCTGGATTTCCTGATGAATTATCTGCGGCTCAATCCGCTGTGGAGCAAAGCTGATGTTTTCTTCCGTTACAGTAAATTCTGTATTTTGCCCCGGTGAAACTGTGCCGAATGTTTTGGGTGAATTGTCCGCAACCTGGCTGCGAATTGTCACTGTACCATTGTCATTATCCTGGAAGTTGGTGATAACTTGGTTTGCACCTTTGCCTGTACCCTGCGCATAAGCCTGGTCAAAATCCTGCAGGAAATGCGCCTGTCTGCCGGCAGCAACTTCTTTTTGGTCTGCTGTTTTTGCTGCCTGCCGGTCTGCCAGGATAGCCGATAATTCACTGTTTGTGGTTGTTTGGCTCACAGTGTAGGAGATTTCTTTCCCATCTTCACGCATTTGGAAATTCTGTATGCCGGATTGCTCCATATGCTCTGCTGTCACATTTGCGGTATATCCGCCATTTTGCGGGATGATTTCCGCACCCATCACAGCGGCAGAACGCAAGCCATACCCGCCATGTACACCATTGCGCCGGATTTCAGCCATTGTCTGTCTGCCATTCTGGTCATTGGCAAGCAACCGGTTCGCACGATAATCCAGATGTTCTTTTTCCGCAGTTTCCTGCTCCATCACTGGCAAAACTGCCTGCTGTTCGCCGGCTTCATACACTTGCTGTGCATTTTCATATTCCTGCAGGTTTTGCTGATAACCTGCAAATTCCTCATGCCGCTGTCTGGTATCCTGCAGCCTTGCGGCACTTGGGATAAGTGCCTGGCGTTCCCCGCCGGAAGTGATTTCCTCATTGTCTACCAGCGGCGCTCTTTGCCCGGTCAAATTGTTATCCGCAACTTTTACGGTCGCTGTACCTGTTGGCATTCCATTTTTCATATGTGGTGTGACAGTATATCCCTGCTGTTGTGCCATATCCCTGATTGCCGGGTCATTCATGGTATCCAGCAGATTTTGCCGGATGGCAGGGGTTGTGCGATCCATATCAATATCATAACTGACAGAACCATCCGGCTCTTTCCGGACATGGGAAATGCCCTGCTGGCTTAAATCATCCATATTCAGCCGGGTTTGCTCGCCAATCTGCGTGCCGCCAAGTTCTTCATAATCCATCCGTAGCGGCTGATTTTGGGCGTTGCCGGGCATATAATCCGCATACCGTTCCTCAAATGTCTGTCCATTCGCCTGCTGATTCTCCTGCCGCTGTCCGCCCATGTCGCTGTATGCAGCCTGTAAATCAGCTTGTGCCGCAGAAAAACGCCGGTTGTGAACAGGGTCAGAGAAAATCTGCCCATGCCAGCCTTTTGCCGCGCCTGTCATAGCAGCTGCGCCAATCATCCGCATGGATGCTGACCGCGCCCGTGCTTCCGGAGAATTTCCTCGCCGCAAAGCCGCAGATACATAGTTCTTGCCTTCTGCAATCTTTTCCCGCGCCTGTTGTAAGTTATCATTGATCGCCTGGTTCAGGTTTTCCTGAAATTCCGGCGTTTTGATTTTCTCTTCCAGATTTGAAGCTGCATCCCGCAGGATGCTTGACAGGGACGCCCTGCCCTGTGCCGGATTGGCATGTTCCGCCGCAGTGTTGGCATTCCGAATGGGGATATTGTTGTCAACTTCGCCTGCACCTGCCGCAGATTCCTGCCGGATGCGTTCTCTGGGCGATGGCGCATTGCTGGAACCTGTCCCGGTATCAACATTTTTCTGACGAATTTCGCCACTGCCAATCCCATTATCCACACCATTTTCTTCTTGCTGCCGCTTGTTTTCCCGATGCGCGGCAATACCGCCTTGTATCGCGCCCTTTAAGCCGCCAACAGCCGCAAGACCTGCTGATTTTGCAAACTGGTTGGCACGGTCTGACGCACCCATGGATATTTTATGTGCCAAATCCCCTGTGCCAGGGAAAATCATGCCTTTGAGCAGCGAAGTCAGCGGGATCATGCAATAAAGGAACACCAGAGATTCAATTGCTCTGCCGGTTTTGGGCATCAGCACAATAAACGCAAACATAAATGCGTGAATCGGCTGAATGAAAATATTTGATAACAATTCGCTGAGCCATTGTTTTGCAAGGATTTTCTTGCCCTGCCCCAGACATATTGTTGTGACAAAGAGTGGGGATAAACACATCAGCAGTGCAACCGTGATGGCACGGACAATATAATACCAGTTGAAGTAGATATTGATAATCAGGTTGGCAAATCCAACAACAATTGCTGCCAGGGAATTGCCTGTGGAAAAATGCCCGATTTCCTCTGTAATGGACTTATCACCAATGAAAGACGCGAAGACATCCACCAAATTAGAGGACAGCCGCATAAGCGCGATCAGAATCATGGGCAGCAGGGTCAAAACAATTACTGCAACCGCCATATCCTTGATTTGTTCCATGGCGCTTGCCCGGACTGCCAGGTTGACTGTTGCGGATGCCCTGTCCATGATGTGCTTGCCAATGGCAAACATAATCACAGCAATCGACAAGATCTCCATCACAAGAAAGAATGTCCAGATAAACGGTTCCCATGCGGACGGGAAAATTCCATGCACATAGCTGGAGCCGCCACGCACACCTTGATTGAAAATAAGTCCATCCAAATCCCAAAGCCCTAAAATGCTGCGGATGCCGGATACCAGCCCGGACATGACATCCGTAATGGCGCTTTCCAGCACACCCTGGGAGGTGGAATTATACACACTGTCCACTGTGACCGCATTTTTTTCAAGTGTGCTGTTGACAAAGGCTTCATAAGCAAGGATGCCCCAAGTGATATATGTGGTATCACTGTCTGCATTGCTCGGTTTGTCTGAATCTGACATGGTACTCAGATATTTTTTCGCGCCAGTTAATAAAGTGTAGGAATCCGAACCTTTCTTCAGGATGATGTAATCATCCGGTTTTAGCTCATTTGCAGCATCTTTCAGCCCGTTGTCGGTTGCCCTGGTGATGGTCCAGCCATTGACTGTGCCGCCGGATTCCGCCGCAGACAGCAGTGCCTTGACATCATTTCGGAACGCATCCAGGCTTTGATAATTTTTGCTCCCATACACTGTTTTAAGCGCTGAGTTCAGGTCATAAATCAGGCTGTCTTTGATGAAAACTGCCCGATCCATCTGGGCGTTTGATGCTTGCGGCGTTGTCAAAAAGCCGGAAGAATCAAAGCCAGGGAAAGACAAAACCTTGTAATTCTTATCGCCTCCGCCGCCTTTTTGCGGGGCAGAATCCAATTTCCCACTGAACATCGTATGAGAGCTGCTTGCCAGCAGCCCTTTCAGCGCATCTGAGCCAATCCGTTCGGTTTCCGTGTAATTGCCAAACAAGGCGTCTTTATCATTGACCACAGCACCTACGAAAATCCAGTTGCTGGTGTCTATTGCGGTCTGAATATAGTAGGTATGCGCATCTGCGGCATATGCCGGAATCACCAGAGAAAATCCAAGGACAAGCATCAATGCAAGGGCAAGAAGGCGGTGGCGAATATTTACTTTTAACGGCATAGAGCCTCCCTCCTTTCCTGTTTAACGGGATGCCGCTATGGTTTTTCGTTCAATCAAATACTTTTCGTACTCAAAGGCTTTTGCAAAAGCAACTGTGCTTTCCTGCCCCATTTTAAGCAGGAAATGTCCCTTTTTCGCGGTAGACAGGAAGTTTTTCTCGCCGTCAGACAGCTTGAATACCGCCGCGACATCATCAATATCAGTCGCATTCTGTTTGAGGAAAACATTCACGCTGGCATTGGTCAGCACAGCCTGCCCCTGCGGATTGTCCGAAAATTCCTTAAAGTTCTGGCTGGCAACCAGCAAGCCGCCATTCCGTTTCCGAATACGGCGGGATGTCGTTTCCAAAAACTGTGCTGTAAATTCATGCCCTGCCATGTTTTTGTTGGTCAGCATCCAGGCTTCATCGCAGACAATCCGTTTTTTCTGTTTGACATTCTTTTTCGCAAACTTCTCCCATGCCCAGTTGAGCGCGATAAACATCCCAATGGGGCGCAGAATGCTTTCTTCCAGCTGGGACACATCAAATGTGACCACCGGCGCATCTTTGAAATTTTGCAGGTTGGGCGAGGTCTGATTGTCAAACATCCCATAAACGCCGCCTTTTTTGAACATCCGCAGCGCATTGGCGACATTGACCAGGCATTTATTCGCATCCATTTTTGAAACTTCTTCTAATTTCCGATGGAAATCGCTGAATGTGGGCATGGGCTTTTTGCGCCCATGATGGACAAATTCGCCCGCGTCATTCAGCGCTGCCTGCTCTACATACAAAGATGCAGGGTCTTCCGTAAACCCAAAATCCGCATACACTTCGGAAATGACATAGGAAATCAGGCTGCGCTGTTCATTGTCAATGTTGCCGCACATGACGCCAATCAGATTGAGCAAATCCGCGACTTTTTCATTGATTTTCACTACTTTTGCGCCTGTTGGTGTGCCATCGTCATCCACTTCATCTTCTTCCTCAATGTCAAACGGGTTGATGAGCGCAGTGGAATCCGGCGCAATGACAATGGTTGCGCCGCCCAATGATTGAGTAATTGTCCGATATTCCCCTTCCGGGTCGATAATAACCGTCCGGATCTGCTTGAGTGCGGAACGCATGGTCAGCAGCGAAACCAAAAAGGTTTTGCCCGAACCTGCACAGCCAAATACCGTCACATTGCCATTATTGAGGATTTTCCGGTCATAAAAATCAATGTAAACCGGCGTTGCCGTCTGCAAATTGACGCCCAGGAATACACCTGTGACATGGGAGATTTCCGCATTATAAAATGGAAAACATGCGGTTAAGCCCTCGGATGAGAAATTCCGGTAGTTTTTTGGCAGCCATGTCTTGCCGAACGGCAGCGCGGATTTATACCCTTGATCCATTTGCAAATACATGGGCATCAGCTTGATTTTCCGCCCTTTCAAGGAATTATCCAGCAGCTGTGTTTCCTTATTCAGTTGATCCAGCGACTGACAATACAGGTTCATAATCATCTGGATGCCGAAAATGGAAATATAGTTCTGTTCTACCTTTTGACGCTCTGCGTAAAGCTCCTGAATCTGGCTTTGCAGCCGGGTGATGTTCCGGTTAGAACCTTTTTCGATTTCAGTGGCAAGCTGCGCTTCAAACTGGGTGATTTTGTTGGTCAGTTCATCCAAAGCGTTGCGTTCATCGGTCGGGTTAATGTGGATTGCCAGATCCAAATCGCCGTCATAGTTATAAATCGTATCTGCCCAGCCGACAGAAATCATTTTGGGATAACCGGCAATGATGAAATTTCGGACAAACTTATTGCCAACCTTGATATAATCCGGATTGCTTCGGTCAAAAGACGGCGGGGCAACCAGGTCTTTCATGGATGGTACGCCCATTGCCAGTTGATTGCTTTGCTGGTTTTGCTGATCCAATCCTAAAACCGGTGTTGGTTCAGCCGCTTCTTTTGGTTTCTTTTTGAAAAGCATAAATGAAAGTCCTCCTTACGATTTTTTCTTTCCATATTTGGAACGGAGGCTTTTGATTTCTTCCAAAGCCTTTTCCCCATCCGCATCAGCCGTGACATTGCCCAGCTCCATTTTGCTGATGGTTTCATTCAAAATGACATCCAGCAGCCCTTGTTTGGTCATCCCGGCAAACCGGTCTTCTTTCCCATGCACAAACATGGAAAATGCTTCTTTGTCCGAAATGGCTTCGGCATAGGAGTAATCATCCCGGTTATAGCAGGAATAAACCAGTTCTGTCAGTTCCGCTGTGGAAAGGATATGGGAAACCACACCGACGGATTCCAGATTGCTCATGACCATATTGCAGCGGTTGCGGATTTC
>CAXHNU010000147.1:0-7244 GCA_964017555.1 uncultured Butyricicoccus sp. | reverse complement strand
AATTAAGATTGGTAATTTCGCAAAGCAGAAGGAGGTCACAAAATAATGGCGGCAAAAGTTGTGATTGATGTTGCGGCGAGATTTACCGATCAAGTGACTGGGCAGGCAGGACGTGCGGAATCCGCAATCCGCAAGCTGGAAAAACGTGCAAAAGCATTGGGGCATACTCGTGTTGCCGTTACCCTGCAAACTGTTGACCGTGCCACTCGTGTGCTAAATAACATTTGGACTACCGGCAAACGTATTGCGGGTAAGGTGTGGCGCACCACAGTTACTGTGCTTGATAAGGCAACCGCACCAATCCGCGGCATCCTGAACTTGCTGAAAAATCCACTATTGCAGCTTGGCATTGTCATTGGCGTCAGCGGCGGCATCAGTGATGTCGTGAAAACTTACGCGTCATTTGAAGCGAAACTCAGTGAAGTAAAAGCAATCAGCGGTGCGTCAGCAATCGAAATGGAAAAGCTGAATGCCAAAGCCGCCGAAATGGGCAGAACAACAAAATTCACGGCAACCGAAGCTGGGGATGCCCTCAAGTATATGGCGATGGCTGGCTGGAAAGCCGATGATATGCTGAACGGCATTGAGGGCATTATGCACCTTGCGGCAGCATCCGGCGAGGAACTTGGTACAGTCAGCGATATTGTTACCGACGCGATGACCGCGTTTGGGTTAGGCGCTGAAGAAGTCACACATTTTGCCGATGTTTTAGCGGCTGCATCCAGCAATTCCAACACGAATGTATCCATGCTTGGCGAATCGTTCAAGTATATCGCGCCGCTGGCTGGCAGTTTGGGATTCAGTATTGAAGACACTGCGACTGCACTTGGCTTGATGGCAAATTCGGGTATCAAGGCGTCTATGTCCGGCACCGCATTGCGCGGCGCATTAACTGCTATGCTGAATCCAAGCAAAAAAGCGGCGGCAGCAATGGATAAGTACGGTATTTCCATGAAGAACCCGGACGGTTCCTCCAAAACGCTGATGCAAATCATGGAAAACCTGCGGGCTTCTTTTGGCGATTTAGATGCCGCGATTTTGAACGCGGATGGCGATATCAATGACAGCGACAGCATTTTAGGGCTGGCAAAAGCCGCCGGGAAATCAGCAGAACAGATGGAAAAGCTGGAGGCGGTCAGCACATTGTTTGGCGACCGCGCCCTGCCTGGGATGCTGTCCATCATTCAGGCAAGCGAAAAGGATTTCAAAAAACTTTCAAACGCAATCGAAAATTCTGAAGGCACCGCAAAATCCATGTCTGAAATCATGTTGGATAATCTGCAAGGTTCGCTTGTCTTACTGCAAAGTGCCGCGGATGGCGTAAAAAGCAGCATTGGGGAACGTCTTGCACCATATTTACGGCAGTTTGTCGAATGGCTGACCGCAAAAATGCCGGATATCCAAAACGCGATTAACGGGATGCTGGACAGCATTGAAGCAAAAATCCAATGGGTAAAACAAACCATGCAGGAAGTCATGAGCAGCGCGGAATGGAAAGATGCTGATTTATTCGGCAAGGCAAAACTTGTTTGGGACAACCTGATTGCAGAACCATTTTCGGCATGGTGGGCACGACATGGCGAGAACATTAAAACAACACTTGTTTCCGGTATGGCTGAAATTGGTTCGCTGATTGGGCAGGCACTGATAGAAAGCCTGAAAGCAGCGTTCCAGGCGCATCCAATTGCCGCGATGATTGGCACGGCAGTGCTTGGTTCCGGTGCGCTGGCAAATATAATTGGGCTTGGCGCAAATGCCGCAGCTGCCGGGATGGGTATCATGAATTTTGGTGCAAAGGCTGCAACTGCACTTGGCGCAGGTACGCTTGCTGGCGGTGGCGCTCTGACCTCCGGCGCGAATACTGCAATTGTGCTTGGCGCAGGGAATCTTGCGGATGGTGCTTTCCTAAGTTCTGCCGGTCAGTCAGCAATAGGACTTGGTTCTGTGGCTGGTGCTGTTATTGGCGGCGCGACGCTGTTCAGTGGTGTTAGCGATATGGCAGTAGCTGCTAAAAGTCAGAATGATAAAGAAAGAGAAGCATATGATAAGTCTGCTTCAGCAAAATTCCGTGGTGTTGCAGCAGGTGCCGCAATCGGCGCTGGTATCGGAACAGCCTTTTTCGGTATTGGCGCTGGCGCTGGCGCATTGATTGGTGCTGGTATTGGTGGGCTTGCCGGTATGTTTATCGGAGAAAAAACAAAGTCCGATTATGCCGAAGAAATGAAGCGTGCTGAAAAAGAAACCCGTGCGTTTGAACTTGCTGGAAAAGCGGCGAAATTCAGCAGTTCGGAACTCAGGGACGCATTGCAGGACACTTCTGTTTCTGCGGAAGAATTTGAAAAACTGTTCAACAAAACAGTGACAGAAGATATGCGCAATCATTTCGGTACGCTGCGTATGACTGCGGCTGAGGTGAAAACAATTGCGGCGAATATTGCGGATATTGGGGATGCTTCCGGGCTGGATATGTTCCGGAACGCTTCCGCAAATGCGGCGGCATCTTATGCTGAAATCCAGAACACGATCTCCGGGATGGACAAGCTAAACTGGAAAATCGGCACTGGACTTACGCTGGATGAATCCGAATTGGACGAATATAAAGCCAGCCTGAGTGATGTTTATACAAACGCAAAAAAATATGTGGAAAATGCGCATTTTCAGTCCACATCGGCAATAAAACTGCTGGTTGGCGAGGACAGCGAATTTGACTTTACCTATCTGGACAATACATATAAAGAACTGCAAACCCATCTGGACAACTGGAATAATGAACACACAGCGGCAATCAATATTGCGTTGGAAGATGGCGTGATTGATGTCGATGAACAGAAAATTATACAGGATATTCAGGATAAAATCACAGCAATTACAGATAAGGTTGCGAACGCTGAAGCTACCGCCAGCCTGGATATGCTGAAAATCAAATATGGCGGCGCGGCACTGGATCAGGAAAGTTTTGCAACATTGCAGACAGAACTTTCCCAGCAAGTACAAGCCTCCGTGGAGTCATACGATAAGGCATTGAAAGTTGGACTGACTGCATTGGAACTGCAAAAAACAGACCCAAATTTCGATGAAGGCAAATATAAAGTACAATTTGACGCACTTGTAGCAGATTATAATAAAAAAATAGCGGATTTACAACTTTCGGTTGAAAAATTTCAGATAGAAACCATTGCAGAAGCGTATGATAAAGAACTTGCAAATATCCTGCCGCAAATTGAAGGGACAACCGCAGAGAAACTGCAAACCGCACTGAATAATGCTTTAGCAAATGGCATGGATTTTTCAAAGGTTGATATCCCAACTGCAGCAAAAATGCTGGGGTTAGATGGTTTAAGCGCAGAGTTGCAAACCGAAATTGTGGGATTGCTTGCATCTGTGGCAGCAACCCTGCCCAAAAGTGCAGTAGAAAGTATTACCGGTGCCCTTTCAAACAGCGGCATAGGTGATGCTGTTGTGCAAGGTGTGAACAACAGTCTTGCAAGTGCAAATACTGGCGCATTCAGCACCAATGTTTCCAATATGATTGGTACAGCATTAAGCCTCAGCCCAATTACATTGCCGCAAATACAACTCCCCATCGCACCACAAATCGCATCCGGCATTGCCGCGCAGGACTTTTCGCCATGCGGCACAGCGACTGGGAATGCAATCTCTAACGCCTTAAACACCCTGGATATGTCGCCGATTGAAAATGCAGTTAGCAACGTGAAAACCAATACCGGGAATGCAATCAACCGGAACTTTGCATCCGGGTTTAATACCACAACAACTGTCCGTGTGCGGGCAAATTATCAGCTGATGAACCCGTCATTTTCGCTGAATACTGGCGATGCTGCTACGGAAGTTACCGCAAATATTACCCAAAGCGCGGAAGGGCGAATTGTAAACCGCCCGCTGCTTTCTTGGGTTGGTGAAGATGGCCCGGAAGCGATTATTCCATTGGGTTCAAAGCGCCGTGGGCGTGGTCTGGAACTCTGGGAACGTGCCGGTAAAGCGCTTGGCGTGCGGGAATTTGCAGACGGTGGTATTGTGGGAAGCGGTACGGTTTTCCGTCCGCCTGAGCCGACAGAAAACCGCCCAGTCAGCGGCGGCGGAAATATTACTGTACAGATTGACGGCATTACATTCCAAATTGATGTCCATGGCGGCGATGATGATGCGGCTTCTGCTTTTGTCGGTAAAAAAGATGAAATCACAAAAGAAGTTGTGGATGCAATCCGGCGGGGGCTGGAAGAAGAACTCCGGAATATACCAGTGCGTGGAGGTGTGACCGCATGATACCAGATATTTATATCACTGAAACATCTGCCGCACAGCAGATACGTATCCCATGGATACCAGACGAAATCCATTTCACATCCAATGGCACACGATTTGCCAGTTATGATATCCTTGACCGCGGCGAAGTGAAAATCCCAGCCGGGGCAAATATCCACGGTTATTCATGGGAAGGTATCTTGCCGGGGCTAAACCATTTTCCAAATGGCGCACCTTTTCTGCGTTCTGTTGTTGACCCACTTTGGGTGCAGCAGGTTTGGAGCGGTTGGCGTGAATATGGCACACCTTTACGCCTGCTTGTAACCGGCACGCCTATCAATCATGAAGTGTATCTCGAAGACTATGATGTAAAATATGCTGGGGCTTTTGGTGATTATGAGTACAGCATTTCCTTTGTCGATGCACGGAATATCACAATTGGTGTGACCGCGCCGCCCTCTGCCGCATCCGAGGGCGCGCCGGCGCCAACACGTCCGGAAACACAGTCTTCTGCCACATCTTATACCGTGCAGGAAGGGGATACACTTTGGATGGTAGCACAGCGGTTTTTGGGTAAAAGTTCTCGATGGCCGGAAATTTATGATCAAAATCAGGCGATTATTGAACAGGCGGCGGTATCCTATGGCAAGAAATCCAGCAGCCATGGGAACTGGCTTTTCCCAGGGACAAAACTGCAAATCCCGCGATGACCGAGGTGATTCTCATTGGCCTCCAAACAAAACCCAAAATACACCTGTGTCCTTGTTACCGCGGATGGCGCAAAATATGATCTTAGCAATGTGCTGCTGGAAATTGAAATGACCGCTGGAAAAACCCGCCTTGCTGCCTGTGCTCGTGTCAAATGCTTTAATCTAAAGACTGATAACGGCTTGTTGCGAGGTATTGTTTCTGTGCGCGACCGTATCTTTCTTTACGCGGATGACGGCGAACAGGCGGCAGAGGTTTTCCGTGGGTTTGTCTGGACAATAAACTATGCCAGCCAAACCGAAAAGGAACTCACGCTGACTTGTTATGACAACTTGATTTATCTTCAGCAGTCTGAAGACAATCGGTATTTTCCGAAAGGGCGCAGCACCAAAAGCATCTGTCAGGCGTTGTGCGAAAGCTGGGGTATTCAATTAGATTATACCTATGACAGCATTACCCATGATAAAATGCCGCTGAAAGGCAGCTTGTCTGATATATTTTTGTCTGACCTGCTGGATGCGGTAAGAAAGAAAACCGGGCGGCAGTATGTTATGCGCTCCGTTGGGGACGTGGTGAAAATTGCGCCTGTTGCTGAAAACAGCACAGTTTACACATTAAAACGGCTGGAAAACGTCATTTCCACTGCATCTGAAACAAGTATGGATGATGTGGTAACAAAAATCATTATCCTTGGAAAAGAGGATAAAAACGGGCGCAGTAAAATTGAAGCGACAGTAAAAGGGGATACCGCAAAATATGGTACGCTGCAAAAAATCCAAACCAAAGACGAAAACACCAGTCTTGCGGACGCAAAGCGCGAAGCTGAAACCACAATAAAAGATAAAGGACATCCTATGGTTTCCTATGAAGTCAGCGCGATTGATATCCCATGGCTGGCGCCTGGCGATAAGGTTAATGTTGCGGCTGGGGACATGGTTGCTTCTTTTCTTGTGACTGGGATTTCCCGAAGTATTACGGACACCAAAAAGCTGATGCAGGTAACGTTGGAGGACTTATCGTGAATGAAATGACCGCTTTTGCAAGCCTGATTGCTGGGCAGATACAGCGCACAGTACAGGCAGAAAAACAGGCTGTTTTAGAGCCTGGGGCAATTGGTATGGATTTATATTTGTCTGTCCATAGTCTAAAAGACCGCATCCCGGCAGATGAATATCTGCGCTGTGGACACGTGGGAAATTTCCGCGGCGGAGAACAAGTATTGGTTGCATGGCTCGGCAATCAGCCTGTGATTATTGGCGTTTTTTAGAAAGCAAAAGCCGGGGACTATTTCCCGGCTTCAAAATTTGCTTTGTTAAATGGATTCACCCGTATCATTCATAACAAAAGATGCTGAAAATGTACAACCAAGCGCGGCGGCAATTTCAATTAGATCTTTTTCTGAAAAGTTATTACGGTTCATTTTATTTGATAGGTTCTGGCGAGATTGCCCGGTTTTTGCCGCAAGTTCCCCAAGTGTCATTTCCCTGCGGCCAAGCACAATTCTGATTTTTTCGCCCATACTTAACGGCATTTAAAAACACTCCTTTCTTTCACATCCTTATTATACACGTTAAAATGTTTTTTGTCAAATATTTTTGAAAAAATAAACGAAAAAATGAAATTAAAATGTTGACAAAAGACACAGATTCATGTATACTATACTTGTAAGGCAAGGACGAAGGTTCTTTATGGAAGGAAGTGAGGACATGGGTGAGATGACGCAAGCCGAATTGGTTTTATTTCTTGAAACCCTGGCGGAAAATATCGAAGCGAAAGCCAGTACAGCGGTTGAAGCTGCTGAAATTATCCGCAAGAAAATTGAAGCCTTGAAATGAAAAAACTCTTACCTGGGACAAGCAGATAAGAGTTAGATTCAAACAGCAGCCGGGAGCCTTACCCCGGCTGTTTCCATTACCACTATTATAACCGTACAAAACTGAAAATACAAGCTTATTTTAAGGAGAAAGCATCTTTAAGGTGTTTTCTCTTTTTTATGCGCAAAGGAAGATGCTTATGGCAGATAACCTATTCCCAGAAAACATTTTAACTGCTGAAATTACGGATACAAAAAAGACTGTTGGCTACCGTCCGGGGCTGCTGTTTGACTGTGAAACCGGTGATTTTGTGCAGGACGGCAAGCACCGTATCCAAGATGCGGATGGTACCCAATCATGGGCAGACTGGTGTCGGTTCTGTCTGATGACAGAACGGTATCAGCATCTTGCATATACAACCGATTTTGGCATTGAAACAGAAGAAGCCTTTGCCGCGGA
>CAXHNU010000146.1:6358-7269 GCA_964017555.1 uncultured Butyricicoccus sp. | reverse complement strand
CGCCTGTTCGGCGGTCATCTTGTCATGCCCTTTATCAAAATTGCCGAAATTCTCAATGCAAATCGCGCCTTTATTTGCCCCAACAATCCCAGCAGGGTCTTTCTCTAGGCTTCTGCCGGTGACAATCAGCCCATCCGGGAACACAGTAAAATGCTGTGCAATATCAGCAAAACCACGTGCCAAATGACTTTGCCGCATGGATGCCTGTCTGGTAAAATGGTTTTTCCCGTCAAAATGCCGATATTCCGGCGACCAGGTATGATGCAGCTGCACCAGCCGGTTTTTCCGTTTGGGCATACGCCCCGTTAAAAAAGATTCCGCTTCATCTGGTCGAAACATCAAAAAGCCGTTATTTACCATCATCATGTCCACCGCCTAACTGCTTTGCCACCTGATGCACACCCGTTGCAGCCAGCCCAGATACAATACCAACCGCCACAGCGGAAATATAATCTGTCGCTGCAAAGTCTGGCATGATATACATCGCGGCAACGCCCAGCACCGCGCCAGCAATGCCGCATACAATCGGCAGCCACTTATTATCCACCGCAGTTGCCTTTACAATCTGTGCGATCAAATAGCAAATAACCGTAATTGCCGGGATTGCTGTAAAACCTAAATTCTCCATATGTATCTTCCTTTCATTCATCTTCATGTGCTGCCAGATTCAAATGTTTTTCCAGCTTGTCCAGCGCATCTGTCACTGATCCATTGCAGCCCTGTTCTTTTAGTCCTTTCAGACAAGCCAAGATACCATAACAAATCAGTGTTTGTTCTTTGCGGACAGCAGCAAGTTCCTTTTCCTGCTGTTTAATCCGCGCCACAAACTTAAAACCCCAAAGCACCACGCCGCCAATAACGCCGAGTGCAGTCAATAAGGAAGCTGCTTTAATGATGGTATCCGCGCTGAT
>CAXHNU010000146.1:3236-6348 GCA_964017555.1 uncultured Butyricicoccus sp. | reverse complement strand
CCCCAAAGCACCACGCCGCCAATAACGCCGAGTGCAGTCAATAAGGAAGCTGCTTTAATGATGGTATCCGCGCTGATGGTCACTTGCATAATTTTTCATCACCTCCATACCCTATGCACAGGAAATGTATCAAGTTGCCTTTAAAAGGGCAACTCCACGAAAATTATTCCTGTTGTTCCGTCCAGCCATAAACGCCCGGCTCCCAAACATTACTATCCACATCACTTATCCAATGCTTATTTTTATGGGAAACCTGCGCCCCCTTTTGATAGGCATCCATCGCCCCAATAGGCTGACTCCATGCAGGGAATTGTTCCATCGGGTCAGCAATTGCCACCCATAAGCCAGGTGCGGCATCTGGTGTCCAGCTTTCCTGTGACGTGTGCGCCTGCAAACAGCGATATAACTTACCGCCATATCTGCGGATGTTCCCAGGCTGATAATTCACCGGAACAATCCATGGCGCAAACATATCCGCGTGTTCTCCTGCGGTCGTGTCGTCAATGCTTCCGGCTTCGGCAAGCGTAACAAATAAGATTTCATTTGTTTCGGTTGCTGTTTTAATTTCCTTTCCAGCATCAACTTCCAGCAACAATACGGTTTCTTCGTTCCCCTTCAATTTTGGACGCCCTTTCAAGTGGAATGCCTTTCCTGCGCATAAGAACCCATAAGCATCTTCTGCGCTGCATTCCAAATAGAATCCTTCCGGTGAAAGTTGAACAAAAATCACTTGTTCTGCCATATTGATACAAGTAGTATTTTTAATGATTTTATACATATATCTCCCTCGTTTAGACCCGACTAATTGAAATTTGAAGTTTTGCTTCTGCCTGGTTATAGTATGATGTCGCTAACGCTACAACAGATATTGTCAGATTGAGGATTTGGAAATTAGCCGTATAAAACCCATCTGTAAGCCTAACATCAATATAATCACTGTTCATTATCTCAGCCGTTGCAACTACATTTCCATCTGGATCGGTGAGATTACATGGACTATTTGAGTATGTTACGCCCTCGTGCTTAAGCGCCAAAGCTCCATTTCCTGTATGAGTCACATAACAAGAACCATCAACTATATTGCCTATATGTAAAGACACAGATGATTTGCTTAATGATATCGTTTGACTGCCTTTGTAAATTGTCCATCCTATACTCCTGAGGCCGGTCGTACCATCGCTCCACTGGTAGTTATCTCTATCCTTGATGGTAAATGTCGTTGCGTAGTTGCCAGGATAGGTAGCCTGAATATCCCCACCCCTTGTCATTTTCGTATCGTCATAGTCATACCATGCCGGTGAGAGATAGTGATTACTACCCTTATACGTCAAATAGCCACCTGCTCTAGGAACCTTTAAAGCAGCCTTATTAATTATCCATGTCGCAGTCTTTGCGCCTGTTGTGCCGTCATTCCACTGATAGTTTTTGGTTGGCGTGAAGGATACATTATAACTCCCCGCATTTTTGCCAGAGGTTGTGCCATTAATAGTTAGCTTTGCAGTATCGTAGTTATTCCAAGTTGGACTTTGGGCATTGCCGTTATAAGTCAGTGTGTTGCTTTGCGTTGGAAGTGTTATCATTGCCTTTGCAATCACCCACGTTACAGTCTTTGCCCCTACTGTACCATCGTTCCACTGATAATTGGATGTTGGTGTAAATGTCGCGTTGTATGTGCCTGCGTTTGTGCCGGATGTTGTGCCGCCAATGGTCAACTTTGCGGCATCGTAGTTATTCCAAGTTGGACTTTGAGCGCTGCCGTTATAAGTCAGCGTGCCATTTTGCGTTGGAAGTGAAACAGTAGCTTTTACAATCACCCACGTCACAGACTTTGCATCGGTGCCGCCGTCTTCCCAAAAATAGCCGTCTTTTGGGGTAAATGTTGCAGTATAAGTGCCAACATCTGTGCCAGATGTTACGCCGTCCAGCGTCATAATATCTGGATTATAACTATTCCAAGCAGGGCTTTGGGCGCTGCCGTTATAGGTCAGCGTGCCGTTCTGCGTTGGTACAACATGGATGGTATTATTGATTTTCGTAATTTCCCGCAACGCTGATTCCGCGGTTGACTGCGCGGTTGCTGCTGCCTTAGCATTCGCGCTGACTTGCCGCCGGATATCCGGATGTGCTTCCGCATCAATATTGTGGGCATTAATCGCGCCGCTTACATCCATATCCGGCAACTGATTTGCCGGTATCTTCCCACCCTCATCCAAGTCCGCTTTGCGTTCCATCGCATCATCAATCTTATCCCAGTTTTCATTTAGTGCCACATCAATATTAAATGTTTGCGCACCATCTTCCTGCGGGTCATACTGGAACAACCCCAGATTTTTTGTTTGTTTACTCAAAGCTATCACCTCGGAATGCAAAATCATGGATTGTATGGGTTCCCAATTCAGCAAGCGGCATCCCATGGACTTCCCGCACCAGCAAATACCGAAATAGATAATCAATTGGGATATGTGCCGGGCGGGCATCTTCCAGCGCGGCTTTCAGCCCGTCCAAATCTTCCGGGATACCAAATTCCCCAACAAACTGCATCTTTAACCGGTTATCTATATAATCTGCTTTCACATAACCATTTTTCCAACTATTGCAGATTGCCTGGAGCTGTGCAAGACTCATGCTACCGCCCGTTTTCCAGCGTGCCGCCACAGCGGCTTTTCGATCTGCGATTGCCGCGCCTGACGGCGGCACGATACCGCAAAGCCGTTCTTCGATTTGCAGCTGCTGCAAGCTCATGTCATCCAGCAATAGTTCCCGCGCAAGCTGCAAAGCAGGTGCCAAGATGGTTTCAGACAGTTTCCCATCACAAGTCCCAAGGATATCACATACCCATTGATCCCGCCGGTATTCTTTGGGCAGTACCCATTCCAGCCCGGTGCCGGGTTTACGTGTTCTCACAAGCAACAGTCACCTCCCCGCAAATGGCAACTTGCCTTTCACCAACAGGAATATTAGCTGTATACCCATTGATGGTAAAATCCCGATAATCCAGCACACCTGCTGTTTCATTCACAGCAACAGCCAGTTTGCCATAAGATACATAATCCTGCTGGAATGCAATACTTGCCAAATAGCTTACAATGGATTTTTGCACCGCTTCCGAAAT
>CAXHNU010000146.1:618-2632 GCA_964017555.1 uncultured Butyricicoccus sp. | reverse complement strand
ACAGCTTCCCGCCGTTCCTGTCCGGTTCGCGTAAACACATAATGGGTTAAATCATCGCCATGCAGATTTTCCGGATCAAGATTTTGCTGTGCTTTTGTAATAACTGTTTCCCCTTCGGCAAGCCCATGCGCCATGGCGCGTGTCAGCATCCAGGTTGGAAACCCTGTTGTTTTCTGATAGCTGTCCGGGATCTGCGCCAGCAACGCCGCATGAATGCTATCCACCGACATTTTCATTCACCTCCAATGTTTCGCCATTTCGCAGCAAGGCAGTGAAATGCACTGCCATATTCGCGCCAATGCGTGTTACCTCAAACCCTTCCGCGCCGCTGATGGCAGGGCATAAGGCTAAAGTTTCGCGGATTTCGCGTATCATTTCCGACCGTGTAAAGCCGTCCGGGAAAGCCCGCGTGCCCAGCAGCCCATCCACATCAATGCCGCAATCTTCCGCGAAAACAGGATCTTTACCGCGCTGTACACGCAGCATCAATGCAATCCATTCCCGCACAGCCTGTTTGCCAGTACACGTGACCGGTGAACCGTCTATCATGTGAAACAGTTTATTTTCATGGTCATATTTTAAGCTGGTTTGTATTTCTGCGGCAGGTTGGCTGGTGTCCAAATTGGACACCGTGGTTTCCGTAAAATCAGGGAATAACTGCATTTTAATCACATCCTGTCCACAAGCACAACACCGCTTGGCTGCATCAGGCAAAGCACCTGATTACCAACCCGCCAATCCTTTGCAGCAGCGGTTTCTGTGAGCTTCAGCAACGGGTTAGCCGCCATCATACTGCCGCCATACAGCGATACGGTAAACGGGATAAGTTTTACCACTGTACCGATTTCATACCCAGATACTTCTTTTGACCGCATTTGCTGCAAAAGAAGCGCAAATTCACTTAAACTGCTCATATTGTCACCTACCATTTGGGTGTGCAAAACCCAGTTAGTTTTGCATCAGTATATTGGTATGTACGCCGTCCAACTTTGTTTGGGGTGTTACCCTCAATCGTAGAAAAACTGTCGCTGTCCGCTTTTTCCACAATGCCAATATGACTTGCGCCCGCGCTTTTTTGAATCATCAAATCGCCAGGCTGTGGGATATATCCAGATGATTTTTTCCGGAACAGTTTCCGGCTTGCATACCAGTCCTGAAAACCGGAAACAGAAGCTTCGCCATGCGGCATAACACTTGCCGGAATCCCGGCGGCATTGGCGCACCAGCTAACGAAAATCGCGCACCAGCGCACGCCATTCATACCAAACCATGCGCCATATTTCTGCTTGTTGGAACCCAATGGGCTTTCCTTTGTACCGACTTCTTTTTTCGCAACAGCCACAAGCGCCGCGCCGCCGCCTGTAGTAATGATAGATACCGCATCAGATTTATTTGTCCCAGCTTCCAGCATTTCTTTTACGGTTTGGGTTGTAGAACCAGTCACCGTATCTGTTGTGCCAGGCGTCGGTGCACTGGGTGTTGCGCCACCATCAGATGCTGCTGGCGGCGCTGTAACTGTACTGCCAGGAATACCTACCACACCATCCCCAGCACGCGGCACACTGACCGGCACAACAGTTAAACTCATGGTATGCGGATGCCCATATTCATGCGTCACAGATTTGATACGGTATAGCCCAGACAGCCCAAACGCATCTGATCCAAACTGCACAACCCGCCCGGATTTCGCGATATCCGCGCCATACATTTGCGCGATTGTAAATTCTCCCGGCAGGCGGTCTGACTTTTCCAAAGCAGCTTTTACGATGGCAGCAGGCGTGCCATTCATATCATCTGAAACAGTTAATGTCGTTTGCACCCGTCCAAATTTCGCGATACTTGCGGCATTTTCCGCCGATGCAACAATATGCGCGACATTATCGCCCTCATTAACAAGCTGCACAGCGTTTGCAAAATCATCCAAACTATGCCCACCGGAAACTTTGCCAAGCGCCCAGGTTGCCGGGTAAGGGGAGATGTTCCAAGCCGGATAATGCTTGAGGACAACAACATC
>CAXHNU010000146.1:0-427 GCA_964017555.1 uncultured Butyricicoccus sp. | reverse complement strand
GGGTAATCACACTATCCGCAGGCGCATTGTTCGCCTGAAAAGTCAGTGTAGATTTATTCAGATACCAGCCAAAATCATGTGCTGTATAAGTAAAATCAAGACTGTCCTCAGTTATAACGCCCTGAAAAATTTCCTTATCTTTATTCATGATTTTGATTTTATCCCCAACCTGTACTGCCAGTTTGGGGATATACTTATCCAGCGGATTTGCATTGATGGAAAAGCTGACTTCCACACTCAATGTATTCATTTCATCGCTGCTGGAAAGGTTTGCAGTCTGGCTGGTGATATCTTCCCAAGCGCCTGCCCGCATCAGCAGCAGATGATATTCATCGGTTCCATAATACACAGTCTACACCTCTTTCTTTAGAATATTTTATATAAATTTTAAATAAATGCTTGACTAGCACGTTAAAACGTGCTATAC
>CAXHNU010000145.1:0-7337 GCA_964017555.1 uncultured Butyricicoccus sp. | reverse complement strand
GCATTGGCAATCAGCATGGTTGGTGCGCCATCCAATTCGCTTAACAGCTCATCCAGTTTATCCAAAACAGTTTTATAATTCTGGTCAATTGCTGCCGCTGTGGACAGGTCTAATGCTGTGGATACATCCGCATTCATTTCTGTAGATGAACCGACAAGCAAGGTATCCAGTCCATCGAAACCTTTTGTGCCACTGTCGCCATTAATCGCGGTGTAGTGGAACAGGTTGGTTGTGGCACGAATTTTCTCCTGAAGCTGAAACTGTACTTCATTGATTTGACCATTGGTGGTATTTGCTAAAACACGGTCAATTTCAAACCGTCCGCCAAAGATTTTCAGGTTGACGCTTTTGGTTTCGCGGTCGGCTTCGTTCGCGGTATAATCGCTGTTGATTTCGCGGAAATCCGCGCCTGCCGGGGTTTTCAACATGGTATAACCGTAGGTCAAAGTAGAACCGCCTGTACCAGGGGAAACAGAATTATCAAAAGTCAGCGCTTCAAGCAGCGCAGAAGAACGGCGAAATTCATCAATGACCTGCTGGTCAATATGATCCGCCATCCCGGTTTTCGCTTGTGCAAGTGTAATCGGCATTTTTCATGTTCCTTTCTTATTTGTAATGTTCAGCAAGCGCACTTGCCATATCTGTTACTGTATTGGGGCTGCCGCCCTCTGGTGGAGTATATGGCGGTTTGCCGCTGGATTCCGGCTGCTGTGCATCTTCAAACAGCCATGCCTTATCCTTTTTGAGCGTTTCAAGCTGGGCATCCAGCCCAGCAACTTTGCCATCTTTGTCCAGTTTCACTTCATCCAGGTTGAGTGCCGCACAGGCAATCGCTGTATCCCGCGCACGTGCTTTAGTCAACGCCAAATCAACCGCCGCACCTTTGCGGATACTTTCCATATCCGTATCGTATTTGATTTGCAGGGCTTTCAAATCAGATTCCAGCTTCTGTGGGTCTTTGCCATCCCACTTTTTTGCGGTTTCCCGCAGCTGGCTGATTGTGTTGTTTGCGGCTGTAAGCTGCTGGGTTTGGGTGTCCAGATCTGCTTTGGGAACATATGCTCCGCCTGCCGCGTTGACAACCTCAAACCCTGCTTTTTTCGCCGCGTCCTGGAATTGCTCCCAAGTCAGTGCGCCGGAATCGAAAAGTGCTTTCAAAAATTCCATAAAACCTGTCCTTTCTTCATTTTGGGTATGAAAAAACCACCTTGACTTTCATCTTGGTGGTTTTATAATCCTGGGATTGTTTCTTTGATTGATTTTAAAAACTGCGCTGCCCGCTGCATTGCCGTGTTCTCCTGCAAAAACTGAATACCATCAGGAGTAATGCGCAATTCTGGTGTAAGCTTTGCGAGTTTGGTTGTGCGTCCAATAACAGGAATCAGCGCAATGCCTTCGACATAGCCAGCAGTCAGCAAATGTTCCAATAAATACTCCCAGTATGGTTCGGCAATTGGGAAATCTTTTGTTCCGCATTGCAGATATTCCATATCTGGCGGTTCGCTGCTTTTCAAACAAACATATAGATATGACAGTAAGCGATATGCCAGCACAAAATAATCGTCCTTTGCCATCAATATACCTCCATATTTATTGGCTTTTCGGAAGTTTAATCTTCAATAAGTTCAATGCTTTTGATTTCTGGCGCATACAATTCTGTGTTATCAATTGCAATGCTTTCCGGGTCTGGTTCGTTGTCAATGGCTGATGTGTAGTCGTAAGCCCTGCCTTGAAAGACCTTTCCGTTTAAAAGTGTTATTTTTACATTTTTCCCGTGTGCTTCATATAAGTCCATTTTCATCACTCCCGTGTAGGTACAATATGTACGCCTTTTTTGCTATAATGAATTGCAAACCGGTTTGTTTTTACCTGTGCCCCTGTTTTGGGGTCAACCCAAACGCCAATAGGGTTTTCTAGCTTAATAAACTCTTTATGTGTCCATTGTCCAGCTTGATCGCGCCTTAATTCGCCTATACCAGCATATTGGTCAACCAATTTTTGCGCTTCATCCATCGTGACAGTCAAATAACTGCGCCCGTCAATATAGTTATTGTGTCCCAGAATATGCTTGCCCTGTTTGCCAGCTTCGATAGTTTTGGGCTGTTCACCAGAACGGATCTTATCCCGAATCGGCTGGTCTTTGTATGCCCGTTGTAAATCCGTCCATCCTTTAGATTCATTATACTTGATTTTCTGGAATTCCGCAAATGTTCTCGGAACATTTTTGCTGCCAAGCTGCTCCCGGTACCGTGCATACTGTTTTTTATCAGCGTACCGATTTCGATATGCTTTTTCTGCTGCCGCGGCTTCCGGCACATCTTCTACGTACTTTTTATGCCATTCATCGTAGGTTAGCCCCTTATCCACATACATCGTTTTACCCGTCACCGGATCGCGTGCTGCACGTGGAGTATCCAGTTCAAATTCAGTCACCGGCACAGTTGTGCAGCGGCAATTTGGATGCAGCGGCGGATAATTTGCGCCGGTGATCCGTTCGGATAAAGCAAATATTTTGCCATCCATAGCACCGCACAGCGGGCAGGTTTTGAGGTCTAATCCAGCTTCAAACCGATATTGCTCCACACCAGTTTGTTGATAGCCCCGCATGGTTGCTTCTGCTGCAATATGCGCACTTTCGGTATTGACCAATGTTGCTGCACGTCTTTGCGATACACCCATACGCTCCGCCAGCATCTTTGCAGTACGGTCAAGCGGTTCGCCACGCACAAAAGCCTGTGCAAGAGTGGTTTCCAGTTCGCGGGTCAGTTTATCACGGTCAGCCCAAATGCGGCTGGAAAAGTTATCGTCCAGCCATGGGCGGGCAAGGATAGATTCCAGAGATATAAAATCAATCCGCGCAAAAGATGCAAGTACCGATGTCTGCTGACTGATGGCGTAAATGCTTTGGTAATAAGTATCCAGAAATGTGCCAGCTAAATGGTCATGCAGCAAATCCTGCTGACTGCCAAACAAATCCTGCATCCGTAGTTCAATTTGGGTTTCCAGCGCCTGTAACCGGGATACACGTGAACGCAAATAAATTTCATTCAGTTCTTCGTCGTATCCGCCGAGAATCGCTTTTTCCCGGAATTTGTCCAGCGACATCCGAAAATCTTCCAGTTCTGCATTCCGTAATAACTTACGTGCTTTGGCAAGGCTGATGCCTTCATTATCCGCGTATCGCGCATAAAATACAGCCAATTCTTTGTCCAGTTCATGCAAAATACGGTCATATTCTGCCTTTAGCTTGAGATTCAGTTCGTTGTCTGCCGCGACTTGCTTTTGTACCTGCTGCAAAGCCCGTTTCCGCCAATAGGCGGCGTTTAACTTATTCGCTGCCACTTACCGGCTCACCGCCTTGCTGTGGAAACTGGAATTGTGACGCATCCTGCGCGGCTTGCTGTTTTTCATTTTCCAGTTGTTTGGCTTCGGCTTCTGCATCATCCACCCATGGATGATTTTTCAGAATGGTTTGATCTGAAATCAGTCCTGTGGACTGCTGTGCAATCTGGGCGGTTTCCTGGTCGTTTTGGACGGCATTACGTGTCCAGGTCTGGATAATACGTTGCGGAGAAGGTAAGCCTTCATGCCGACAGATGGCACGGATCAGTTCCGCAAAACCGCTTCGAAATTCGGTTTCCAGCATACCAGCTTTCAGTTCCAACAGACTGTATAAATATTTCAATGCTACACCGGAAGAGTCCCCAAAATTTCCGGGGTCAGGGTCAACACCCATGCCAGATACAAAAATCTGTTTGCGGGTGCGGTCAAGGAATGCACTGCGGGCTTCATGTGGGATTTCTGCCCGGATGGTATCCACACCGCCATCGCCTTCCACCTTGATGATTTTACTGCGTTTGAGGTCGTCCAGAAATTCGGTTTTATCCTCCCCGCCATAGTTCTTCAGTACAAAAATGATTTCCTGTACATCTTCCATATCATTGGCAAAGCCGGATATCACTTTGTCATAAGCATCAATCAGGTCTTTGTATAATGGCAAATCGCCGGTATGTTGGGTGTTGTTCCAAAATGGGATAAATGGTACCGCGCCCATACCATGCGCCATTTCCTGTCCAATTTCTGGATAAGAAAAATAGGCATAATTCCCATATGTATTCTGTTCATAATAGCGGACGCTGACATCGTCCCAAGCTTCACAGATTTGCTTTTGCTGTCCGGTTTTCGGGTCATCCATGATATAACAGCGCAAAACACCGATGAGTTTACTGTCTAGCGTACCGGAAAAGACAGGGATAATCTGCACAGGGTCGACCGTATGATAACAAAATGCGCCAGTTTCATCTGCCCAATAATGCAGCCAGCCTACGCCGGTATTGCTTGCATCAATACCCAATTGAGCTGCCGTACTTGTGTAATGGTCGCCAAGGATTTCTGAAATCCGCGCATTATGGCTTTTCTGCCCAATATCGAATGCGGGCGGGAAACTGAGTGCATAAGCAACTTTCTGCGTAACCAACAAGCTGTGCCAGTCGTGGGAAATGCGATTATCTGCCGTGCGCAATGGGTTTCCCAATTCGGATTCCACTTCGGCAGCACGCTGGATAACATGATTATCTGTTTTGATATCATTTTGATTGGCAAAATAGCGTCTGGCGGTTTCAGCCTGCCGGATGAAATTCATATGACCACTCAAATATTGCTGAATGATTTTGCTGCTGATTACCACACACTGACACCACCTTTTTTCATATCGCGTTCGCAGGCGTACCGCACCGCGTCAATGGTATGGTTATCTTTATCCGGATAACCCGATTTGAATGTGCTGCCATCTGCGGTGCGTTCGAGTTCGTAGCCGGTAAATTCCCTTGCGGCATTGGGGCAGGATACAGGATCAATGATGATTTCATCCAAATCCTGCAGCCAGCAGATGCCATGTTCCACGCTGCCGGGACCTTTTTTCGCCGCGGTCAGACGTACCCCGCGGACTTTGAGCTCATCATTGGAACGCGGTTCCGCACTTTCTGCAATAACTTCTTTTCGGCTGGGGTTTTCCTGATGGATTTCGTTTGCGATTTCATCGAACCCGGCACGGTGCTTATAAAATTCATGGAAAATGAATATTTTTCGGCGCTTACGGTCATAATGCAGCGCCAGATATACAAACGGGTCAGGGCCATAGCCCCAGTCCAGCCCGCGCCGGATACGGTCAAAGGATTCCCGTTCAGATTTTGTGATTTCCCGTAATGTGACGTTGCGGAACACTTCACCGCCTGTGCCTGTCACTTCGCCCAAATATTCATGCAGATACCGGATTTCATTGGTAGCCTTTAGCTGTTCTGCTTCCTGCAAAAATGGT
The DNA here is from genome assembly GCA_964017555.1 of uncultured Butyricicoccus sp. Taxonomy (GTDB): domain Bacteria; phylum Bacillota; class Clostridia; order Oscillospirales; family Butyricicoccaceae; genus Butyricicoccus_B. Next base: position 2,020 of record CAXHNU010000145.1, on the reverse strand, counting down.
TCACCTAACCAGCTTTCCGGCACAGACCGGTAATCGCTGTGATGCACAAGCGTATCTGGGCGGGTTTGCTGGAGTTCGATTTCACGATTCAGCCAGTTTGTTTGTGATTTTGGCGGATTATAGCTGTAAAAGATATCAAATTTATCACCACCGCGCATCAGGGACTGATTGATGGTGTCGATTTCGCCTTTACCAAGAAATTCGTCACATTCTTCGTACCAGATGTAACGGATATAGCCTTTGGAAACTTTGGTTGATTTAATTTTCTTCGGCTTGTCCGCGCCACGGAATAAAATTCGTTGTCCAGTATGCGAATAAATCAGCATCATCGGACTGATCCGTTGTTCCCAAAGATGGGAAACACCTAATTTGCTGATTGCCCAAACAAGTTGCTCATATACACTGTCCTTGAGGTATAATCCAACTTTGCGCAGACAGACAGCATTTGCATCCGGATGCTGCATCATGCCAAGGACAATTTCCACAGCTGTGAAACTGGATTTGGTAGAACCGCGTCCGCCTTTCAGCCAGTAATGTGTAATATTTTCTCTTTTGATTGCATTATGCACCGGATAAAATGCAGGTGCGATACATTCTGTCAACTTAGTCATGGTTACCCTCCTCGATGTCATCCACAATTTGTACAGGAGCAGCGCCGGATATATTGGCGTCAGTTTTGGTGCCATAGCCGTATTTGCTCATCCAAAGTGCAGCCAGCCGCGAATCAACTGCGCCAAGTTCAAATTTTGTTCGGGCGTCAATTTCGCATTCTTCTTTCATGCGCGTGACAATGTCCCGAAACCGTTCGTCCTTTGCATAAGTATCATAAAAATGCGACCTTGCAAGCCCTGCCCATACACAAAATCCTTCAATCGTGCAGGTAATACTGCGTTTTAATTCCTTGCTGACAAATTCGGAGTTTTTGGCGCTGAACTCATGGGTCAGGACAGTTTGGTCATTACACCATGCTTTATATTCTTCCCATGCGGTTTCAAGCGCTTTTGGCGTTTTGAATTTACGTGGTCTGCCCATGAATCCACCTTCTTTCTTTTGGGCAACGAAAAAGCACCCTCACCAAATGAAGATGCTTCTCACAAAATTTTATTTTAATGGAGGTTTACCCGTCTGCCCTCATGCAGGCATTTGAGGCATATCCCTCCCGGCAGCAGCCAGGAGGGTGAAACAATGAGAGGAGAAAATACGAATCGGCAGTACCAAGCCCGTCACCCGTGGTCTACGACCAATATCATAATAGCACATTACCCTTCGGAATTTTCGGTCATTTTCAAAAATCGGTTATGTTTTTTTCGCGGCGCACTTTCATCCTGGTATCCAAGACACTGCGCAATTTCTCGCCAAGCCATGCCGTTTATGTAGTAAAGGCTCAATATCTGCCTGATTTCGCTATCTTCCACACTTGCTATGTACCGATTCAGCCGATTATATTCGATAACAGACTGCTTCACCTTTAATTCAATCAAATCCCGCTGTTCTGCGATCAGGATAGCCAGATTGCCAGTTTTGTCCCCGCCGCCAACATGGGGCAAGCCAGTTATGTTTTGCACGCCGCCGGATGCCGCCGCGGTCAGTTCAGCCAGCTTGCGCTTTTCTTCCTCAATCTCGCGGTTCAGCCAATATAATTGCGATAGTTCTTTTTTGGTCAATGCTGGTTCATCCCCTTCAACTGACGGCGAACTTTGGCTTCCATAGCTTTGTGCAATTCAGACGGATTGATGCACAGGAAATACTGCATCTGCTGAAGCATCACCATGACATCCGCCATTTCCTCCACAACATATGCCCAACTTCCTTCACCATTTGCCAGTTTGCTTAATGTTGTAATAAATTTGCTACATTTCTCAACCGTTTTTATTGCTTGATGCTGGAAACCATAATGTTTCGCAATGTGTTTAATATTTTGATTCATAGTGTCAGTCCTTTGTCTTATTTGTCTTCAGGTATCAGCAGCCAGGAAAGTGCGGATATATTTTGTCGTTTTGTGTCGTATGACCTCAAATAT
>CAXHNU010000144.1:0-7359 GCA_964017555.1 uncultured Butyricicoccus sp. | reverse complement strand
CAGATAAAAGAACGACAATATATAAAGGGGTTGGATGGTTACACCGGTACAGTATTCCTGGTCGGCATCAATTACAACAAGGAAACGAAAACACACGAATGTATCATTGAAACGATAGAGCATTGACAAAATTAGCCCGCTGGGATATCCACAGTGGGCTTTTCTCATGCTGAAAACATGATATTTTTGCAGATATTCGCATATAATAAATAAAAAAAGAGGAGGCACACTTTATGAAAAAGGGATCTTTTCGTAATAAGATTCTTTTCACCATTTTCGCAATCATTTTATTCCGCATAGGCAGCATTTTCCCTGTCCCATGTATTGATACTGAGGTACTGAAAACCGCCATTGGCGCGATGGATGGGACATTGTTTGGGTTCTTTAATATGATGTCCGGCGGTGGATTGTCACAGGCAAGCATCTTTGCCATGGGCGTATCGCCATATATCAATGCGAGCATCATTATCCAGCTGCTCACCGTTGCAATCCCAGCGCTGGAAAACAAGAAGAAAGAAGGGGCAGAAGGTGTCCGGAAACTGAACCGGCTCACACGGTATGCAGCAATTATTCTGTCCATTGTACAGGGATATGGATTCTATGCCATGCTGTCCAAATGGAATGCGCTGAAATATACTGGGGTTATTCCGGCATGGATGATTATCCTTTCCTTTACAGCAGGTTCATTCCTGGTCATTTGGCTGGGTGAGCAGATTACGAAAAACGGGATGGGCAATGGTATTTCTATCATTCTGGCAGCAGGTATTTTATCCGGTCTGCCGGGAAAAGTGCTGACACTTAGCCAGATCGAGCCAAAATACTGGATTGTTGTTATTATTCTGCTGGTTTTCGCGGCAATGGTTTTGGTTGTTCTGATGAATGACGCAGAAAAGCGTATCCCGGTCATTTATGCCCGTTCTGCTGCGGCAGGGAATGCAAAGCAAACATCCAATCTGCCGCTCAAAGTCAATATGTCTGGTGTCATGCCAATTATCTTTGCATCCACGATTTTGAGCATTCCGAAAACGATTCAGATGTTCATTCCTACGATCTCCAATCACGCGATTGCATCAAAAATCATTGGGTTTTTCGACCAGACATCTCCAGTATATGGACTAATTTATTTGCTGCTGATTTTCTTTTTCAGTTCTTTTTATGTCAGCATCCAATATGACCCAGTGGAAATGGCAAACACATTAAAGCAGCAGGGCGGCATGATTCCCGGATTGCGTCCAGGTAAACCGACAGCGGATTACTTGAAGAAATCCATGAACCGGCTTGCCTTTATCGGCGCATTATTCCTTGGTATCATTGCAGTTCTGCCGATTTTCCTTAATGCTGTCTTTCCTGATTCCGGCTTTTATATGGGCGGTACATCACTGCTGATTATTGTTGGTGTTGCCATCGAAACTGTAAAACAAATGGAAACTGAACGGCTTGCTATGAAATATAGATAACGCCTGTTGGTGTAATTGATATACCTATGGTACGGTGGGACACACCGAAACCTAACGCTCAGGGAGATCGTGTAAGACCTTCTTTTTTAGTTAGATAAATAGGCTACGAAAAATACAAATAGATATGCCATGATGCCAATCCGTCACCGCTTGTAAATAAAAGCGGTGACGGATTTTTTACAGTTTTCTTATGATTTCCAAAAACTTATTAAAAGCATACGCCCCATCAAGGTCAGGCGCATTCTCTTGAAAGATCATATAATACCGGAATGGTTCGCCCGCCTTTTCCTGCCACTTACGGGAAAGAGTCAGTTTTTTCCGATTCTGCTCGTTATCCAGATGGTCGCCCTTGGTTTCAATCAGGACGATTTTCCCCTTTTCGGTCATCACGATAAAGTCAGGATAGTGGTTAATGAACCCATTGACCACAAAGCCCTTGCGGGATATATTCCTGTGCCACCATTTGATATTTTGCATACCCGTCAAGGCAAGCACCATATCATATTCAAAGCCGTTGGCTTCCTCCTCACCGCCGTATAGACTTTTACCATAAGTAGTAGTGGCTTTCATGGGCGCAATAACCGCTGGGAGAAAATAAGACGGGCAACAGACAATTTTCCCAATTTCCAGCCACTCATTGAATTGTTTCTCATAATGCTCCTCCAGCAAGCCATCAATATACCGTCTGATACGGAGCGCAAAGCCCTGTGGGGATTTCTCCAGCGCAGATAGGATTTCTTTATCCATATCATCCACAATACGGTCAATATACACTGAAAGCTCATGATCGTCAATCATATCCATCTTGGAGAGCTGCTTATGAATCATGCCTTTGCACAGACGAATCTTGTCCTCGGCGCTCTTCCTGGAAAACTGCTCTTTGATATACCGCTGGTCGGTATCGCTCATCTTGAACACCTTGGGCGTACTTCCCTCGGTGTCGTTGATATCTACCCTTGCCATTTTATCGTCTGCATGGTCGAAGTCAATCTGATAGGGCTTGCCTTTCAGCGTGAAATCCTGTGCCAGATGTTCCTTTTTCAGCAGGACATAATCGCCCTGCGTGAACAGGCTTTCTTCCACCCGAAGGAAAAACTGCGGAATTTGGAGTTTCCCCGCTTCCTCCTCAAACTCGGCGTTCATGCGGTAGCTGCTCATATGTTCCTGCACCTCCGTGGGAATGTCCTCAAACGCATGATCCGCTCCTGCAGTCATGGCGCTTTCAAATGCCGTCTGTTCCTTCTCCGCATTTTGCAGCATGGCGTCGGCAACGGTAGCAGAAGTTTCCGCCCTTGCCTGAATATCCTGCCGGAGGGAATCGGGATCAAAGTCCAAAAAGTCCTCGTTCTCATTACCTGTACTGGTATCAGGCTGCGCATCAGGCAGAGTTTCCTGCTGATAGGCAGACTGCTGGACGGGTTCGGCGGGAATATCCCCCACACGGTAGTCTTTTTCGCTGAAGCCTGCGCCGTTTAATCCCTTTACCACGCCGTCAAGGGTTGCTTTGAAATCGTTGGAGCTTGTCAGCACATAGGACATATTCAGGGCAGGAATACTGTGTTTCCTTGTATGGGGCTGGCGCAGGACACGCCCTACGATCTGCTCTACATCCATCTGACTGGTCTTGTTGGCAAGAGAAGCAAGGATATAGGCAAAGGGGCAGTCCCAGCCCTCTTTCAAAGCGTTGACCGTGATGATATAACGGATCTGACACTTGGAAGAAAGCAGATCCTCGGTTTTCAATTCGTTCACATCGGCAGTTTTAATGGCAATCTGTTCAACAGGGATACCGGCGCTGACCAGCTTTTCTTTCAGCTTTTCAAAGGTCGTGCTGTCTTTCTTGGCTTTGGGCTGTGCTTGGAACAGCACAATGGGACGAATATACAGCCCGGTTTTCCCTTGCTCGGCTACGGCATATTGCTCCAGTCGATTTCGCAGATCAATGGCGTCCGCCATAACTTCCTGCTGGCTATCTCGATTATAAACGATGACGGGCAGCTTGACCATGTTTTCCCGTTTGAGCGCCACAGCGTCCACATAACAGAGAATATTGCTCTCCTTGGTAGGCGTGGCAGTCAGGTCAAGGACAAAGCAGGGATTGAAGTTTTGCAGCATTTCCTTACTGAGCGTACTGCGGGCGTGATGACTCTCGTCCACGATCACAAGGGGCGAAAGCTGATTGATGATTTGCAGCAGGGCGGTTTCGTCTGCGCCTTCAACGGGATAAGCGGGAGTACCCAGTGCCTTTGCCATAGGCGCAAGGTTACTGTTTTCCTGCTTTGCTTTCAATTGCTCTTTGCGCCCACGAAAGGAATCATAGGACAGCACCATGATGGAAAGCTGCTCGCCCACAGTGGTAATATTGAAGTTTTGCCCGCTTAATAGCTGTTCCTTGGTATAGACCTCCACACGCCCACCAAAGTCAGCGTTGATTTTCATGCGGTAGGGGTGGTCGGGATTGCGAAGCGCCGCCAGCGTCTGGGTCAAAATAGCGTCGGAGGGGACAAGCCATACAACAGTTTTTATCTTGGTTGCGGGCAAGCCGTCAAAAATGGGGCTGATGGCGTTGCAGGCAATAAAAGTTTTACCGCCGCCAGTGGGGACTTTCAGGCAGAGGTTGGGGACGCCGGGCAGGATATTCTGATAGGGCTTCACGCCGCCGAATCCCACAGGTACGCCCTTTTCATTCCAGAAGGCGGTGTAGGCTTTGCCCATGTTTCCCTCCTGATTCAGCAGCTCCATGTAGCGGCTCAAATCCTGAATGATCTTTTTCTGATATTGCTTCATTTCCATATACTCACCCCCTTAAATCCTGCTGATGTCTCTGGGAATTTTCTTGAATTTTACGCTGTACTCGGAAAGTTCGGCGTCGCTCAGGGCGCAGCGATCAGCGTAAATCACATAACCATCTGCTTTCTCCATCACTTGAGATAGAAAATCGTGATTCAAAATTGTCACGCTATCCGGCTCGTAGTAGAAGTAATAACCGGTGTCACCGTGCCTGCCCAGATAATAGCTGCCGTTCTGTGGAGCAAAGAGCGCTTTTGTTTCGGTGTACCAGATGTATTCCCGTATCTTCTCCACGCCCACAGCTTCATTGAGGTTGTCGCCGATGAGCAGCGGCTCACCCAGCTCATAAAAACTGAAATCTCCGCCTGTGTCCTCCACAGCGCTCTTGCCTTCGCCATAACCATCTATCACACGCTTGACCCGCTCGGCGGTGATGCTCTCAGCATACTCTTCCATCTCGATGAGGATAAATTTGCGGTTGCCGCCGTCTGCCTTGTTCATGTTGAGAACAGCATGGGCGGTAGTGCCGGAACCCGCAAAGGAATCCAATATCAGCGTGTCCTTGTTTCCGGCTATCTGCAAAATACGCTCAATCAAACGGGCGGGCTTAGGGGTGTCAAAGGTAGCGTTTCCCTCAAAAATAGCTTTCAGTGTTTTTGCCGCTTCATCGGTATGTCCTACATCGGAGTATTGCCAAAGGTTTGTGGGTGGGGTTCCTCCCACATTGTCCAGATAAGTTTTTCTGGCGATACTACCTTGACCGCCTTTCGAGAAGAAGAAGCGGGGCCATTGACCTCTTTTCAGCACAGCGGTTGCCTTTGCCTTAGACACTTCCAAAGGCTCTGCAAGGATAATGGCTTTTACGCCCTGTCGCACATCATCATCTGCAACACCACATATAACGGCTCTTTCGTGGGTATCATCTAAATCTCGTAGTTCATACTCACACCAGCCACACATAATGGATAGCATTTCGTCCTGCTGGTAGCGCCAACACGAACCATTGCTTGGATATAACATTTTCCCCGTAAACGGATGCTGAATGGCATAGACCATTCCCTGATGTGTAGCTGCGCCGGGCGCATAAGCATTATCAGAACGCCAATCACCAAGAGGATCATTATCCGGATTCTTATACTTTGCGTTCATGCTGTCTGTTCGGGGCAACTTGTTCGGATTCCACCCCGGATTTTTGCTGTAAACGAGAATATGTTCCACCTCGCTGACAATGCCTTTGGAGTCGTTGCGGGTAGAATATGTCCGCTGCCAAGAAACGGTGGAGACAAAGCAGCTTGCGCCGAAAATCTCATCGCAGACAGATTTTAGATTGTAAAGCTCATTATCGTCAATGCTAATAAAAATAGCGCCATTGTCCGCCAGCAGTTTTTGCAGCAGCTTCAACCGGGGATACATCATACACAGCCATTTGTCGTGGCGGCTTAAATCCTCGCCCTCTTTGCCTACCACCTCGCCCAGCCATTTCTTGATTTTGGGATCGTTTACATTATCGTTGTATACCCAGCCCTCGTTGCCAGTGTTATAAGGCGGGTCTATGTAAATGCACTTGATTTTTCCCTCGTGCCGGGGCAGCAGGGCTTTCAGGGCTTCCAGATTATCCCCATGGATAATCATATTGTCGCTTTGGTCTGCGCCATAGGTGTACTGCCGTTCCAGCACTCGAAACGGCACTGCCTGATGGTGGTTCACCACTTTTTCTTTTCCGATCCATGTAAGCTCCGGCATAGAGAACTCCTCCCAGATATACTAATTTAGAATATAGTATACCATACTCCAATGGCTTTCTCAACCATAACAAAACCACGCCAAACTGCATGGGCTTTCTTTTTTTCTATAAGCTGCATAGGATAAACCAAAACAATATCAAGGAGGGTATTATGATAAAGGGAAAACTTGAATCGCTTTTTGGACAGCTTACAACAGAAACGGCAGAACAATATTTTTACCCTGTCTGCGGCACAGCATATGGGATTCATATGTTGTTCTTTCTTCTGGGTTTCATGTTCAAAAAGAATTTCTTGATGATGGAAGCCTTCTCAATGGGAATTGGGATTGCTGCATTTGTTCTTTTCTGCAGCAAACTGAGTGAGCAAAAACAGAAAATCGGTTTTTTCTTCTTGCAGGCATACCCGTTTTCCATGATTTCTTCGCTGCTCAGCGTCCCGGTTTTCAAAATGTCAGAAAAACTGGCACGGATGGGGACAGGCGGAAGTTTATCTGTTCTTGCAGTCATTCTGACATTTTTAACTGCAGCCTGCCTGATTGCTTTCTACCTTTCTGAAACTGGGCGGAATACAGTAACAAGCATCAAAGAAAAACTGAAAAGCGAAAGTCCTGGCGACCCAGCAAAGACAGGAAAGCCAGGGGATGTTGTGCTTTGTATGGAAAAGGAAAGCGGTAAAGCAGAAATATGGCCCTATAAAGACCGGTTTCTCCATATGCTGATTTTAGGTGCAACCGGCACAGGTAAAACATCGCAAACCATCCTGCCGCTCATCAATCAGGATATGAAGAATCTGGAGGCTGGCATCACTGTGCTGGAACCCAAAGGGGATCTGGCGCAAAAGGCAGCAATGATGGCAAAGTATTATGGCAGAGAATGTATTTACTTTGACCCATCTTTCAAAAACTGCCCACATTTCAATCCGCTGTTCGGCAAGGAAGCGGATGTGGTAGAAAATATGGCGACAACATTCCGGATGCTGAACCCGGATTCTCCGCAATTCTTTCTGGACTTGAATGAACAGCTGATGCGTAATGCGGTTAAAGTTTTGAAACGATTGGATAAAGCGGAGGGTGTAGACGGCAGGCATTCCACATTCATTGAACTCAGTCGGCTGCTGCAAAACTCCGGCGGCATCGGGCGGAAGATGGTTGTTGAATTTTCCCAGATTACTTCCCGGACGCAGGAAGAAGCGAAGGAGAATGCGGATATCGCGTCATGGTTCCTGAACGATTATTTTGCGGAGCGAAGCAAGGTTTATGAAAACACCTCCGGCGTCCGCTCTCAAGTTGCAAAACTGGTTTCCAATGAATATTTGCGTGAAGTTTTGAATCCGGATTTTGATGCAGGACAAAAGAATGAGATTGATTT
>CAXHNU010000143.1:0-7555 GCA_964017555.1 uncultured Butyricicoccus sp. | reverse complement strand
GTCACACAGCAGTTTGAAGATATCATTGCTTCCTTTGTTGAAGTTGATGACGACCTGCTGGATGAGCTGGAAGAAGCTATGATTCTTTCCGATCTCGGCGCACAGGCTGCCGCCAAAGCCCGCGCAGAACTGAAAAGCCGTGCGCAGCACCAAAAAGTCAATACAGGTTTTGAATTGCGTGCGCTGCTCAAAGAAGTGCTGTCTGATATGATGCTGGAAGACAGCACATTGGATCTTTCCGGTACGCCTGCGGTTGTGCTGATTATTGGTGTCAATGGTGTAGGCAAAACCACATCAATTGGCAAACTTGCCGCACAGTATGTCCGTGAGGGCAAGCGCGTGATGCTGGCAGCGGCAGATACATTCCGTGCCGCGGCGGCAGACCAGCTTGAAATCTGGGCGCAGCGAGCTGGGGCGGAAATTGTACGCCACGGCGAAGGCGCTGACCCGGCAGCTGTTGTCTTTGACGCAATTGCCGCCGCAAAAGCGCGCGGCTGTGATGTGATTATTATTGATACGGCTGGGCGGCTGCATAACAAGGCGAACCTCATGAATGAACTGGCGAAAATTGACCGCATTTTGACAAGGGAACTGCCGGATTCCTCACGGGAAACATTGCTTGTGCTGGATGCCACAACGGGGCAGAATGCCGTTCACCAGGCAGAGGAGTTTAACAAAGCGGCAAAGCTTACCGGCATTATCCTGACAAAGCTGGACGGTACCGCGAAAGGCGGCATTGTTGTCGCGATTTCCGCAGGACTTGGCGTGCCGGTGAAACTGGTCGGCGTTGGTGAAGGCATTGATGATTTGATGGACTTTAACCGCTCTGATTTCCTGGAAGCTTTGCTGCCGCCGATGGCATGACGGATTTTTATCACAATCCCGTAACAGATGCCCATAACCCGGCGTCTTTATGGTACAATAAGAAGGAGAAAAGAATGGCAAGACCAGACCTCAGGCGCAATGACGAAATGCGCAAAGTAAAAATCACCCCAAATTACACCATGTATGCCGAAGGTTCTGTGCTCATCGAAATGGGTAATACCAAAGTCATTTGCACTGCCAGTGTGGAAGATAAAGTGCCGCCTTTTCTGGAAGGACAGGGGCTTGGCTGGGTCACAGCCGAATATGCCATGCTGCCGCGGGCAACCAATACCCGTAAAAAACGGGACATCAAATCGCTGAAACTGGATGGGCGTTCCAGCGAAATCCAGCGGCTGATTGGACGCGCCCTGCGGGCAGTGGTTGACCGCGCCGCACTTGGCGAACGTCAAATTACCATTGACTGCGATGTGATACAAGCCGATGGCGGCACGCGCTGTGCCGCGATTACAGGCGGGTTTGTGGCATTGTGGCTGGCGTGCAAAAAGCTGCTGCAGGATGGCGTGATTGAAACCATGCCGCTGACAAACCATGTTTCTGCTGTGTCAGCCGGTATTTTTGAGGATGAAGCAATTTTAGATTTATGCTATGCCGAAGACAGCCATGCGATTGTAGACTGCAATATTGTCATGACAGGCACCGGTGAATTTATTGAAATTCAAGGTACAGGTGAAGGACGTCCATTTACAAAAGAAGAATTAAACAAACTGATTTCTCTTGGCAAAAAGGGTACAGGCAAGCTGTGCCGTGACCAGAAACGGATTACCGGGGAGCTTGGAAAGTAAATGGAATTTGTTTTGGCATCTCATAACCAGAAAAAACTGGACGAACTGCGTCAAATCCTTGATGGGCTTGGCGTGCAGGTGATTCCTTTGCCGGAAGGTGCGCCCGAACCAGAGGAAAATGGCAGTACATTTGCAGCAAATGCGCAGATAAAAGCCCATGCGGCGGCAGCATTTACCGGTAAAGCCGCAATTGCGGATGATTCCGGCTTGTGTGTAGATGCACTGGGCGGCGCACCCGGCATTTATTCGGCGCGCTATGCCGATGGCACAGACCAGGGGAACAATCAGAAACTGTTGTGTGAAATGGAAGCCATACCCAACGGGCAGCGGCAGGCGCGGTTTATCTGTGCGGTTGCCTGTGTGCTGCCTGATGGGCGGGAATTTACCGTACAGGGCGAATGTGAAGGCGAAATCCTGCGTCAGTTATATGGTACAGGCGGTTTTGGTTATGACCCGCTGTTTTATGTTCCGGCGCATGGCTGTACTTTTGGGGAGCTGCCCCAGCAAATCAAAAATACCATATCCCATCGGGCAAAAGCACTTTCTGCTTTTGCGGAAACGCTAAAATCATATATTCAGGAGTAAAATAATGATGTTAACCAGTAAACAACGCGCCCAGCTCCGTAAGCTGGCAAACCCGCTCACTGTAACTTTGCACATTGGCAAAGATGGCATCACAGAAGGCGTTGAGCGTCAGCTTGACGTGCTGCTGGAAAACCATGAACTTGTAAAAGGCAAGGTGCTTGAAAATGCAATGGCTGACCCGCGGACGGTTGCGGAGGCTTTGTGTGAGCAAACCGGCGCAGATGGTGTGCAGGTGATTGGCACAAAATTTGTGCTGTACCGGCAGTCCTCTGACCCCGACAAGCGCAGCATTGTTTTGGAGAAATAACCATGCGCACAGGGATTATGGGCGGAACATTTAACCCGCCGCATTATGGTCATCTGCGTGCGGCAGAACACGTGCGGGATGCACTGGGACTGGACAAGGTATTATTTATCCCAACTAGCTTGCCGCCACATAAAAAAATGCCGGAAGGTTCCGCAACAACAGCACAGCGGTGCAAAATGGTTGAAATGCTGATAGAAGGTTATCCTTGGGCAAGCCTCAGCACCATTGAAATTGACCGCGGCGGCGCAAGCTATACCATTGATACATTGCGCGAGCTGCATCAGCTTGGACAATATGGGGATTTATTTCTCATTATGGGTACTGATATGCTGATGATGCTGGACTATGGCTGGCGCAATGCCGCAGAAATCTGCCAGCTTTGCACATTGGCTGTTGTGGCACGTGAGGCAGGGCAGCAAGGGGCGCTGCAAAAAAAAGCAGAAGAAATCCGGCAGGAATATCATGCCGATGTGCAGCTGATCAATTGCCCTGTGGTGGAAATTTCTTCGACCCAGCTGCGCGCCGGGCAATCACTGCGGGAGATGGTGCCAGCTTCTGTATATGATTTTATTGAGCAAAACCGATTGTACACAAAAAAGAAACATTTTTAAAGTGAAAGGCGGTTTTTTGTTATGTTATGTGATGAAATGATGCGTAAGGAAATCCTTTCTAGGCTGACCGGCTACCGGCTGGAACATACGCTGGGATGTGAGCGGGCGGCTGTGAAATTGGCCCACCGGTATGGCGCGGATGTGGAAAAATGCGCCTTTGCCGCCATCCTCCATGACATTACAAAAAGACTTTCTCGTGAAGAGCAGTTGTGTTTGTGCGAAAAATACGGTATAATACCCTGTGACGTTGAAATTATTGAGTGGAAAATGCTGCATGGCAAAACAGCTGCCGCAGTAGCCCAGCGCGAATATCAGGCACCTGCTGATGTTGTCCATGCCATTGCCTGCCATACGACAGGCTGCGCAGATATGTCTTTGCTTGATAAAATCATCTACCTTGCGGACTTTATTGAGGAAACACGTGATTTTAAAGGGGTAGAGCCTGCAAGGGCGCTTTCTAAGCAGGATATTGATAAAGCATTGCTTTATTGCTTTGATTTTTCATTAAATGACCTGCTTGAACGGGGGAAACTTATACATAAAGACACGTGCGAAGCGCGCAACTGGCTGATTAAGCAGGGGGCTGTGCGTGTATAAATGGTGCGTTTATTCAGGAGGCAGTAAAACATGAAAATTTTTGGCGGCGGTGGGTCCCGGCAATCGCGCGGGACGGGGAAGCCAAAGAAACAACAACCAGCCCAATACAAACGGGCAAAAGCGCCACTCGCAATTTGGAAGAAAATACTTATCTCTATCCTGGTTGTTCTGATTGCGGTGGTAACAGCAGGCGGGATCTGGCTGGCAACCAATGTGAAGCCGCCCAGTTTAGCGGTTGAAAATCCGATGAAAGATCATACTAATGACCATACTATCAATGACACTGAAAATGGCGATCAGATGAACATTGATCTCAATATGGGCGACCGTATTGATGATTTCTTTACATTTGTGGTTTGTGCGACCGATATCGACGAAACCCGTACTGATAATATCATGGTGGTTGCATTTGATACCAAAAAGCATACAGTTAATGTGATGAATATCCCGCGCGATACTATGTCAAATGTCAATAAATCGGGTGCAAACCGCAAAATCAATGCCGCCTATGGCACAAAAGCCGGCATTGAACAAACCAAAAAGCAAATTAAACAGGTGATGGGCTTTACGCCGGATAAGTTTATTGTGGTAAACTTTAACGGAATTGCTGAAATTGTGGATGTCATTGGCGGGGTGGATTATGATATCCCGTTCCCGATGATGTATAAAGACCCAGCGCAAAAACTGGAAATCAATTTCCCTGTGGCAGGCCCGCGTCATTTGAATGGGGAAGAAGTTGTTGAGTTCCTGCGTTGGCGTAAAAATGGCGCTGGCTATACCCAATATGTCCCAGAAGAATATAAAAACGGCGATGAATCCCGCATTGATAAACAGCAGGAGTTCCTGAAATACTTAGCAAAAGAAGTGTTGACGCTGAAAAATGCTGTCAATGTCAAGGGGATTGCAGATGCGGTGTTCCGCAATGTCAAAACGGATATCACAGCAGGCGAAATGCTTTGGCTGGCAGGGCAGGCGTTCCAAGTGGATACGGCAACCGGCATTAATATGTTTACATTGCCGGGGTATTCGGCAATGAGCACGGCTGGCAGCAGCTCAGAAGAATTGTCCTTCTATTTTGTGAGCGAAAGCAAAGCGCTTGAAATGATTAACAAATATTTCAACCCATATGATAAGGAAATCACCAATTTGGATGTCGTTTCTGGTCCAACAAAGAGTTCGTCTTCCGGCAAGTCAAGCAGCAAGCATTACAGTGACGATGATGACGATGATGACAGAAGCAGCCGGCGCACAACGTCTTCAAACAAAACATCCAGCAACAATGATGACGATGACGACGATGACGATGATGATGACCGCCAGACAACATCGCGTCCGTCCAGCGGCGGCAGTTCGGGCGGCAGCAGCAACCGTAACGACAATGATGACGATGACGACGATCGTCCATCATCGCGCCCATCCAGCGGCGGCAGTTCGGGCGGCGGCTCTGGTGGCAGCAGCGGTGGAAACTCTGGCGGTAGCTCCGGCGGCAGCAGCGGTGGAAGCTCGGGTGGCAGCTCCGGCGGCAGTGGCGGCGAATCCGGTGGCAGCTCGGGCGGCGGCGAATCTGGCGGCAGCGGCGGCGGTGAATCCGGCGGCGGCTCCGAACCAGAAGCGCCATCCCCTTCGGTAGACCCAGAAGCATAAATTTTCTGATACTTGATAAAAGGAGCGTTAGTTTATGGACGCAAAACAACTTGTAAAATATGCTTGCGAAGCCCTGCTCGAACGCAAAGGGCAGGATATCCAAGTGCTGCATATTGAGGAGCTGACAACACTGGCAGAATATTTTGTCATCTGTTCGGCAACCTCAACAACCCAGGTAAAAGCACTTGCGGATAGTGTCGAATTCCATCTCAAGAATGATCATGACATGATGCCGCACCATGTGGAGGGCTTTGAGTCCTCCTCATGGATACTGCTGGATTATGGCAGCACACTGGTGCATATTTTCCTGCCGGAAACTCGTGATTTTTACCGGTTGGAAAACCTGTGGAAAGATGGCGAGAACATCCCGCTGTCAGACCTTGGGATCGATACCCAAGGCAACTGAAAAAGGGCACATTGCCCTGATTGACGCAATATCTTAGTTTGGGGGAAATACCATTGATAAAATACGAACATAAACCGATTGAAAAGAAATGGCAGGATATCTGGGACGAAAAAGGATGTTTTGTCGCACCACAGGACTTTACCCGTCCGAAATTTTATGCGCTGGTGGAGTTCCCATATCCATCTGGGCAGGGGCTTCATGTTGGGCACCCGCGGTCTTATACTGCGCTGGATATCGTTGCACGCAAAAAAAGGATGCAGGGCTTTAATGTGCTCTATCCCATGGGCTGGGACGCATTTGGTTTGCCGACCGAGAATTTCGCGATTAAAAACCATATCCATCCGGCAGAAGTCACAAAGAAAAATATTGAACGCTTTAAAGCACAGTTAAAAGCCCTTGGGTTGTCTTTTGACTGGTCGCGTGAGGTCAATACCACTGACCCGAACTACTATAAGTGGACACAATGGATTTTCCTTCAGCTATTCAAAAAAGGCTTAGCCTATAAAAAGGAAATGAACGTAAACTGGTGTACGTCCTGCAAATGTGTGCTTGCCAATGAAGAAGTGGTAAACGGTGTTTGCGAACGCTGCGGCAGTGAAGTTGTCCACAAGACCAAAAGCCAATGGATGCTGAAGATTACCGAATATGCCCAACGTTTAATCGATGATTTGGATGGTCTTGACTATATTGAACGGGTAAAAATTCAGCAGAAAAACTGGATTGGGCGTTCTACAGGCGCGGAGGTTGATTTCAAAACAACCGAAGGCGATATTTTAACTGTCTTTACAACACGCCCGGATACCTTGTTCGGCGCAACATATATGGTCATTTCGCCAGAACACCCAATGGTGGAAGCTTGGGCGGATAAACTGAAAAATATCGACGCTGTGCGCGCTTACCGCGAAGAAGCTGCGCGGAAATCTGATTTTGAACGTACAGAGCTGAATAAAGATAAAACTGGCGTCCAGTTGGATGGCGTTGCTGCAATTAACCCTGTAAACGGCAGGGAAATCCCGATTTTTGTTTCTGACTATGTGCTGATGGGCTATGGTACCGGCGCAATCATGGCTGTGCCTGCCCATGACAGCCGCGACTGGAAATTTGCCAAGAAATTTGGATGTGAAATTATTGAGGTTGTTTCCGGCGGCGAGGATGTGCAGAAAGCTGCTTTTACCGCAAAAGATGAAACCGGTATTATGGTAAATTCAGATTTCCTTGACGGCAAAACCGTAAAGGATGCAATCCCAGTGATTACCCAGTGGCTGGAGGAAAAGGGGATTGGACGCGCCAAAGTGCAGTATAAACTGCGTGACTGGGTATTTTCCCGCCAGCGTTATTGGGGGGAACCCATCCCGCTTGTCTGGTGTGATAAATGCGGTTGGGTGCCGGTGCCGGAAGAACAGCTTCCGTTAACGCTGCCCAATGTGGAATCATATGAACCAACCGAAAATGGGGAATCCCCACTTGCCAAAATGACCGATTGGGTCAATACAACTTGCCCGCATTGCGGCGCACCTGCAAAGCGCGAAACCGATACCATGCCGCAATGGGCTGGGTCATCCTGGTATTTCCTGCGCTATATGGATCCGCATAACGAAAACGCGATTGCTTCCAAAGAAGCACTGGCATATTGGTCGCCAATTGACTGGTACAATGGCGGCATGGAACATACCACCTTGCATTTGCTGTACTCCCGGTTCTGGCACAAGTTCCTTTATGATATCGGCGTGGTGCCAAC
>CAXHNU010000142.1:1944-7594 GCA_964017555.1 uncultured Butyricicoccus sp. | reverse complement strand
GTCAAACGGGCTTCATCTTCCAATGCCCGTGCGCGTTCGGCTTCAATGGCTTTATAATCATATTCCAGCGCTGCCGCCTCTTCTTTTGCGGCGGCAAAAGCGCGTTCTGTTTCATCTGTTTTGGCTAGCAGTACCTGCCGTTTGGTTTCAAGTTCCCGGAGTGTGCCTGCGCGTGCCAATGTGCCTGTTGTTTTGGACACTGAACCGCCAGTCATAGCGCCGCCTGCCTGGATAACCTGCCCATCCAGTGTGACAATGCGAAAACGATGATGATAAGCGCGTGCAATCGCAAGCGCGGCGTCCATATCCTCAGCAATCACAGTACGCGCCAATAAACTGCGGATAATATCGCGATATTCTTCGGCGCACGAAACCAGTTTATCCGCTGTACCATGGCAGCCCGCCATCTGTTCCAGCCCTTGTTCACGCAAAACCGCAGGTTTAATGGTATCCAGCGGCAAAAAGGTTGCGCGTCCATTGTCACTGCGTTTGAGAAATTCAATTGCTGCTTTTGCGTCCCCGGCGGTTTCCACCACAATGTTAGAGGCTGCCGCGCCAAGCGCGGTTTCAATCGCGGTGACATATGCGGTTTCCACGGTCAAAAGTGAGGAAACCGGGCCGCGCACCCCATGCTGTACACCGGCATCTGCGCGCTTCATCACCTGTTTCACCGCGCGTGAAAACCCTTCATATTCTTTCTGCATTTCGCGCAGCATCCGGATGCGGTTTTCACAATCGCTTAAATCCGCTTTGCATTCCGCCAGTGCTTTGCTATGGGTTTCCACCTGTTTGCGACGGTTATCTGCTTTCATTGCCACGCCGGCAAGTTTATTTTTCACGCCTGCCAGCAATGACAAACATTGATCAAGTTTTGCCTGATACCCTGTATGGACTTTCTGTTCCGCCTCAAGCTGCCCGGATACATGAGCAATATCCTCCAAAATCGTATCCCGCCGGCTGTCCATGCCATCCAGCCCCGCTTGGGCGGCAGTTTGTGCCAGTTCCATCTGAAAATTTGCCGCTTGCAGCACGTCAATTTCTTCACGCAGCTTATCGCGTGCGCGTTCCGCCTGGGCTTTGCTGTCTGATAATGCTACCGCTTGCTTTTCGGTTTGAGCGGCATCCTGTTCAAGCCCCGCAAAGGCTTCATCAAGTTGTTTGCAATGCGCCTGCCGCTGCTGCTGCTGACGGTTCAAGGCTTGCGCCTGTTCCGCTTGCCGCAAACTGTCCTGTTCGGCGCGCCGGATATTTTCCTGGTTGTTTTGTATATTGGCTTTAAGCACCGCACAGCGGCTCTGTAAATCCGCCATTTGCTGTTCCTGCTCCCGCAGTGCGCGGCGCAGGCTGTCAGTCTGTGCATCCGCTTGGTGCATTTGTTCCGCAAGCTGTTCGGAATGACGGTAAAGCTGTTCAAGCTGTTCTTTTGCTGCCGCAAGCTGTGCCCCGCAGGTTTGCTGATCTGTCTGATTTTTCTCGGTGTCCTGACGCAGGCTTTGCAGTTCCAGCAGCCATAAAGAAACTTCAATCACCCGCAGTTCATCCCGTAGCAATAGGTACTGTTTGGCTTTTTCCGCTTGTTTGCCAAGGGGGCCTGCTTGGTTTTCCAGTTCGCTGTATAAATCGCGGATGCGTACCAAATTTTCTTCGGTTGCAGCAAGTTTGCGTTCGGCTTCTTCTTTGCGGTAACGGAATTTGGTAATGCCCGCGGCTTCCTCAAAGATTTCGCGCCTGTCCTCACTTTTCAGCGACAGGATTTCATCAATATGCCCTTGTCCAATGATCGAATAGCCATCCCGCCCCAGTCCAGTATCCATAAACAGTTCATGGATATCTTTCAGCCGGCAATGCTTTTTATTGAGATAGTATTCGCTTTCGCCGGAGCGGTAATACCGCCGGGTCACCATAATTTCTGTATGCTCAGATTGGAACACGCCTTCCGCGTTATCCAATATCAGCGATACTTCGGCAAACCCCAACGGGCCGCGCTTCTGTGTGCCGCCGAAAATGACGTCCTCCATTTTCGCGCCACGCAGCGACCGGGAGGACTGTTCGCCCAGCACCCACCGGATTGCATCTGAAATATTTGATTTTCCGCTGCCGTTTGGCCCGACAATTGCGGTCATTCCGCCAATGAACCGGATTTCGGTTTTGTCCGGGAAAGACTTGAAGCCTTGCAGCAGTAGGCTTTTGAGTATCATGCAATATCCTCATCTATGGTTTGTTATACTATCAGTTTATCACGTTCGCCGCGCAGAATCAACGCAACCCGACATATTTTCACAAAATGCCCATAAAAAATACCGGGAAAGCGGCAGGTGTCTGCCATTTTCCCAGTACGGCACATCTTGTAAAGGTTTTTAACTTTACGTTACAGTGTGCAGCCCTTTTGCCGCCGAGTGTACAGGCTGGAAGCTTTATTGCTTTGCATAATTGCCTTATCCTATCCTACTGCCAACCCTTTTGCCCGACAAACCTTTAACAAATACCCATCAGTTCCAATGCCTGCTTTGCTGCCATCTGTTCGGCTTCTTTTTTGCTATGCCCCTGCCCATGTGCAAAAACATTAGCGTTCAGCAGCAAATCCATGGTAAATGTTTTGTCATGGTCGGGACCGCTTGTCCCAGCCAAACGGTATTCCAATGTTTCCTGGCGGTTTTTCTGCACAATCTCTTGCAAGGTAGTTTTATAATCCTTAAACATTTTCCCTTGCCGCGCTTCTTCCGCTTTGCGTGGGATAAAACTCAACACAAAATCACGCGCAGCATTGATGCCGCCATCCAAATAGACTGCGCCAAGCAAGGCTTCGGTTGCGTCTGCCAAAATACTTGGGCGCTGCCTGCCGCCGCTGGTTTCCTCGCCGTGCCCCAGCCGGATTTCTTTATCAATGCCAAGCTCTTTGGCAACTTCATAAAGCGCCTGTTCGCAAACGATTGCCGCGCGCAGTTTGGTCAGTTCCCCTTCCGGCAACTCCGGGAAATGGTTATACAAATAATCCGCAGTAATAAAACCCAACACAGAATCACCAAGGAACTCCAGCCGCTCATTATTCTGCAAATGCTTGCCCCGCTGTTCGTTTGCATACGAAGAATGAGTAAGCGCTTTGCAAAACAAAGCCTGGTCATGGAAATGATACCCGATTTTATCTTTTAACATACACAACGCCTTCCTTTCATTCCAAATCAAAGGGCACCGCCCTTTATTGTTTATTTTTGTCCATCCGGCGGGTAAATATCCTTTCAGCGGCTAATGGTCATATGGTCGATATTCTGACTGACCGCCTCAATCATACCGCTTTTGGTATAAGCGATTGCCTGCCGCACAGCATTCATAAATGCAACATCACTCGAAGAACCATGTGCTTTAATGACGGGGTGCGCAATGCCAAGGAATGGCGCGCCGCCAATGGCGTCCTGGTTAAAAAGCTCCCGGAATTCATCCATGCCTTTTTTACAAGCCAGATAAGCAAGTTTGGTTGCAGCACTGCGCATGAAAACCTTTTTGATTTCGCCTGCCATAAATTTTGCAACGCCCTCTATGGTTTTCAGCATCACATTGCCTGCAAAGCCATCACACACAGCAACATCACATTTACCAGCGGGCACATCTGTGCCTTCCACATTGCCTACAAAATTCAGCCGCCCTGCCTCATGTGCTTCTTTTAATAACGCATACGTTTCTTTACGCATGGTATCGCCTTTGGAATCCTCTGAACCATTGTTGACCAGTCCGACCCGCGGAGATTGTATCCCCAGTATTTTTTCGGCATACAGCGAACCGAGAAAAGCAAACTGCAATAAATATTCAGTGGTACATTCTGTATTTGCACCAGCATCCACAAGCATAACTTGCCCGCCTGCGCAAGGCATCAGCGGCGCAAGCGCGGCGCGTCGTATGCCTTTGATGCGTTTACATAAAAGGGTTGCGCCGGAAAGCAATGCGCCGGTTGAACCTGCGGAAACAATGGCATCTGCTTTCCCGTCTTTTACCAGTTTCAGTGCCACTGCCATAGAGCTTTCGGGCTTCTGCCGCAAAACAGTTGCTGGGTCATCGTGCATATCCACCACATCGGGTGCATGGATCACGGTAATGCCATTTACGTTTTCTGCCCCTTGTTCTTTCAAGATACGGTGTATGGTGTCCTGCTGCCCGACCAGCAGGATTTCCTCGCCATATGCTTTTGCCGCCATCACACCGCCGCAAATTGGTGCAAGCGGCGCATTGTCCCCACCCATCACATCAATTGCAATTTTCACTTCACAACTCCCCTTTCATGCTGTCAATTATTTGGAGTGCGCGTTCTGAAATCTTCATATTTTTTTCCCGTTTGCCTTTCACTTTGTAGCCAAGCGGGTCTAAAATTCCAAAATTTATATTCATCGGCTGGAATTTTGTCACTGTTGTATTAGAAATATATTTGCCCAACGCACCGATTGCCGTTGTACACGGGAAATCGGGCGCCGGTTTGCCAAGGACTTCACACGCTGCCGCAATGCCTGCCAATAAGCCAGACGCGTTGGATTCCACATAACCTTCCACCCCTGTCATTTGCCCGGCAAAACGGATACGCGGGTCTGCACGCAATGCAAAGGTATCATCCAAAAGACGCGGAGAATCCAAAAAAGTATTGCGGTGCATCACACCATACCGCACAAATTCCGCATTTTTAAGCGCGGGTATCATTGAAAAAATGCGTTTCTGCTCTCCCCATTTAAGATGGGTCTGACAGCCAACCAAATTATAAAGTGTGCCTTGTGCATTATCGCGGCGGAGCTGCAAAACAGCATAAGGGTCACGCCCTGTTTTGGGGTCTGGCAAGCCAATGGGTTTCAAAATGCCAAACAGCAGCGTATCATGTCCGCGCCGCGCATTGACTTCAATTGGCATACAGCCTTCAAACACCAGCTTATCTTCAAAACCATGCACCTCAGCTTGTTCCGCAGTGGTCAACGCCTGCCAAAATGGGTCAAATTCCTCACGTGATAATGGGCAGTTAATATAATCCGGCGTGCCTTTGCCATAGCGTGAAGCAAAATAGGCATGATCCATATCAACCGATTCAAAGGTAACGATTGGCGCTGCCGCATCAAAAAAATGCAGAAAATCACCGCCCACTTTTTCATGAATCGCCCGAAACAGTGCATCTGATGTCAGCGGGCCGGTTGCCACAATCACCCTGCCCTTGTCCGGCAAAGCGGTCACTTCTCCAGGGATAACTTCAATCAGCGGATGTGCCTTTATTTTTGCGGTCACAGCGTTTGAAAACGCCTCACGGTCAACAGCAAGCGCGCCGCCCGCTTCTACTTGGGTTTCATCTGCACAGCGGATGATCAGTCCACCCAAACGGCGCAGTTCCTCTTTCAGTAACCCTGCGGCATTGGTCAGTTCATTGGAACGCAACGAATTGGAACAAACAAGCTCCGCAAAGCCATCCGCATGATGTGCGGGCGTTCGTTTTTCCGGCTTCATTTCATGCAGTGCAACGGGAATGCCGCGCTGTGCAAGCTGCCACGCCGCTTCACAACCGGCAAGCCCTGCCCCAATGACCGTTACTTTATCCGGCATCTGCGGCACCTCCGGCTTCTTCTGCTGCTGGTTCAGCTTTTTTTGTCCGTTTTGTGGTTTTCTTTGCTGTTGTTTTCTTTGTCGTGGT
>CAXHNU010000142.1:0-1844 GCA_964017555.1 uncultured Butyricicoccus sp. | reverse complement strand
CAGGCAAGGAATTTGCCGAACCTGCCGATTTTAATCACCATATTCCTGCCGCATTTTTCACAGACAATATCGGTTTCCTCATCTTGGATTTTAATGCGCTGCCCTTCGAGCGCGACTTCTGCCTGATCCAAAGCCTTTTCAAACCCGCCATAAAAGTTGGCAAGCAAATCAACATAATTCTCCTTACCGGCTTCGACTTCGTCAAGTTGTCCTTCCATGTTTGCCGTAAATTCATAATCGGCAACCGATTCAAATTTATCCACCAATAAACCAGTCACACCCTCTCCAAGCGGAGTTGGGCGCAGGCTGCGGCTTTCCTTCACCACATAATTCCGGCTTTCAATGGTAGAGATAGTCGGCGCATAGGTTGACGGACGACCAATGCCGCGTTCTTCCATTGCACGGATTAAAGATGCTTCGGTATATCGTGCAGGCGGCTGAGTAAAGTGTTGGCTTGGTTCTATGGAAAGTGCAGTAAGTGGGTCTTGTTCGGCAAATGGCGGCAATGGCTTACCACTTTCACCTTGTTTCTCATCATCGGTGGATTCTTCATATACCGCGGTAAAGCCAGCGAATGCAACGGTATGCCCAGAAGCACGGAAAACATAGCCTTCGCTTAAAATATCCGCAGAAATGGTATCTAAAATCGCGTCTGCCATTTGGCAGGCAACAAAACGCAGCCAAATCAAACGGTATAACTTATACTGGTCAGGCGTCAAGCTGGCACGAATTTGGTCAGGTTCCAGTGTCACATCTGACGGACGAATGGCTTCATGAGCATCCTGTGCCGCGCCTTTGGTTTTAAATACACGCGGTTTACCGGGATAATACGCATCTCCATAACGGCTTTTGATAAACTGCGCAGCGGCGGCTGTCGCCTCATCTGAAAGGCGCAGGGAGTCAGTACGCATATAGGTAATCAGACCGGTTAGCCCCAGTTCATCAATTTCAATGCCTTCATATAATTCCTGTGCCACACTCATGGTGCGGCGCGGGGTCATATTCAGTTTGCGGGACGCTTCCTGCTGTAACGTAGAAGTGGTAAACGGCGCGGGCGCCGATTTTTTCTTTTTGCCTTTTTTGACTGTGCCAACAACAAACGGCTTACCAGTTACCGCCTGTACGACTTTTTGTGCGCTTTCCTCATCAGGCAATTCCTTTACGCCTGCCGCATCGCTATAATAACGGGCACTGAATTTGCCGCCCTGCATCGTTTGCAGCTGTACATCAATCTGCCAATATTCTTCGGGCTGGAACGCACGGATTTCATTTTCACGGTCTACAACAAGGCGTGTTGCAACTGACTGCACACGCCCAGCACTAAGCCCGCGTTTGACCTTACGCCATAAAAATGGTGATAATTTATATCCAACAATACGGTCTAAAATACGGCGTGCCTGCTGTGCATCCACAAGGTCATTATCAATATCGCGTGGATGCTCTATGCCATAACGCACCGCCTTTTTGGTAATCTCATTAAACGTCACCCGTTTATAGCCGCCCTCTTTCAGTTTCAGCAGCTCTTTCAGGTGCCATGAAATGGCTTCCCCTTCGCGGTCGGGGTCGGTTGCAAGATAAACAAATTCACTTTCTTTTGCTGCCTTGCGCAGTTCGCTGATAATTTTATCTTTGCCTTCAATTGGAACATATTCTGGGGCAAAGTTATTGTCAAAGTCAATGCTCATTTTTTTCTTAGGCAGGTCGCGCAGATGTCCCATTGATGCTTTGACCACATAATCGGCGCCAAGATATTTCCCAATGGTCTTGGCTTTAGCCGGGGACTCCACGATTACCAGTTTTGACATATCTGTTCCTCCATTTGGCTCTGTCTATACGGCATAGCA
>CAXHNU010000141.1:2649-7626 GCA_964017555.1 uncultured Butyricicoccus sp. | reverse complement strand
GCCCCTCTCGCGGGACAGCTTGATTAGTATACTGCTTTTCTCCCCCCTTGTCAACTCCTTTTTTCATTTTTCCGCAAAATTTTTATCCGTCGGCAAATGCCGCTCGTGCGTTCTCAATTCGTGCCAAGCAATCTGCAAATAGTTTCCACTCATCATCATGCAGACAACACATTTCTTCACGCATAATACATTCTCCGCTGGTTTGCAGATACTCTGCGCCCTCTTCCATCTTTTGATGCTCTAAAAGCGGCACCCATATCATACGTTTCACTTCATTTCCCGGCATAAAATGCGGGGGTTCGTCTAAATATACCATAAAAACACAAACTTGCTCATCATCAAAGCCGCCATCTGGGCGGGAATATTTCTGTTCCACAGTCCCAACAAATGTGATCTGCATTTCTGTCAAAAGCAAACCAATTTCTTCCTGTGCTTCCCGCAGTACACCTTCTAATGGCGTTTCCCCAGGATCGAGATGCCCAGTTGCAGCCAGATCATACAATCCCGGATAGAGTGGGCGGTCATCTGCGCGTTGCTGAAGCCAATGCCCCAACACACCATTTTGCTTTTGTACCAGCCATAAATGTGCCACATGGTGTCGCAGCCCACAGCGGTGCAC
Source organism: uncultured Butyricicoccus sp. (assembly GCA_964017555.1). GTDB lineage: Bacteria > Bacillota > Clostridia > Oscillospirales > Butyricicoccaceae > Butyricicoccus_B. The sequence goes on along the minus strand of CAXHNU010000141.1, from coordinate 7,007 downwards.
CAACGCACGCGGCATAATGCCTGCAAACTTTTCATTTGCGTCATAAATCTCCAGTTGTTCTCCTTCTTTCATCTGATTCACCAGCATTTGTTTTTTTGCACGCGGCATTTTTTTAATCGCCGCTTCCCGCTTGAGTGCTTCGCTTTTATCTGGCAGTGCTTCGCAGTAAACAAGCTGTACCGGTCGCCGCGCATGGGTATATTTTGCACCAGACCCGCGGTTATGTGCTGCAAGACGTGCTGTCAGGTCAGTTGTCCAACCGGTATAATATGTATCATCCGCGCATCGGAGTATATAAACATATGGCATAATTTAGTTTCTCCTTTATTCAGGCACACAAAAGGGCTTCACACACGAACCGGTGAAGCCCTTAGAAATTATATTCAGTTTTCATATATCAGCCTTCTTCACTGTGGATTTTTTGCGAACAACTCAATAAAAAGGAGGTGGAATCAAACCATTCGCCGAAAACCGCCTGTGATTGGCATCCATACCATTTCAGGAACACTCCCGTTTCCTGTTATTTTCCCATTGTGCAAACCCGTCATTGTATACCGGCATCCAAATAACTCATCTTTGGCTGCGCAAGCGGCAAATGCTTCATACCCATCGGTATGCCCATCGGCCAGCAATTGTAAGCAGGTTTACCGTTGTCGTTTCAGCCAACACGCTGCACGGCAACAACAGCGAGCCCACACGGGAAATATGAACTTTCACTTACCATTGGACTCACCTCTTTCAATCAGATTTCTGGAAAGCTGCTTATATATGAAGCTTTTCAGCTGTTCTCTTTGATGTATTTATGATACCACCTGCGCAGGCATTCGTCAATGGTTTCCTTGCTTTCAGAGTGTACAAAAAACAATGCAATTTTCTATACATTTCCCCCTTTCTATCATTTTCCGATTCTGTTATAATGAAAGTGTATGATGATTTTTTCAATTCCATCAGGAGGGGACTTATGAAAAATTTCAGTTATTATATGCCGTCCCGCATTTTCTTTGGTGCGGGCAGTGTCAAAAAATTATCCCGTGCCAAGTTACCAGCAGGCAAAGGGCTTATTATCACTGGCGGCACATCCACCCGTCGTTTGGGTTATGTGGACAAAGTTGCTGCGGTTTTAGCCGAAGGCGGTCATGAAACCATTGTTTACAGCGATGTGCAGCCCAACCCTACGATTGAAGGTGTGCGCGAATGCGCCGCACTGGCGCGGCAGCAGGGCTGTACCTTTGTTGTTGGTTTGGGCGGCGGTTCATCCATTGACACAGCAAAAGCAGTTGCTGTCATGGCAACCAACGATGGCGACTGGTGGGATTATGTTTATGGCGGCAGCGGCAAAGCGCAGAAAGTCAAGAATCCGCCATTACCCATTGTCGCGGTAACAACCACTGCAGGTACAGGCACAGAAGCTGACCCTTGGACAGTGATCACCAATGGTGATGAAAAAATTGGTGCCGGCGGTGACCACACATTCCCGACAATTTCCATCGTAGATCCGGATTTCATGATGACTGTTCCGCCCAAGCTGACTGCCTATCAAGGATTTGACGCATTATTCCATGCGTGTGAAGGATATATTGCAACGATTGCCAGCCCAATGTCTGAAATGTTTTCGCTTAAAGCCATTTCATTAATCGGCAAAAGCCTGGTTCGTGCCGTACAAGATGGCACAGACAAAGAAGCGCGTGCCGATGTTGCATTAGCCAACACATTAGCAGGTTTTGTAGAAACCATGTCATCCTGCACATCAGAACACGCAATAGCCCATGCACTTTCCGCGTGCCATCCAAATCTGGAGCATGGCGCGGCATTGATTGCGATTTCAGTGGAGTATTACAAAATGTTCACAGATGCGTGTGCCGAAAAGCTGGTTGATATGGCGCGTGCATTGGCATTGGGCTGCCCAAATGCAGAAAAGCCAGAAGATTTTATCCACACCCTGTATGAAATGCAAAAAGCCTGCCAAGTCGACGCATTGCAGCTCAGCAGCTATGGGCTCACCGAAAACCGGTTTGGCGAATATGTCGACAATGCCTTTGCAACCATGGGGCACTTGTTCAAATATGATGCACGGGAACTTTCCCATGATGATGTCATTGGCATCTTAACCCGCAGTTTCCGATAAAACCGGGTTCTATTTTCATTTTAAATGTAAAGAAGGCAACGATTATTATGAAACATATCTTGTTAATCGCAACCGGCGGTACCATTGCCTGCCGTGAAACCGGACGCGGGCTTGCGCCCTCGCTAACCGGTGAAGAACTTTTGGAATTCCTGCCGGAAATCCGTAAAATCTGCCGTGTATTTGTCAATAACCCATTTAGTGTGGACTCCACGGACATTACCACAAACCAGCGCCGCCATTTGGCGTCCATAGTTTGGGAAAACTATGACCGCTATGATGGGTTTGTCATTGCGCATGGCACAGATTCCCTGTCTTATACTGCCGCACTGTTATACCATATGCTGCGCAACCTGAATAAACCTGTGATAATCACCGGTTCCCAGCGTCCAATGGGCGAACCTGGTTCCGATGCCGAACGCAATATGCTGGATTCTTTCCGTGTTGCATCTTCTGGATGGACAGGCGTTGCCGCTGTGCTGCATGGGCAAATTATCCGCGGCAACCATGTTGTAAAAGTGCATTCCAAAAATATGAACTCATTCCGTTCCATCAACGCCCCGCTTGCGGGCACCATCCGCGATGATGGCAAGGTTATGTTAAACATTCCGCCGATGCTTGGCGGCGAACCGCGTTTTGTCGATGTTGTCAGCTCAAGTTTTGTGGTACTGAAACTTGTTCCAGACCTTGACCCATCCATCATTGATTTCCTGCAAAAATACGATAAAGTTATTTTGGAGGGCTATGGTGCAGGCGGCGTACCAATTCGCTTGGAAAAAGTGGTGCAAAAGCTGATTATGTCCGGCACAAAGGTTTATATTACCACCCAATGTTTGGAAGGCGATGTGAACCTGCATAAATATGAAGTTGGGCGGCGTGCAGAAGCCATGGGCGCGGTAGCGCTTGGGCACCGTACCATTGAAGATGCCATTGCAGCTATCCAATGCGGCGAAATCTAAAGCAAAATATAAGATAACCGAAAAGCTCCTGCCATTTTCAGACAGGAGCTTTTTTGCATTCATTTAATCATCAGTAAAAAATTTTTCTACAGGCACATCCAGCTTGTCCGCAATGGTAAACAGCGTATTCAAAGACACGCCTTTGACTTTTGCACCATTGTTCGCTTCAATTTGACTGACAAAAGACCAGCTTTTCCCTATCAGCTCTGCAAACTGTTCTTGTGTATATCCCCTCCTTTTTCGATAATATGCGATTTTCAGCCCTAAAATCTGATATCTTTCGCGAAATTCTTCAGACATCATATCACCTCCATCACTAACAATAGCCGAGATGAATTTTTATTATTACAGGCTTATAGAATATAATTATTGACTTTCAGCGAGTGTAATGCTATAATTGAAGAAAAGGAGGATAATTTGATGGTTTTAGCAATATATGCTGTTGTGTTGCTGGTTCATTGGTTCTGTCCCGCAAAAATCCAAATTGTTATGCTAATTGCTAACATATTTCTTCCAGATGCAGTCCCTGTTATTGATGAGGCTTGCATGACCATTGCAACCCTAAAAAATATTTCAAAGGGCTATTGGTAAAAATACATATTTCAAAAGGAGATGATAATTTATGCCATCATTCAAATGGATTGAATATATGTGCACTGCCTGTGGAAAAAAAGAAACGAAAAGTGCCACTACGGGACGCCCAATGCCTGGAAAATGTCCCAGAAAAACTGGTGACAGACCCCATTCGTGGGTGATTAATCGGAAATATTGATTTGCGCTCATAATAAAAACCCTTCCTTGCAGACTGTCAGGGAAGGGTTTTTCCATATATACTTTTATCACATCAGCGGTGCAAACAGCCGCAAAACAGATGCTAAAATAGAAGAAGCCCACGGCACATGGCGGAACCATTCGTCATCAATTTCCCGTGAAAGTGCAAGGGTATCCAGCATATCCTGTTTGATTTCACGGATCACCTTACCGCCATACAGCACGGTACCACATTCAAAATGCAGGAAAAATGACCGGAAATCCATATTGATTGTGCCTACAACGCCAACATCATCATCAGATACAATCATTTTTGCATGAAGAAAACCCGGCGTATATTCATAAATGCGCACACCAGTGCGTGCCAACTGCTGGTAAAATGAACGTGTCAGCAAATATACATACCGTTTGTCCGGAATGCCAGGTGTAATAATGCGCACATCCACGCCGCTTTGTGCCGCAGTTGTCAGCGCGGTAATCATTTCATTATCCAGCACCAGATATGG
>CAXHNU010000141.1:0-2549 GCA_964017555.1 uncultured Butyricicoccus sp. | reverse complement strand
GCGTCATCATACATCACCCGCACTTCCACGCCAGCCCGCACCCGGTCAGCAAGGATATCTAAAATCGGCTGCCACATCTGCCCTGGCTCTATGATGAAATATTCCATAAAAATAAACCGTTGTGCTTTTTTCAGTTGCTCACACATCGCGGTAAATTGCTGCTCCACCATAGGGAAATATCTTGTTGCAGTTTCGCCCCATGCCGGCATACCTGTAAGCGATTGGATATAGCTTGTCCGCCGGGTATGCCGCGGCATGGCAGCAATCAAGCGGCTGGCTGCCGGTTTTACCATATCCTGCGAAAAATCCGGCTGTGGCGCTGTAAATTTATGCCCTACCCGTGCGCGGTTAAACGGCGTATTTCCCCATGCCAAATAAAAAATTCCACCAAATAATGGGAAGATTAAAATCAACACAATCCATGGGATTTTATAAGATGGGTTATCATATTTACGAATCAGCCAAATGATAATCACAGCGGATAAAATATTGAACAGATTAGACACCCATGGGATATGGTCTATCAGCGTGCCCAGCCCCCAGATTACCAAAATCGCTTGTATTAAAATCAGCAGTGCGCCCATGATACGGCGGTCACCAAGTATTTTGCCGAAATATCTTTTCATATTTTTCCTCCAAAGGGTAAAAGCCAGGCCATTGTTACATAGATATTTTTATTTTATCACAGGCGCTTTGCCAATACAATCCGGCTTTTGCTTTGCCAGCCGATTTTTATATATGGTTTTTTGCTCCTTGCGTTTTGGGCAATCATTTGATAAAATAATAGCCGGAATATCATTTTTTCAAACAATTTAAGGAGCGGATTTCTCATGAGTGGACATTCCAAATGGCATAACATAGCCAAGCGCAAAGGCGCAAATGATGCAAAAAAAGCAAAAATCTTTACCAAAATCGGGCGTGAAATGGCTATTGCGATTAAAGAAGGCGGTTCGGCAAACCCGGATAACAATTCCCGCCTGCGCGATGTCATTGCCAAAGCAAAAGCAAATAATATGCCAAATGACAATATTAAACGCACCCTGGATAAATATTCTGGTGCCAATGGCACCATTGAATATGAAGCCATCAATTATGAAGGGTATGGCGTTGGCGGTGTTGCTGTCATTGTTGAAACCCTGACCGACAACCGCAACCGTACCGCCTCTGATGTGCGCCATCTGCTGGATAAATTCGGCGCTGGTATGGGTGCAACTGGCTGTGTTGGTTGGCAGTTTGACCAAAAAGGCGTTATTATCATTGAAAAAGGCAGCCTGGATGAAGATGAAACCATGATGCTGGCACTTGATGCGGGTGCGGAAGATTTCCAGGCAGATGAGGAAACCTTTGAAATCTATACTGCGCCAGAAGATTTTGGCACTGTGCGTGAAGCCCTCGAAAAAGCAGGCATTGAATTTGCTTCCGCTGAAGTGGAAATGGTGCCGCAAAACTATGTTGCACTGGAAAGCGAAGAAGATATGGCAAAAATGCGCAAGCTGCTTGATGGTCTTGAAGATAATGATGATGTGCAATCTGTCTGGCACAACTGGGAAAATGAGGACGACTACGAAGGCTGATTCTCAAATATCACAAAAGCACCGGAAAACAGGGGGAAAATCCCCCTATCCGGTGCTTTTTCATGTTTATCCACATGGTTTAATTTTTAACCTTGATTTCTGGCTGCCTGAAATCTTCATGGTTCGGGTTCATAAAGATTTTCAGGAAAACAGGCGTAATCAGTGTTGTCACAATAACCATCAGCACAACCGGCGGGAACAATGCGCTATGGATCAGCCCAGCTTGTGCCCCTTTCTGCGCGACAATCAGCGCAACTTCACCACGGGACACCATGCCAAGCCCGATAATTAATGCGTCATGCCCATTAAACCCGCAAAGGCGTGCCCCTAACCCACAGCCCAGGATTTTACTTGCAATCGCAGCAATAAGCAGCACAAGCGAAAATATCATTAGCTGTGAAGTAAAGCCGGATAACTCCGTTTTGATGCCGATTGACGCGAAAAACACCGGTGAAAACAGCATATAAGATACGATATTGATTTTTTTCGCAAGGTACTCCCGCAGGTTCCAGATGTTGCACAGGATGATTCCCGCAAAATATGCGCCGGTAATATCCGCAATGCCAAAATAAGTTTCTGCGATATAGGAAAGGATAAAGCAAAACGACAAAGTAACAATGGCAATCCGGCGTTTATTGCCCCATACCTGATCCATACGCTGGAATATCTTATACATGATATACCCAACCAGCGCAATAAATACAAAAAATAACCCAATCCGTAAAAATACCTCTGCCGGTTTGGTTTCCGGGTCGGTAAATCCAGTGATAACAGTCAAAATGATAATCCCTAAAATATCATCAATGACAGCCGCCCCTAAAATCGCTGTGCCGACTTTGCCGCGCAGACGCCCCATTTCCCGCAAGGTTTCCACTGTAATGGAAACAGATGTTGCTGTGAGTACAACCCCAACAAACAGCCCTTTCAGCAAATCCAAAGGGTCTGCCGGGTCATGGTAAAACAGCTCATAGCAAA
>CAXHNU010000140.1:0-7691 GCA_964017555.1 uncultured Butyricicoccus sp. | reverse complement strand
TCTTCTTTGGTGTCATAAAGTTCCTCTACCAGCGGCAGCATTGCACACAGATAGCCAAAGGTTTGCATATGTTCCTGAGAAAAGCAGGTCAAATGCCCATAAAACCAGTTCCGAAAGGACTTAGAAAGTGCCTTTTTGGAAAGTTTCTTTTCTGCCATGGTTAAATCTCCTCCTCATCGTCATCAAAATCGCCTGCGCCTGCTGCGGCCACAACTGGTTTCTGCATCGATAATAGCTTAATGCGGTAGCTGAATATGGCAAAGAAACCACCGACAACCGAAGCGGCAATCAGGTTCAGCCCCATGCACGCTGCCAATGTAAAACCGAATACAAACGTCAGCAGGTCAACCGGTTTTGTTGCAACCTGTTTGAGCAGGATTGCAATACCGACTGCTGGAAGCAGCGAACCTACTGTAAACAAGGTTTTCATTGCGATGCCATCCATCGGCAGATAAGATTTCATCAAATCAACCATGGTAACACCAACTCTGCAAATGACAAAGGTTGGGATAAAGGAACAAAGTATATGGGAAATCCAGGGGAATACCATATCAACAAGGTAAAGTTTTTTCAGGTCGCCTTTTTCGAGCCATTTCCAGCCCATATGCTGCCAAACAAGGTTCACGGTTGCTGTGCCATAGAACAAAACGGTGCCAAGGGTGCCGACGGCAGAACCAAGCGCCACTGCCATTGCCTGCCCTTCTGTGCTTGCGGCAGAAAGCCCCATAGAGCTAATCGCAACCATGGAAAGTGGAATGCCAATATAAGAAATCGCACGGACATCAGCCGAAACGGTGCCGCCAGGTGTTACCAGCGCAATATAAACAACCTGGATTGCGGCGCCAAGGTAAATACCAGTTTGAATATCGCCCATAATCGCGCCGACAACCAAGCCGGCAACCAACGGGCGCCCAAGTGTATAGTTGCCAAGCACCGTGCCGCCAAGACCAGGCATTGATGCCAAACAAGCGAACAGCCCAAATAATGCAGCTTGCCATACTTGAATTTCCATAAAAATTTTTCACCAAGCCTTTCGTTTTATCATGTGAAAACGCGGGTTATTTGTTATCTTTCGCTATGCCCTGCAAAAAGTTCTTTTCACAGGGCACAGCAGAATATGAGAGTAAATCTGGCGGGAGGTTCCGCCGGAGAGGTGGTTTTTTAATCGCCCCAGTTTGCCTGCAAAATACGCAAAAGGATTAATAACCAAACTGGCTGCGGAATTTCTTCCAGTTGCCGATGGCGGACTCCTTGATGAGTGCAAACTCAACTTCAAACCCTTTTTGCATAATGGCTTCCAATGCGTCTGCTTCTTCTTGTGTAATGGATTGGTTATTGCCCAGTTTGGTTGCATTGGGACGGTCATTACATGGGCCAATAATCACTGTTTTGACTGCGCCGGGATCAAAGCCATCATCTACCAGAATCTTTTTCATGGTAATCGGGTCTTTGGTAATCAGGAAATAGCGGTCTTTGCTTGCAATGACTTTGCCGCATTTTGCGCGCCATTCGTCAAGTGTCCAGACAAAGGTTTTTTTGTCGCTTGCATTTTTATATGCCGCTTTCAGCACAGGGGTTTGTGCCGCTTTGTCATTGACGGCAATTAAACCGTCACAAGGGTATTCCAGTGCCCAACGGGTGCAGGTCTGTCCATGGATCATACGGTCGTCTACGCGGATAAATGAGATTGCCATAATTTTTTCCTCCTATTGTTTTTTTGTGATGATTATATATCGTCCTCAGCATCGCCGCCGAGGTCAAATACTTTGATCTGTTCGCGCGCACTCGCGATAATTTCTTCTGCGACTTGTGTAAGCGGGTCATCTGTGTCAGCGAATGCCGCGCCAAGTGCCAATGGCAAGTTCATGCCGCCGACTGCAATGGTATGCGGTAAAAGCCCCTTTTCTTCCAGCACAGAAACCGCGGTAGTCAGCGGTGAACCACCGATAATATCCGCAAGCAGCAGGATTTCATCTTCTGGTGTAATGCCTTTGATGAGTTCTGTAAAGTTTTGACGGAATGTGTCAACATCCATACCATCAAGCAGGCTGGTGGAAAGGATATCCTCACGGTCATCGCCTGCCATCATACCTGCCGCGTTGTGCAGTCCAGGAGCAAATGTGCCATGGCTGACCAAAATGTAATACCTCATATTCTCTGTTCCCCTTTCGGATTTGTTGATATGATTTTAACAAATTTAACGCCATGGCGAATCTGTATTTTGTCACTGATGTCATGTGACGCATTTCGGTTTCTTTTTGACAAATGTAAATTGCTTTGTAGAAAACATATAAAAGAACCCCTGCCTTCTTGTGCATTTTACAAAAAGACAGGGGTTTTCAATCCGAAAAAAATATGACATGGTGAAATCCGCCTCAAGACAGGTATACCATTTGAATCCAATCAATTAAACAGAATCCAAAAATGAACGAATAAATGGAATTGCCGCCCCAATTGCAATCGTGTTATCCTCCTGCACACCTAAGCGCAGAAAATTTTCATATTCCGGGAAAGCGGTTCTGGCCTGAACTGCTGCAAACAGATGATCCAAATCATCTTGTGTCAAATAAGGTGCAATATGCCCCCCCAGCACAATGATACTGTCCATAACCATATGGATATTGTTTAACGCAATCGCAAGCCACGATAGATAGGTTAGCCATCGTTCAGAACATACTGCATCTCCTTTCCGCAATAATTGGAAGAAATCCATCAAAGATTCTCCTTTGTGCAAAAGGGCATTTGCTGAGCAATAGCACTCTGCACAGCCCTGTTTTCCACAATAGCATTGACGTCCACTTTCTACCAGTGTCATATGTTCAAAGGTACCAGTACGTCCTGTGCGCCCCCGCTGAATTTTACTGTCTGAAATAATTGCGCCGCCCAAGTGTTCCCCCAGCGATAGATAGATGGAATTTGTCAGCTCTGGATGCCGCCACAACTCCAATTCAGCGGCACACTCCGCATCGTGTACAAAACGTACCGGATAGGGAAGCCGCGCTGACAGCGGACGGATGGTCAGCCCGGTACAGTCCAGGATTTTCCCATAAAGCATCTCTTGTCCGTCTTCAGAAACTAACCCTTGCATTCCAATTCCAACCCCAAGCACTGCGCTGTCTGGAATCGCAAGAGATTGCAAAAGATCCTGAACCATACGGCTTAGCGCAGCGAAATAGGTGTCTTCCTGGGAAAATTCCAAGGAAAGCTCGCTTTTTTTCTGCATTTCGCCATATAAGTTGATCACAACAGCAGAAATATGATCTGGCAATACCTCAACGCCAACCGCTGCCCGATATCCTGGTCTTATGCTGTAAGCGGCTGCTTTTCGCCCAATACCCGAAGCCAACTGCCCCTGTTTTTCAATCAGTCCTTCCGCTTCCAATGTGGACAAGTGCTGTGTCGCAGTAGGCAGGCTCATCTCTAAAGAAGATGCAATTTTAGACTTTGAAACACGTTTTTCCTGATAGATGAAACGATAAACATCAGAATAATTCTTTTTGCGGATGTCGTTCATTGAAATTTTTTCCATGTTACTTTACCTTTCTATTAATCTATTTTACAAAACGAGTATAGCTTATTTACTTAAAAAAAGCAACAATCGCTTACAGACTTTTGCAGCAATCAATTTGAATTATGCGGTTTGCACAAAAAATACGCATATATTTAGTCGTTCTGCGAATTGCAAAATGAATCGAGTTGATTTATTATATAAGTACATTATATAAAATCATTTTATATAATGAATTAAAAAATCAGGAGGAATATACTATGGGAATCATCGAAAAAATGAAGCTGGACGGCAAAAAGGGGTTTGTTACCGGCGCGGCCCGCGGCATTGGCAAATGTACTGCCACCGCCTTTGCTGAGGCTGGTGCAGATGTAGCGATTGTAGACATGGACTTGGAAACAGCGCAGGCTACCGCACAGGAAATCGCTCAAGCCACCGGCCGCAAGGTTATTGCTTTGCAGTGTGATGTCACTGACGAAGCCCAAGTGCAAGTGATGGTGGATGAGGTGGTGAAACAGTTGGGTGGTTTGAACTTCTGCCACGCAAATGCTGGTATCTGCATCAATGCAGCGGCGGATGAAATGACTTACGCCCAATGGAAAAAGAATATTGATGTGAACCTTAACAGCGTTTTTTTAACCGATGTTGTCGCGGGCAAGTATATGCTTACACATGGCGGCGGTTCTATCATCAATACCGCTTCTATGTCCGCCCATATCGTCAATGTTCCTCAGCCGCAATGCGCTTATAATGCCTCCAAGGCTGGCGTTATCCAGTTAACCAAATCCTTAGCCATAGAATGGGCAAAACGGGGCGTTCGGGTCAACAGCATCAGCCCTGGATATATTGGCACCGACCTGACTTTGTCTTCCGAAACACTCAAGCCTTTAATTGCGCAATGGAATGCTATGGCTCCTATGGGCCGCCTGGGCAAACCAGAGGAACTGGCATCCATCTGTGTATATCTGGCAGGGGATACCAGCAGCTTTACCACTGGTTCTGACTTTGTTCTGGACGGCGCGTTTACCTGCTTCTAAGGAGGGCACCATGAATTATTTACTTGGTACAGATATCGGTACTTCAGGCACGAAAACGATTCTCACGGATTTAAAAGGGAATGTAATTTCCCAGGATTTGCAGGAAACCGACATCCTCACCCCTCAGCCGCTGTGGGCAGAACAATGGCCCGATGTATGGCTGGAGGCAGCCAAGACCTCCATCAAGAATACAGTGGCTAAATCTGGCGTAAAGCCAGATGAGATCAAGGCTATCGCCATCAGTGGCTTGTATGGGGGTTCCGGCATTCCTTTGGACGCTGACATGAAGCCTGTCCGGCCCTGCATGATTTGGATGGATCGCCGGGCACAAAAAGAAAGCGATTGGGCACTTGAAACGATAGGGGAACAACGGCTGCTGGAGATTACACACAATGGCGCGGATCCTTATTATGGCTACACCAAAATGTTGTGGATGAAGCACAATGAACCAGAGAACTGGGCGAAGACCAAACTGTTCCTGCCCCCTAATGACTATGTAATCTATAAGCTGACTGGCGAGGCTGCGATTGACTACTCATCTGCCGGTAATATTGGCGGCATTTTTGACATGAATACCCGAACCTGGTCTGAAGAAATGTTGACGGCTATGGGGATTCCCTTATCTATGATGCCCAGCCGGTTGGTAGAATCCACAGATGTGGTTGGTCAATTAACCAGCCAAGCGGCGGAAGAATTAGGGCTATGCGCTGGAATGCCTGTGGTAGCCAGCGGCATTGACTGCGGTGCGGCTAACATTGGCTTGGGCGTTTTTGAACCAGGGGTATATGCTGCTGCTATCGGAACCTCCATGTGTGCGGCGCTTATCTCTGATAAGCCGGTAAAAGGCAAAGGGCTTATCGTCTGGCCATATCTCTACAAGGCCAAAGAACTGTCTTACTATTTCGCTGGAGGCGCTACGGCAGGGGCTATTGTAAAATGGTTCCGTAACAATCTGTGTGAACTGGAACGCCAAGCTGAGCGCGAGGGCGGCCCCAATACATACGATGTACTCAACGAGCAGGCTGTCAAGATTCCAGCAGGAAGCGAGGGGTTAATTGTTTTGCCTTATTTCATGGGTGAGCGCAGCCCCATTTGGGATTCTAATGCCAAAGGCACCATCGTGGGGCTTTCGCTGGCACATACCAAAGCCCATCTGTACCGGGCTTTCTTAGAGGCGGTAGCTTATTCCCTGCGGGATGCTATGAATGCTACTGGTGAGAATCTGGGGCAATACATTCTGTTAGCAGGCGGCGTAACAAAGTCCAGGCTGTGGCGGCAGATTTTCGCTGACGTCACTGGTTATCCTGTGGTTTGCCCGAAAAGTGATGTAGAGGCAAATATGGGTGATGTCATGCTGGCTGGCATTGGGACTGGTTTGCTGACTTATGAACAAGTGAAAACATGGCAGGTGCTGGATCAGCCAATCATGCCTGACCCTGTTTGCCACGCGCAGTACAACCGCTGTTTTGAAGTCTACAAGTCTATTTATCAACATTTGAAGGACGATATGAAAGCACTGAATCACCTGTAATGACCTGTAATCCAATCCCCCGCCCAAACGGGGCGGGGGATGAATATGAGAAGAGGAGGCTATTATGAAAAGTAAATGGGGCAAACGAATCGGCTATGGCATTGGGGATCTGGGCTGTAACTTGGTGTTTAGCACAATGTCATCTTATCTGCTGATCTTTTATACCGATGTCTTTGGTATTGCCGCCGCGGCAGCCGGTACGATGATGCTGGTCACCAAACTGATTGACGCCATTACTGACACCGTTATGGGCATGGTTGTAGACAAGACCCACACAAAATGGGGGCAGGGACGACCGTATTTTGTCATTGGCGCGATTCCCTTCGCAGTATTTACTGTGTTGACCTTTATTGTACCCGACCTCAGCGAGAGCGGCAAACTGATTTGGGCATATGTCACGTATTGCCTGCTGTGTACCGCCTATACCATTGTCAATATTCCTTTAAACACAATTGTCCCTCGGCTGTCCGCTGATCCCAATGAGCGGAACATTTTGGTAACTACCCGCATGGTTTGCGCCCTGTTGGGCACTGCCATTGTCATGTCTATCACCACGCCTTTTGTCAAATTCGTAGGGAATATTGTAGACCCCGGCATCTTAGATCCCTTTAAAAGCCCAAAGGCATGGATTGTAGTTATGGGTATTTATGGCGTAGCTGCCATGCTGATTTTCTTTCTCACATTTGCCAGCACAGAAGAAGTGGTTCCGCCATCGGTACAGAATGAAAACAGCTCCCTGAAAGAAAATATCAAGGCAATGACTGGCCAAGCATGGCTGGTTATGATCTTTAACTTCCTATATTTTGCCTTATACGTGGTGCGTTCCACCACTGTGATTTACTTCTTTAAGTATAACCTCCAACGTGAAGACCTGGCTACACTGGTCGGTTTTCTCGGCATTCTGTCCGGCTTGCCGATGTTATTGTGTCTGCCCAAACTGGAGAAAAAATTCGGCAAGCGCAATGTTTTATTCCTGTCTGTGGCAGTTTATTTGGTGGGCAACGCCCTCATTTTGCTCAATCAGACCTCTGTTGCTTTCCAATTAACCGGGCTGATCATCACCGGCCTTGGTATCTATGGCATCTTTGGAACCATTTTTGCTATGCAGCCCGATGCGATTGACTATTCGGAATGGAAGAAAAACCGCAGTATCTCTGGAACCATCGCCGCTTTCCAAGGTTTGTTCGTCAAAGCCAGTATGGGATTAGCCAGCTGGGTTATCGGACTCTACTTAGGAATGAATGGTTATAATGGGGAACTACCCACGCAGTCAGTTGCTGCTAGGCAGAGCATTCAGTTTTGCTATATGTGGATTCCAGTCATCCTATGTGTCCTATTGGCGGTCACGAATGTGTTTTGGAAATTGGATTCCTGTGCTGATGAGATGCGTGCGGAGCTGAATATTCGCCGTAAAAAGTTACAGGAACTGATTGATAAATGGTAAAAGGAGCGGGCATGATGCAAGAACATATCCAAAAACTCGTACATTTACTGGGCAGAACGGCGCAAGACAATGCCGGTGATATCTTAGAAAAAAGGAACATTCTCTTTCACTGTAAGTCTGTCACCCCAGAAGAAGCGATCCAGGCTTGCGGCAAGCTGCTGCTGGAAAGCG
>CAXHNU010000139.1:0-7739 GCA_964017555.1 uncultured Butyricicoccus sp. | reverse complement strand
AACCATTTGGATATTGCCCATGCGTTTGCGGTTTACATCAAAACCCACCGTCCGGGACGGATTAAGGAATTTGAATATACACCTGGGCTTCTAATGAAAGAGCTACATTACCCACCTTATGAAGCCTATGTCATGCTGGTCAATCTGCGTGAAAAACCAAAAGAAACAAAACAGGTTTTGGTATACCGGAAAACAGATCCACAATATCAGACAAAATCAGGGAGGCAGGAAAATTGAAAATATTGAATGGTTATCGGGATAAAGAACTCAGGAAACTTGCAAAAACAGCGGATAAAGTATTGGCTTTAGAAGAGCAGATGACCCAATTATCCGATACAGAATTGAAACAGAAAACCGCTGCATTCAAAGCCCGATATCAAAATGGGGAAAGCCTGGACAGTATGCTGCCGGAAGCCTTTGCAGTTTGCCGGGAAGCAGATTGGCGAGTCTTAGGGTTAAAACCATACCGGGTACAGGTCATTGGTGGAATTGCGCTGCATCAGGGACGGATTGCACAGATGAAAACAGGGGAGGGCAAAACTCTGGTTGCGACATTGCCTGCCTATCTGAATGCAATCGCCGGGAAGGGTGTTCACATTGTCACAGTGAATGATTATCTTGCCCAGCGTGACGCGGAACAAATGGGCAGAGTATATCGTTTCCTGGGCTTGTCCACAGGGCTGATTATCCATGGGATCGAACCGGAAGACCGCAAGAAAATGTATGATGCTGATATCACTTATGGCACAAACAGTGAATTTGGCTTTGATTATTTGCGTGACAATATGGCAGGCAGCAAGGCGGATGTGGTACAGCGTGGGCATCATTTTGCCATCGTGGATGAGGTAGATTCCATCTTGATTGATGAAGCCCGGACGCCGCTGATCATTTCCGGGCAGGCAGGCAAAGCCTCTGGCTTATATGCTGCGGCAGATATGTTGGCAAAACAATTTTCCGGCAAACGAGTCAAGGAATTTGACCGCACGAAAAATGATGAGCATTTGGATGCGGATTATCTGGCTGATGAAAAAGGGAAAAATGTTATCCTGACTGGGCGTGGGATTCAAAAAGCTGAAGATTTTTTTGGGATTGATAACTTCTCCAGCTCTGAAAACCTTACCATTTCCCATCATGTCATTCAAGCGGTAAAGGCAAATGGACTCATGAAGCGGGATGTTGATTATGTTGTAAAAAATGGTGAAATCATTATTGTTGATGAATTTACCGGGCGGCTGATGTATGGACGCAGATACAATGACGGTCTGCATCAGGCATTGGAAGCCAAGGAAAAAGTAGAGGTTGCAAATGAAAGTATGACTTATGCAACAGTGACTTTTCAGAACTTCTTCCGGCTTTACACGAAACTGTCCGGCATGACGGGCACAGCAATGACAGAAGAAGAGGAATTCCGGCATATCTATCAGTTGGATGTCGTGCCTATTCCCACAAATAAACCTGTTATCCGCAAAGACCATCATGATGCGGTTTACGGCTCGCATACCGCGAAATTAAACGCGATTGTCCAGCAGATAATGACCTGCTATGAAAAACGACAGCCTGTCCTGGCAGGTACAGTATCCATTGAAAAATCCGAGGAACTGTCAAAACTGCTGACGCGGGAAGGGATTCCGCATCAGGTTTTGAACGCGAAAAACCATGAGCAGGAAGCCTTTATCATTGCACAGGCAGGGCGTCCCGGTACTGTTACCATTGCGACCAATATGGCAGGACGCGGGACAGATATTATGCTTGGCGGCAATCCGGCATATCTTGCCATGGAGGGGATGAAGGGATTGGGTATCCCCGAACATATTCTTCCTGATCCGGATAAGGAACCAGATCCAAACAATAAAGCCGATTATGAACTGCAAATGCAATATCAAAATCTGTATGAGAAATGCAAGGCAGAAACCGACAAAGCTGCTGAAGCTGCAAGAAACGCTGGCGGTTTGTTTATTATCGGCACAGAACGCCATGAATCCAGACGGATTGATGACCAGCTGCGCGGCAGATCCGGGCGGCAGGGCGATCCTGGAGAAAGTCGGTTTTTCCTGTCCTTAGATGACCCTCTGCTTCGGCTGTTCATCCCGGATGGCACAATGAAAGATATGATTGGCGCTGAACTGGATGATGGGCAGGAAATCCGCAGTAAAATGCTTTCCCGTGCGATCGAAACTGCACAGCGGAAATTGGAAGGGCAGAATTTTGATATCCGAAAAAATGTCCTGCAATATGATGATATCCTGGACCAGCAGCGGCAGCAAATTTATGCGATCCGCAGAAAAGCGTTGGAAGGGGAAAATTTGCAGGAATCTATACGCAAAATGCGGGAATGGTTCCTGTCCTGGTGTATCGACCTGGTTTGCGGAGATAAATCCGTGTTTACAGAAGATATGCTGGATGATTTCAGGCTCCGGACGCAGGATTTGCTGCTTCCCAAAGAATCGCTGTCTATGGATGATGCCTGGATGAAGAATTTCTGCGGCAAGAAGCATTTTCAGATGAAAGCAAAACTGCTGAAACAAGCCTGCGCATTATCTGATTCAGAATATAAAAGGAAAGAAGCAGTCATTGGCGTGGAAAAATTCAGCAGGTTGGAACAGGTTGCAGTCCTGCGCTGGACAGATCATTTTTGGATGCAGCATATCAATGAAATGGCAGCGCTCAAGGATGGTATCCAGCTTCAGGCATATGGGCAGCATGACCCGGCGGAAGCCTATAAACTGCGTGCCTATGAAATGTTTGACACGATGATGAAAAATATCTGGTTCTATACGGTGGATGAAATCTGCCGGGCGGCATGAGCAGAAAAGAGGATGTTTCAGGCATCCTCTTTTTTGCAGCAGTATTCGGTTGAAAAAAACCGGTGCGCTTGATATAATAGAGCAAAGAAGATATGGAAGGAGTGGACACAATGGGCATTTACCTGAATCCAGGAAATGTAGGGTTTCGTAAATCACTGCGTTCAGAAATTTATGTTGATAAAACAGGGCTAATTTCTTATACCAACAAAGTGCTGGATACCCGGCAGCAATTCATTTGTGTAAGCCGTCCCAGACGATTTGGCAAATCTATGGCGGCAGAAATGCTGACGGCTTATTACAGCAAAGGGTGTGATTCGCGGGAAATATTTCAGGGTTTGGCGATTACAAAAGATCCATCCTTTGAAGAGCATCTTAATCAATATCCGACGATCCGAATGGATGTACAATGGATTTATAGTAATGCAGAAAATCCAAACGAAGTTATTTCTCTTTTGCAAAAATCAGTTATAGCAGAACTGCAAAAGCAATACTCGGAATATGTAAGCTCAGAGGAATCTTCACTTGCTTTCGCTTTATCCAAAATCCATATGCAAACAAATGATAGATTCGTTATCATTATTGATGAGTGGGATTGCCTATTTCGTGAAGATGTAAAGAATACTACACTGCAAAAGGAATACATCAATTTTTTGCGCGGATTATTCAAAGGGATACTTGCGGAAGAATGTATTGTATTGGCATATATTACAGGCATCTTGCCTATCAAAAAATATGGTACACAATCTGCACTTAACAATTTCCAGGAATTCACTATGATTGAACCTTTGCGATTGGCTGAATATGTAGGTTTTACGGAAGATGAGGTACAAGGACTGTGTACACAATTTAATATGGATTTTGAAGAAACAAAGCGTTGGTATGACGGCTATCAGTTCCATAAAATTGGTCATGTGTACAATCCCAAATCTGTAGTTGAAGCCATGTTGAATAAAGATTGCAAAAGCTATTGGACACGCACAGAAACATATGAAGCCTTGCGGGTTTATATTGATATGAACTTCGATGGGCTAAAAGATGCCATTATTTTAATGCTTGGTGGCGGACGATGCAAAATAAACCCTGCGCATTTCACCAACGATATGACCACTTTTCAAACCAAAGATGATGTTCTAACATTGCTGGTGCATCTGGGATATTTGGGATATCAAGCTGAAAAACAGGAAGTATTTATCCCGAATGAAGAAGTGCGTGGAGAATTTGTGAATGCAATTGAAGTATCTAACTGGCAGGAAGTCATGCGCTCCATTACTGCATCGGAAGCATTGTTGGAGGCAACTTTGAATTGTGATGTGCAAACTGTAGCGCAAGGGCTGGATAGTGTTCATATGGATACAACATCCATTTTAAGATATAATGATGAAAATGCGCTAAGCTGTGTGATTTCTCTTGCTTATTATAGCGCAAGGAATTATTATTATCTGAAGCGAGAATTGCCAGCCGGAAAAGGGTTTGCCGACATGGTATTTTTACCCCGTAGCAACAGCCCTGAGAAACCTGCGTTAATCGTTGAATTAAAATGGGACAATTCCGCGAAAGGTGCAATCAGCCAGATAAAAGAACGACAATATATAAAGGGGTTGGATGGTTACACCGGTACAGTATTCCTGGTCGGCATCAATTACAATAAAGAAACGAAAACACACGAATGTATCATTGAAACGATAGAGCATTGACAAAATAGCTCACTGGGATATCCCCAGTGGGCTTTTCTCATGCTGAAAACATGATATTTTTGCAGATATCCGCATATAATAAATAAAAAAGAGGAGGCACGCTTTATGAAAAGGGGATCTTTTCGTGATAAGATTCTTTTTACGATTTTCGCAATTATCTTGTTCCGTATCGGCAGCATTTTCCCTGTCCCATGTATTGATGCCGAAGTACTGAAAACCGCCATTGGCGCAATGGATGGGACATTGTTTGGGTTCTTCAATATGATGTCTGGCGGCGGATTGTCACAGGCAAGCATCTTTGCCATGGGCGTATCGCCGTATATCAACGCGAGCATCATTATCCAGCTGCTTACTGTTGCAATCCCAGCGCTGGAAAACAAGAAGAAAGAAGGGGCAGAAGGTGTCCGGAAACTGAACCGGCTCACACGGTATGCAGCAATTATTCTGTCCATTGTACAGGGATATGGATTCTATGCCATGCTGTCCAAATGGAATGCGCTGAAATATACTGGGGTTATTCCGGCATGGATGATTATCCTTTCCTTTACAGCAGGTTCATTCCTGGTCATTTGGCTGGGTGAGCAGATTACGAAAAACGGGATGGGCAATGGTATTTCTATCATTCTGGCAGCAGGTATTTTATCCGGTCTGCCGGGAAAAGTGCTGACACTTAGCCAGATCGAGCCAAAATACTGGATTGTTGTTATTATTCTGCTGGTTTTCGCGGCAATGGTTTTGGTTGTTCTGATGAATGACGCAGAAAAGCGTATCCCGGTCATTTATGCCCGTTCTGCTGCGGCAGGGAATGCAAAGCAAACATCCAATCTGCCGCTCAAAGTCAATATGTCTGGTGTCATGCCAATTATCTTTGCATCCACGATTTTGAGCATTCCGAAAACGATTCAGATGTTTATCCCCGCGATTTCCAATCACGCGGTTGCGTCAAAAATCATTGGGTTTTTCGACCAGACCTCCCCGATGTATGGGCTGATTTATTTGCTGCTGATCTTCTTTTTCAGTTCTTTTTATGTCAGCATCCAATACGACCCAGTGGAAATGGCAAACACGCTGAAACAGCAGGGCGGCATGATTCCTGGTTTGCGTCCAGGCAAACCGACAGCAGATTACTTGAAGAAATCCATGAACCGACTTGCTTTTATTGGCGCATTATTCCTTGGTATCATTGCAGTTCTGCCGATTTTCCTCAGTATTGCATTTCCTGATTCTGGCTTTTATATGGGCGGTACATCGCTGCTGATTATCGTTGGTGTTGCCATTGAAACTGTAAAACAAATGGAAACTGAACGGCTTGCCATGAAATACAGATAAGAACGATTGCCTGTGCGATGAAAATCGCATGGGCTTTCTTTTTTTTGTTTGGTACGGTTAAATAAATTGAAAAGAAAGTAGATTTATGCTACAATTTATAGAAAGTCGTATATTCCCGAAGAATGAGGGAGCATCAACAGGAGGAAACTATTTTATGGCTGACATTAGGAAGGAACAGGAGCGCGATGAACTACATCGGGCGATTTGGGCAATTGCCGATGAACTGCGTGGCAGTGTAGACGGTTGGGATTTCAAAAGTTATGTACTGGGCACAATGTTTTATCGATATATTTCGGAAAACTTAACAGAATATATAAATTCTGGTGAAATCGCTGCCGGCGATGATGATTTTGATTATGCACAGCTTTCTGATGAAGATGCAGAAGAAGCGAGAGAAGGACTGATTTCAGAGAAAGGCTTTTTTATGCTGCCTTCTGAGCTGTTTTGTAATGTCCGCGCCAGAGCATCCCAGGATGTGAATTTGAACGAAACATTGGAAAAAGTTTTTCATCATATCGAGGATTCTGCCAAAGGCAGCCACTCAGAAAGAAGTTTTTCTGGTTTATTCGATGATTTTGATGTAAACAGCAATAAATTAGGTGCTACTGTTGCCAAACGCAATGATAAATTAGTAAAGTTGTTGGATGGCATTGGTAATATGAGGTTGGGTGAAGTTCGGGAGCACAGTATAGATGCTTTTGGGGATGCCTATGAATTTTTAATGACAATGTATGCCTCTAATGCCGGCAAGAGCGGCGGTGAGTTTTTTACACCTTCGGATGTTTCGGAATTACTGACCCGGTTGGGTACAGTGGGCAAAACAAAGGTTAATAAGGTCTATGATCCCGCTTGCGGTTCTGGTTCGTTGTTGCTGAAAGCAACCAAAGTATTGGGGAAAGATGGCGTGCAGGTTGGTTATTTTGGGCAGGAAATCAATATTACAACATATAACCTTTGCCGCATCAATATGTTCCTTCATGATGCAGGTGTTGATAAATTTGATATTGCCTGTGAAGATACCCTGACCGCACCTCAGCACTGGGATGATGAACCGTTTGAATTAATTGTTTCCAATCCTCCGTACTCTATCAAATGGGCTGGGAATGATGATGCAACTTTAATCAATGATCCGCGCTTTTCGCCTGCTGGCGTGCTTGCGCCGAAATCCAAAGCAGATCTTGCATTTATTATGCACAGTCTATCATGGCTGGCAGCAAACGGTACAGCGGCAATCGTCTGTTTCCCTGGGATTATGTACCGGGGCGGCGCGGAACAGAAAATCCGCAAATATCTGGTGGATAATAACTTTATCGACTGTGTGATTCAGCTTCCGGCAAACCTATTTTTCGGAACAAGTATCGCTACCTGTATTATGGTGCTGAAAAAGAATAAAACAGATAATAAAATATTGTTTATTGATGCTTCCAGTGAATGTATTAAGGTAACAAATAATAACAGATTGACGCCGGAAAATATTGAACGCATTGTATCTGTTTTTGCCGAACGGGAAGAAATCAAACATTTTTCCCATCTGGCAGAACATAGCGAAGTTACAGAAAACAGCTATAATCTTTCGGTTTCTACTTATGTGGAAGCAAAAGATACTCGTGAAAAGATTGACATTGTAAAACTCAATGCTGAAATTGCAGAAATTGTAGCGCGGGAGCAAGTATTGCGGGATGAAATTGTAAAGATCATCGCAGAAATCGAAATAAGTTGATTACGAACACGCGTGTTCACAATCGAGGGAAATTGAGGTAAGTATATGAATCAGGAATTTCAATTTTTGATGTATCGGGCGGCAGACGAAGATGTTTCCGTCAATGCGGTAGTTAAAGATGAAACTATCTGGCTGACACAAAGTACAATGGCGGAATTATTTGGGGTGAAGGTTCCTGCCATCAGTAAGCAT
>CAXHNU010000138.1:0-7769 GCA_964017555.1 uncultured Butyricicoccus sp. | reverse complement strand
GAATTGTTCTTCCCCAAAATATACCGTCAGCGGTACCATGGAAAACCCAGCCGCTGCCGCCTGTTCTGGCGAATAATCACAACTGGAATCTGTAATGACAACAATATTTGACATATGTCCCCCTCTTTGCCCATTGGGGCAGATTGAGATTTGCCGGCTTTGCCGGCAGTTTTTCATGATTGCTCAGACAGAAAAAATTTTTGCAGTTTCAGCAGGCTTTCCGCAAGGATAGCGGTTTCCTGCGGTGTCAAATCACTTAATGCAGCTTCGAGCATACGCTGGTGAAATTGCTTATGGTATTCATATACAGCCTGCCCGCGGGCTGTCAAACTGACATTGACCACCCGTTTGTCCCGGCTGCTGCGCGCACGCACAATCAGTCCTTTGTTTTCCAGCTTATCACAGGCAACCGTTAAGGTCGCCAGCGTCACGCCAATGGCTTTTGAAATTTCACCCATACGGCTGGGCTGATGCGCCCCTATTTTTTCAATGATATGGATTTCAGTAATCGAAATATCCGAACCTAGACCTGTTGTCAGCGAATGTTCTTCAATTTTGTTGATACGCCCCCAAATATCGACTAAAAATGTGTTGATGGTTTCATAATCGGACAATGTACATCACCCCCACTTTAATAGTTGATTTGTCAAACTAATTATATCACAGCTTGCCGCCAGACTCAAGCCCGGAAAAATTTTATGCCCATCTTTCGTGTTTTTCGCAAAATAAAGATGGATTTTATCAAATTGTGTGCTATACTGAATGCAAAACGATAAAGGTAATCGGTGGGGATATCATGCGTTTTATGAAATATTTGCGTTTTTCCAAAGAAGCACGTGCCATACAAAATGCGCGGATGCACATGAACTCTGCTGGTTGGACATTTTTCAGCAGCCTGCCTTATGCAGACCACTGGTCTGCACCAAAACAACAGGACTGGATCATGGTCAAAGGCGAAGGTGAATCTTCCCTGCAATATCAAGGCATTTGCTGCAAAGGCGTCCGCCTGTTATGGAAAAACCGGGTGACAGGCGAAATCCGGCAGCCTGAGGAAAAAACTTTTACCGTAGATATTGATAAGCCCTTCCGGGCAGGGGGCAGGAAATGCAATCAAATGAGTGATCTGGCGATGTTCCGCCCGCAAAATGACCCATCTGGGCATTGGGCACAGGACTATTATGAGCGCAAAGCATTCTGTATTTTTGAGCGTTTTCCCTGTTTTGATTCTTATGATCTGATCCATGAGGATCGATATTACTGCTGGATTTTTTTATGCAAACATGGCGTGCTGACACGGATATATACCACAGATAACCATATTGACCAGAAAGTTTATGTTACAGAGGATATCGCATGGCTGGAGCGTGACGCATGGACGGAAATGGAAAAGGCAAATTACCTGGAATGGCGGTAACCAGTCCGCAAATGAATCAAAAGCGTTCACAGACGCTGTGCGGAAATCCCCTTGGCGGCAAAATTTTTACTTTACTTTTGGGCAGTAAATTGGTATAGTAAAAAGGATGAATGGTATTCCTCCGGGAAACGATATCACAATGGATAAACTTCCCCAGCGCATTTTTTCAATTCCAGCCTGTACCCTATCGGGATGGGACTCGGAATGCCGCCAGCCAGCATAAAAGGATGGTGGTCATACTGCATATTGGATTTATTGGCGCAGGAAAAGTAGGATTTACACTTGGCAAATATTTTGCTGCCCATGGACTGCCTGTGCTGGGCTATTACAGCCGCAGCAAGGCTTCTGCGGAGAAAGCAGCAGAATTTACAAACACACAGGCATTTGATACCCTGGAAACACTTGTATCACAATGCGGCATTCTATTCCTGACCGTTCCTGATAGGTGCATTCCCCAAGTTTATGGGGAATTAACAAAGCTGCCGATTGAAAAAAAGTGCCTCTGCCATTGCAGCGGCGCACTGTCTGCCCATTCTGCCTTCCCTGGCATTCAGGATTTGGGCGCCTTTGGATATTCCATTCATCCGCTGTTTGCTGTAAGCGATTGTTATCACGCTTACAAAGAACTGCCGGATGTTTTTTTTACGATAGAAGGCGACCCGGCGCATTTCACTGATTTGCAAAATATGCTTACCGGCATTGGGCTGCATGTGCAGCCCATTCCGCCGGAATGCAAAACCATATATCATACAGCAGCAGCCATTGCCAGCAACCTCATGGTTGCGCTCGCAGCACAAAGCATGGATATGCTGCAAACCTGCGGTTTTTCCCCGCAGGACGCACAGAACGCCCTTGCCCCGCTGATGTTGGGCAATATGCAGCATATCGCGGCAGAAGGCGTCACAGCTAGCCTGACCGGTCCTGTGGAGCGCGGGGATACCAATACCGTCCGCAAGCATTTGGACGCGCTGACAGACCCCGCAGAACGCCAAATTTACCGCCTGCTGTCCCGCAGGCTTATCCCACTGGCACAGCGCAAACACCCCGAGCGCGATTACCAAAAGATGGAGCAGTTATTGAAGGGAGATTAAATATGCCAAAGAAAAACACGGTTGCAACCCTGCTTGCCATGAAAGGTCAAGAGAAAATTACCCAGCTTACCTGTTATGATTATACCACCGCTCGTCTTATTGACAGCGCAGGCATTAACACTGTACTGGTTGGGGACAGCCTTGGCATGACCATGCAGGGCTATGAAGATACCCTGCCTGTTACCATGGAAGAAATGATCGTATATGGACGCAGTGTATGCCGCGGCTGCAAAGATGCGTTTGTTATTATGGATATGCCCTTTATGAGTTACCAGGTTTCGGTGGAACAGGCGGTTGCCAATGCCGGACGGCTCATCAAAGAATGCGGTGCTAATGCAGTGAAACTGGAAGGCGGCAGCCAAGTCTGCCGCCAGATTGAAGCCATTACCGCCTGTGGCATTCCGGTTTGTGCCCATATTGGCATGACGCCGCAGTCTGTCAACGCATTCGGTGGCTTCAAGGTACAGGGCAAAGGGGAAGCCAATGCAAGGCGTGTGCTGGAAGATGCGCTTGCTGTGGAAAAAGCAGGGGCTTTTATGGTGGTGCTGGAGTGCATTCCCCCCAAGCTTGCCGCCCTCATCACAAAGAAAACCAAAATGATTACCATTAGCATTGGCGGCGGCGCGGGCTGCGATGGGCAGGTGCTGGTTTATCAGGATATGCTTGCGATGGGCGATTTTAAGCCCAAATTTGTCAAGCATTTTGCCCAGATTGGGCAGCAGATGAAAGAAGCGTTCCAAGCATACAGCCAGCAAGTAAAAGACGGCTCTTTCCCGGAGGAAATCCACACCTATGCCAAAAGTGACTGTTCCGATACATTCCTGGCACAGCTTGACGCGGAATATTGAGATAAAAGGAGAAAATCATGGAGATTGCAGCAACAATCGAACAAGTGCGCGCCCAGGTGCGTGCCTGGCGTAAAGAAGGGCTGACTGTGGGGCTTGTGCCTACCATGGGCTATTTGCACGAAGGTCATGCCAGCTTAATCCGGCAGTCGGTTGCCCAATGTGACCGCACTGTTGTTTCTGTATTTGTCAACCCAACCCAATTCGGACCAAACGAGGATTTAGAAGCCTATCCGCGGGATTTTGACCATGACAGCAACCTTTGCCAATCATTGGGCGCTGATTTGGTGTTCCATCCCGAGGCTTCCGAAATGTATGCTCCAGATGCGGCAACTTATGTAGAAATCCTTTCGGATATGCCAAAACAGCTTTGCGGCAAAACCCGCCCCATTCATTTCCGCGGCGTATGCACGGTGGTTTCCAAGCTGTTTAACATTGTTCTGCCGGACAAGGCTTTCTTTGGGCAGAAAGATGCCCAGCAGCTTGCCATTATCCGCCGCATGGTGCGGGATATGTCTTATGGCATTGAAATTGTAAGCTGCCCGATTGTCCGCGAAGCGGACGGGCTGGCAAAGTCCAGCCGCAATACCTATTTAAGCCCTGCCGAACGCCAAGCAGCGCTTGTGCTCAGCAAAACCATTTTTATGGGACAGGATATGGTGCGAAATGGCGAAACCGATGCGAACAAACTGACCCAGGCCATGCGGGACGCGATCAGCCGCGAACCGCTGGCACGCATTGATTATGTCGAAGCTGTCAATGCTGTGACCATGGAACCTGTGGCGCAAATCCATGGCGCGGTGCTGGTCGCTATGGCGGTTTATATCGGCAAAACCCGCCTTATCGACAATTTCCTGGTGGAGGCTTAACATGATTATCGAATTATTAAAGGGGAAAATCCACCGTGCCACTGTGGTGCAGGCAGAACTCGACTATGTTGGCTCTATCACAGTGGATAGTGATTTATTGGATGCGGCTGGTATTTTGGAATATGAAAAAGTCCAAATTGTTGACGTCAACAATGGCAGCCGTTTTGAAACCTATACCATTGCCGGTGAACGCGGCAGCGGTATGATCTGCCTTAACGGCGCCGCGGCACGCTGCGTCAGCACAGGGGATAAAATCATCCTGATGTGTTATGCGCAGTTTACGCCGGAAGAAGCTGCCAGCCATAAACCCAAAGTGGTTTTTGTCGATGAAAATAACCACGCGGTGCGTGTCACCAATTATGAAAAGCATGGCTTGCTCAAAGATATGTAAAGGGAAAACCCCAGGCTATTTGTTTCAGCCTGGGGCTTTTTATGGGTTTTTGCGTCTGCTTTTTTTGTGCTTTTACCCAACTGCCTTTTCCAGTGCAGTAATCAGGTTATTGCGCTCAAAGGGTTTGCAGACAAAGGCTTTTGCGCCAATGGCGTCCGCCTCGTTCATGGAACCATCACATACCAGTGATGATACCATCACAATGTTGGCTTCTGGATGATCCTCGAGAATCACCTGTGCGGTTTCCAGCCCATCGATGCCAGGCATTACAATATCCATTGTTACCACATCTGGATGGACTTTGTCATACTGGGCAATGGCCTCTTCTCCATTTTGGC
The DNA here is from genome assembly GCA_964017555.1 of uncultured Butyricicoccus sp. Classification (GTDB taxonomy): domain Bacteria; phylum Bacillota; class Clostridia; order Oscillospirales; family Butyricicoccaceae; genus Butyricicoccus_B. Next base: position 2,821 of record CAXHNU010000138.1, on the reverse strand, counting down.
AGCAGGCAACAATTTCAAAGCCCGAATCTTCCAAAAGGCAGCGCATTTCCAGTTCAAGCACCGGTGAGTCATCAACGACCATAAGCCGTTTCCCCATAAAACATCCCCCCTTTCCGAAATAGATTGCATATTCACACCTGGAACTTATATCAATCTAATTTCCTCTCCCACCAGCATGGCTGCGCATGGCCGGGTTTCATGTTCCAGGTGGACGGATGCACTCCCGATAGCGATTTCTGTGCCGGGATAGGCGATGTCGCATTCCAAACGCCGCCCACCCACAACTTGTGTGCTTTCTTTCAGTTTCTCTGCGTCTTTATCCATTTGTTCCAGCTTCATCCGTCCTGCGGACAGCTTGATCCGGGTTTTGCCCATTAAGCTGGTGCGGGTTGGGCTGGAAGGCTGACGTTCTAATTTTTCCAGCTCAGTTTGCAGATCCTGGACTTCTTGTAATAGCAGTGTCCGTTCAAAATCCATACAGGGTGTGCCGCCAAGGGATACGGCTGTATGGCATTCTGAACGTGAACCAATGACATTTGCCCGCACTTTACGGGCTGCCCATATGCGCCCACCCATGATAATGCCGCGCCCAGAACGGACTTCCACTTCACCATCGCTGTAAATATCACAGTTGACAATACAGTCTGCCTGTAAGTTTTCGCGGACGTATACGCGCAGGTTTTCCAAATATTTTGCATAGATATTGCGGTGGGCACGGATAATATTTTGACCATTGCCCTGGATGCCCTTGGCAACAACCAAATCGCCGCCAGCTTCAATTGTACTGGCTTCCACCACGCCATCCACATGGATATTGCCCATAGCGCGGACGGTAAAGCCGCTGCATACATCGCCATGGATATGGATATCACCCAGGAAATTTAAGTTGCCGGTGGAATAGTCCACATTGCCGCCGATGTCCAGCACCGGCTTGATTTGGAAGCTCCGTCCGGTAAATTCCACATGACCTGCCTGTGCAGCAAGCAACAAGGTACCTTCTTCATTCAGTTCTGTGCCCCGTCCTTTGGGGACTTGCGCCTTTTTCCCGTTTTTTGCGGAAATCTCCTGATCGGTCACGGTTTTACCGGGCACACCTTCTGTTGGCAGGGTAATCCGGCAAATGATATCCCCTTTATCCGCATTCTGAACAAGGTTCAGCGATGTATAATCCACTTGGTCATATTCATTCACTTGAAATTCGCGCTCAATGACACGGGGATATAATTCCTCTACACTGCCATTGATACCATCTACAGCGGGCTGCCCTTTGGCAATCAAAAATAGCTGAAAATATTTCCCATTATTCTCTGGCAATCCTTCCAGCAGTGCCGTATCAATGCCAAAGGTGATTTTATTTTCGGCAAGTGCCTGCGCCAGCATTTGCTGGTTCAGTTCTTCCCCATCGCCTACCGGCGGGAAAACAAGCAGCCAGGCAACCAGCTTATTGGCAGAAATAAAGATGCGTGGCACAGCGTCAAGCTGTGGGGGCGGAGGCGGCTGTTCGTCTTCAAATTTTGGTGCAAGCGGTTTTTCGTTGGCTTTGCCAAGGCGCATGGCAGCAAAGCTGTCCAGCGCTGCGCGCAGACGGTTTGCTTCTTGGGAAAGCACACCGTCGGGCAAAAGCCCGCCATCCGCCATGCGTAAATGCGGGGGCGGCAGCCAGCCTGCCTGTTCTTTCCGAAGCTCATACAACTGGTGCAGTGCATGATCGGGGGGCAATATTAACAGGGCGGGATCTGGCAACGGGTCATCAGCAACCCTGCGGGCTGCGGAAGGGGTTTCTGTTTTGGGGATAGGTTGTTGTTCTTGTTCTGTGCCCTTCTTTTTCAGCCCGATATCTGTAAGCCAGGATTGGATCCGATACTTGAGAGCCATAATATCCCTCCTTTCGTAATGCAAACACAATAAACGATTGTTTACTGCTTTTTGATACTTCTATTATACATCGAAAGCCGCCAGGGAAACAAGATGGCTATACTAGGAAATTTTGCAGGGCAGTTTTATGCAATATGCCTGTATGGCAGCCCTGCGGGGCGCGATTCGTTTCGACAGGAAAAATATGCGTATCTTTTTGCAGAATATTGTTTTTCCTGCGGATATGTGCTATGATAATGAAATCAGCCGAAAGGGAGTGATGCTGTGTGAAAGCATCGGAAAAGCTGTCCGCGGCGGAAGTGCGCCGCGCAAACCGCAACCGTGTCTATATGTACCTGTATGCACAGGACACCCCAAAAACCAAACGTGATATTGAACAAGACCTGAAAATCAGTATGCCCACCGTGACCCAGAATCTCCGGGAGCTTTTATTTGAAGGGCTTATTGCCTATGTTGGGATGGAGCAATCCACCGGCGGGCGCAAAGCACGCCAGATTGCCGCAAACCCACAGGCAAGGTTTGCCATCGGCATAGAGTTATCCAGCAATGCCTTGCGCTATGTGGCAGTAGACCTGCGCGCGCAGGAAATTGCGTTTTCTGAAATCCCGGTTCGGTTTGAGAACAGCGACCGGTTCTTCCTGCTGCTGTCAGATCAGCTTGAAGCATTTTTAGACGCTTTCCAGTTAGAGCGCAGCAAGCTGCTTGGTGTTGGCATCACGCTGCCTGGCATTATTGATGAAAAAGAAGGCATGATTACTGCCGCGCCAACCCTTGGTGTGCGCAATTTCCCACTCAGCCGCATGACAGAAGGTATCCCCTACCCTTGCATTGTGCAAAATGACGCCTCCGCAGGCGGCATGGCAGAATTATGGCGCAGCCGTATTGATGGCGATATGGCATATTTATACTTGGGCAAAGGTGTTGGCGGCTCTATCCAGATGGGCGG
>CAXHNU010000137.1:0-7823 GCA_964017555.1 uncultured Butyricicoccus sp. | reverse complement strand
GCATTATTCCGCATCATTGAAGACCTTAAATCGCAAGGTGTCGGGATTGTATATATTTCGCACCGTTTTGATGAAATTAAACGAATTGGCGATCGAGCAACCATTATGCGGGATGGGCGCTATATTGATACTGTCTGTATTGCAGATTCTTCGATAGAGAAGATGATTCATATGATGGTCGGTCGGGAACTAAAAGATATGTTTCCGAAAATTAAAGTGCCGATTGGTGAAACCATATTTGAAGCCCGCAGCTTTACAACAAAGGACAAACTATCGGATTGCACAATTTCTGTACGCAAAGGTGAAATTCTTGGTCTTGCTGGGCTTATGGGCGCAGGGCGCACAGAATTTGCGCGCGCGATCATCGGCGCTGACCCATTTGATTCTGGCACTGTTTATTTGGAAGGGCAGCAACTGCATATCCGCACACCAGAAGATGCGGTGAAAAAGGGCATTGGCTTGCTGCCCGAAGATCGCAAGCATCATGGGTTGGTGCTGGGTATGGGTGTGAGTGAAAACATTACGCTGGCAAACCTGAAAAAGACAATGAAAAATGGGATCTTAAATAAGCAGTCTGAAAATGCCTTTGCCAATCAGTATGTAGACACTATGAAGATTAAAACCCCCCATTTGATGCAAAAGGTAAAATTTTTGTCTGGTGGCAATCAACAGAAGGTTGTCATTGGGAAATGGTTAATGACCAATTGCAAAGTGCTTATTTTTGATGAGCCTACGCGGGGCATTGATGTCGCTGCCAAGTCAGAAATTTACCGTATTATTTGCGATTTGGCAAGGCAGGGAATGGCAATTATTTTGATTTCTTCTGAATTGCCAGAAATCCTCGGCATGAGTGACCGTGTGGTTGTTATGTGTAGCGGCAAAATTGTTGGGGAAATGGAACGGTCAGAGGCGACACAGGAAAAAATAATGCATCTTGCAACTGGGGGAACATGAAATGAAAAAGGTTAATATTAAAAATGTATCGAACATCTTTGTTGTTTTGGTGGCATTAATTGTTCTATGTATTGCGCTTTCTATTGCATCTCCTTGGTTTGCAACACAGAAAAACCTGATTAATATTGTTTTGCAGGCAGCAATCAATGCTACACTCGCCTGCGGCATGACTTTTGTGATCCTGACAGGCGGAATAGATTTGTCTGTGGGTTCCATTGTAGCGCTTGCGGGTATTGTACTTGGAATCATCGTCAAAGCAGAAATTCCGTTGGCTGCCGCGCTTCTGGTCTGTGTATTGATTGGTGGATTTTGCGGGCTGGTAAATGGTCTGCTTGTCACACGGTTAAATCTCCCAGCCTTTATTGCAACATTGGGTACGATGTCCATTGCCCGTGGCGCTGCGCTGTATATTGCGGGAGGACGTTCTATTTCTGGATTTTCTGGTAAATTGAATTTTATCGGCAGTGGCGCCATATTGGGCATTCCTGTTATGATTATTATTATGGCACTAACCTTTATCATCGGGATGTTTATTTTAAAGTATACGAGAACAGGCCGCTATATTTATGCCATCGGTGGTAATATGGAAGCTACCCGTTTGTCAGGCATCAATACAAATTTTTATACCTTGCTTGTATATATCATCTGCGGTTTAACAGCGGGTCTTGCTGCAGTATTGTTAACTGCTCGTCTGGATTCTGCGCAGCCTGTAGCTGGTGAAGGCTATGAGCTGGATGCCATTGCAGCCACGGTTATCGGCGGCACTAGCCTGGATGGAGGAGAAGGACGGCTTTCCGGCACGATTATTGGTGCGCTGATGATTGCAGTTCTGAATAACGGGCTGAATTTGCTGAATGTATCTTCTTATATTCAACAGGTTGTCATTGGCATCGTAATTGTCCTGGCAGTTACATTTGATCGCATTCGCAGCAAGTGAATATAGGCGCCAGCTCTAAAATGAAGGATAGCGAGGATATCAGATGATATTGGCGAGTAACTTTCGCTTTTCATTGTGATATGCTGTCTGCAGCAATAGCGGGAATCTTTATTTCTTAACTTTGTCAGCCTTTGAAGAAAGGCTTTAATCACTACTACTCTAAATATAAGGGGTCTTTTATTATGAAACAGCCTATCCGTATTGGCGTCCTGGGATTGGGGCGAATTGGGAAAATGCACATCAGAAACCTGGTTGCTATGAAGGATTTTGAAATCATCCATGGCGTCGATCCTTTCTTAAATGAAGAAACAGAACAGGAAATGCATGAACTGGGAATCTCTTGCTCCCAAGAGCCGGAGGACATTTTTTCTGATCCTTCAATTGCGGCAGTTATGATTTGTTCTATTACAGAAACCCATTCTGATTTTATCATCCGTGCAGCCAAAGCAGGGAAAGACATTTTCTGTGAAAAACCCATTGACCATAATGTTGATCGCATTTTGAGTGCTCTGCGCGCAGTAAAAGAAGCTGATGTGATCTTACAGGTTGGTTTTATGCATCGCTTTGATATTCACCATAGCAAGATACAGCATATGATTGCAGATGGCAGCATTGGAAAATTGGAAGTTCTGAAGATTACCTCTCGTGACCCAGCGCCCCCGTCTATGAAATATATCAGTGAATCTGGCGGTATCTATGTGGATTTCATGATTCATGATTTTGACATGGCACGTTTTCTTACCGGCAGCGAAGTTGAAGAAGTTTTTGCAACGGGGACATCAGTTTGTGACCCACAGATTTCCGAATATGGGGATGTAGGGAGTGGTCATGCTATCCTTCGTTTTGAAAATGGTACAATTGCAGTCCTTGAAACTAGCAGAAGATCTAGTTTTGGGCATGACCAACGTATTGAAGCGCTTGGTTCAGAAGGATGTGCTATGGATGACAATATGTATGAAAACAATGTTCGGTTTTTTACGCATGATGGGTTCCATGGTGCAAAAGTGCCTTATCATTTTCCGGAGCGGTATAAAGATGCCTATTTGGTGGAATTGACTGATTTTGCAGAGGCCGTTCGTCAACATTCTGTTCCGCCAGTTACGGGGTTTGATGGCTTACAGGCTGTATTGATTGCAGAAGCAGCTGCAATTTCCGCAAAAAGCGGAAAACTTGAACCTGTAAGAAAAGTTACTGTTTCATAATCGTTTTTTCGCTCTCACCGTATAGAAACTAGTTATTTATAATTTAGCTTTCCAATCATCTCTTCTCTTTTTTCTGTGCCATTGAATAAATCTCAATATCTTATTTTTTGCAATTTAATAATAATATGTTACCATGTACGGGTTCACAGTACCAAAAGTTAAAACATTGGTTGCTCCCGACCATTCCTTTCCACTGCGCTTGCCTCTCTTTCGCAGGACGCTCTTTATATATTGCACATAAGGACATTATCATTCAATGGCATATCCCCGTTATCACAAAATGATAACGGGGATTTTTTATAAACATTATATAACTTTTTATATAAAGAAAAATCCGTATTTTGTAAACCTCAAATTGTAATCTGCTTTTCATAAATGTATATATGAAAAATTAGGCTCAATCATTTTTTGTGAGATTGAAATACAGTAAGGGATACGAAAACGTTGCTATGCTGGTATACTATTAGAATAGTGTTGAATCAAAGATCATTTCGTGCGTAAATCCGTACTTATTTGCAGCAATAACGCTGGATTTTGATTCTTATAGACACGCCCTTGTATCAGTGGTAAAATGGAAGTAACATAATGATGTGGTGATTTGGAATCAGAAACAACCATTGCGGAAAATATTTGTAATAATTACTAAAAGCACAAATATGATGCAGCTTGTAAACGAGTATTGTCCGAAAAAATCATTCTGGCATAGATTATGAAAGAATGCCTGAAAGAATACAAAGAGTGCGATGTTAAGGAGATTGCAGAGAAATATATTGAGGGAGAACCACAGGTCAGCATAATCTTGGTTATGACTGATTTGGTAATCATTTCAACATTTTATACCGTGCTTTCAGTTTCTGTATTCTATTATCTGTCAGCGCAACAATATAACGCGGCATATCTGCATCTTCCAATATCATTTATGTCAGCACAAAATGTTCTATTGCGATCCAGTGTTTGATTCTTATCAGTGAATATGAAAAAACACAGAAGATTACCAGTAAGCTGCTTTTGCTTTCTACTCTTTTTTCAAATAATGAGATTACAAATTTAACACATATATTTTTCGCCATATCAACGCACATTTCAAGTATGAAAAACGCTTCGAATATGTGTTTTTGCTTTTTGAGATGATCGTATTGAGGATGGAAAGATAGATATTAGAGAGAAAATGAGTATATTTAGTACTGAAAGCGGTGATGTATTATGAATGAGAATCATTTGATTTCGTTTCAAATTTTCCATAAAGATGAACAGTTATTTGAGTTCCAACCATCCTTGATCTTATTTTTTGGGCTGCATGGGACAACGCAAATTCTTTGCGGCAGCGAAGAATGGCAGTTGGAACCAGCTGGATTGCTGTCACTAAACCCGTTTGAATTATTCCAGGTTCGCCGCACAGAGAATGCAACAGCCCTTGCGCTGCATATTCCGCAGGAGTTGCTGCGGTTAGCAGGCTGGGAAGATGGCGCACAGTGCCGCTGCTATGCATATGGAAGGCAAATATCTTCTGCTAGTTTGGATGAGGTGCGTTATTTATATGCAGCGATTTTCCAGCATTTTTTTCAAAACCGTGAGCAGAATGCATCTCGAATTGCCAGTACTACAATCAAATTGGCTGGGCTGTTGCTGACACGGTTTTCGATTCCAGAACAGGCGGCAGACCAACGTGAACAGCCCATGCAGCGTTTGAAACGAATCCTTAACACAATCCACACGCACTGGAATGAGGAAGTTTCATTGGCTGAAATTGCACAGCAGGAGTTTCTTTCAGTTGGTTATTTATCACGGCTCTTTAAGAACAACCTACATACAACTTTTACACAGTATGTTATAACGCTGCGCTTACGTCATGCAGCACAAATGTTGGCAAAAAGCGGAGATTCCGTTACGCAAATTGCTTATTCCTGTGGGTTTCACAGCGGCAGTGCGTTTATCGAATACTTCCGGAAACGGTATGGGCAGACGCCGGGGCAGTACCGTGCAGCACAACACAGTTTACAGCGGAAATCCGCCGTGGCGCAGCCGGATGACGATGTGAGCGAAAATCTTTCTGTGTTGCTTGCCTATGCGCGCCCAGAGGAGAAGGCCTCTCAGCCCGCCTGCGAAGCGCTGCATATTACTGTCCGCTGCAGAGAACCAGGGACACCGTTGCGGGATACTTGGCGGCGGCTGTGCAATATCGGCTATGCGCATGACGGTCTGCTTGCCGATGTGCGGCAGCAGCTAGAACGTGCCCAGCGGGAGATCGGCTTTGAATATCTGCGCTTTCATGGCATTTTTGACGATGATATGAAGGTTTATATGGAATATCCCGACGGTACGCCGTATTATAACTTTACCTATGTGAACCTGTTGTTTGATTATCTCCATGCACTGGGACTAAAAGTTTATTTGGAACTCAGCTTTCTGCCGCCGCAGCTTGCGCAGGAACAAAATCGTATCTTTGACCGTTGTACCGTTATTTCCGCCTGCGCAGATTTGGAAAAGTGGTCAGCGCTCATCCGTGCGCTGCTGCTGCATTTTGTGGAGCGTTATGGACGGAATACCATACGGCAATGGCGCTTTACGACAGTCAGCATGAACTATGCCTTTTTGGGCTGCATGGATATTGCGGATTATTTTGCGCTTTACCGTGCCTCTTACAATGCAGTGAAATCAGTTGATACCAAGTTCCTTTTTGGCGGGCCAGGCGCTTTCGCCAATCTGGTTTGGGAACCAAACGGCTACCGGAATTTCCTTGCCTTTGCACAGCAAAATGGATGTATGCCGGATTTTTTCGCTGTACAGTATTTCCCACACCGTGCAGCGGGGCGCGATCCTGCTTTTATGGATTTTACTTCGAGCCAACAATCTGCACCAACCGTATTATCGAGTGATGAAAATTTTATGCGTACCGTGCGGAAGCAGTTACAAAGCCTTTTTGAGGAATTTGGCGCGGACAAACAGGAGCTGTGGTTTGAGGAATGCAACTCCACGCTTTGGCAGCGCGACCTATCCGGCGACACCTGTTACAAAGCGGTTTGGCTGGCGAAAAACCTTTGTGAAAATTATGACTGCGCGGAGTCGTTTGGATACTGGCTGCTGACCGATCTGATGGATGAGCATACCGCACTGGACAGCGTTTTCCACGGCGGCTATGGACTGTTCACCTACAATGGCATTCCCAAAAGCGGCTATCAAGCGATGCGTTTCCTGCGGCAGCTAGGAGATACCCAAATAGGCGCGGGTGATGGATGGTTTTTAACCCGCCACGGCAAGGATTTTCAGCTTTTGCTGTATCATTATTGCCACTATGATAATCTGTACCGTTACCGCTATAAACGCCTTTCGTCCCCGCAGGAGGCTTATTCTGTCTTTCAGCTGGATACAGTGCGTCAGCTGCGCCTAACATTGGATGGTATCCCGGATGGCGTTTACCGGCTCGAAACCCGCACCATTGGGCGAGGCAGCGGTTCAGCATTTGATAAATGGCTGGAAACCGGTGCGCCTGCTTATCTGCGCCCAGAAGAAATTCGCTACCTTGTAGAAACTGCCCAGCCATCTTATCATGTGCGGGAAGTAACGGCAACGGGCGGTTTGCGGCTGGAGGAAACCTTATATCCGCTTGAAACGCGGTTGATTTTATTGCATCAGCTAGAGGAATAGCCGCTCTGTATAGCGATATTCCATGACATTTTTATATCGAAATTTTGACCTTTCTGAAAAAACACCTGCTTCTCCTTTGGAAAAGCAGACGCTTTTCTGGTAAGAACGTGTGAAAACACGAATAGAATCCGACGCAAAAAGCTGATAAACTAATAGCAGAAAAGGAAAAACGGCAGTGCGCAGGTCGGATTTCTTCCCACAAATGAAAGAGAGGTAAAAATTGTGGCATCGAATCAAACACAAGCACGGGCAGCTACCTTCCGTACAGGCATTGCAGAAAAAATTGCCTACGGCATGGGCGACGTAGCGTGTAATGTTGTGTTCGCGCTTACTTCTGGTCTGGTTGTTTACTTTTATACCAATGTCGTTGGCATTTCTGCTGGCCTGGTTGGCACCATCCTGCTGTTATCCCGTATTTTTGACGGCATTTCTGACCTTGCAATCGCACAGATTATGGATAAAGTGAATTCCAAGCACGGCAAAGCCCGCGCATGGATTCTTTGGATGTCAATCCCCTATGGATTATCTGCGGTTGCGCTGTTTTCCGTCCCGGCGGGCGCGACGAATATAGTACAAGCGGTTTATATCTTTATTACTTATAACCTTTGCACCACTTTTGTCTATACCGCGCTAAACCTTCCTTATTCATCCATGGCGCCAATGATGACCAATGATGACAGTGACCTTGCAAAGCTTAACCTGTTCCGTATGTCCATGTCACCAATCGGTAATATGATTGTTACCGCCTGCACTCTGCCTTTCATTAACCGGCTGGGCGGCGACCAACACGCATGGATTATTGTTACTGTTATTTATGCAGTCATTGCGTTCGGTATGCTGATGTGGACATTTTTTGGCTGTAAAGAGCGTTTTCATCCGGCAGCGACAAAAGAAGCGGAAGGTCTGCCCTTTACCACTCGTCTTGGCGCGGCGCTTCACAACAAATATTTCATTATGCTGACCCTTACTATGATTGCGGTTTCCCTGTATCAAAACGTCAACGGCACTTGTTCCACCTATTATGCACAGTATGTGCTTGGCAATGCGGAATTGATGGGCGTAATGCAGACTGTTGAAAAAATCCC